>NZ_JAWPOJ010000001.1:0-448479 GCF_033344235.1 Vibrio sp. Vb1554 | reverse complement strand
TGGAGGCGCCTCCCGGAGTCGAACCGAGGTCCACGGATTTGCAATCCGCTGCATAGCCACTCTGCCAAGGCGCCTTTTTATTACGCTTCAGGGCTCTACCCCGTTGCGTTGGTGGCTACTTTACGGATTGAGAGAAGATAGTCAAACAAAAACATTTCATTTTCTGTTCGTTTGATTTCTTTTAAGTCAATTCGACCAAAGTTCGATCTTATTGGCTTAAAACGAAGCAATATAAATCTCGCTTTCAGTTCGTTTTGTCCCATGAAACATTAAGGCGTTTAATAGTTGCTGACCCTTTTTAGCAATCTTCCCACAACATTAGGGTGATAAGACCAAGTGTGATCAAACATCGACATTAATGCAGGATTTCCGTATTTCGATAAGCTAATCGCGTGAAAACGGTTTTTCTTCGCCTTGAGCGCATCCACTTTGGCCAGTAACTCGTCTTGTTGTTTTGGCGCGATAAAGTCGGAAATGACTACCATGTCTGCGTTTTTATATTTATCACCGCTCATCAAGTCGATAGATTTAATCAAAGTTGGCTCTAAGTCTGTACCACCATGGAAGCTATAAGTTAGAAAGTCCGCCGCCTCGCGCAGACCATCTTGTTTGGTTAGTTCGTAGGTAATGTGTTCCGTAGAAAAAATAATGACATAGCAATCACGTTGCTCCGCTAGTGCGATTTGCATCAGAGCATAAGCCATGGCTTTGGCGCATTGCTCAGGAAAGCCACTCATGGAACCGGACGCGTCCACACAAACAATGAAGGGGCCTTTTTCGATATCTACCGCTTTATGGTCAGGTCGGTGAGCTTTAACTTTACGTAACGTGCGCGATTTGCCTTGTGTACGATAGTTCATGAGCCGTTTATCAACTAAGTGTTTATAGAACACAACTTCAAGTTCAGGATACGCCAAAAACATCGTTTCGTTGGGAAGTAGCTTATTTAGATCATCGCTTTCGTGAATACCGACAATATCATCCGTCGCCTCATCACTTTTCTCTTCGACCAATTGAAGTTCTTCAGTGGGCGCACGATTTAGTTCAGGATCATTTACTTGCCCCGCCATACGACCGAGTTGCTCCGCAATTTCTTGCAAGCCTTGGTGCTTCTTCAGAAACTCAGCATGGCGTTTCATCACCGTTAAGTCTGTTTTACTCAACTTGGCAGATGCCATATCCCACAGGCGCCCTACACTTTCAGCGTCACCCGACTCCGTGACTTTATCCATATTACGCATGGTTTCCATACGTTGATACAGGTCTTTCAGCACCTTTTCTTTATTGGCTTCAAGCTCGCTTACTTGCGCTTGTTTTATAGCATCGGTGAGGCTTTGGTACCATTGATCACAAAAGTAATGAGGGAACATAGGGTTATTCATCCCTTTGTTCTTTTCCATCATTCGGCGAGCTTGCATGTAAAACGCAGAGTGCCATTCCAGCTTTTTAATCACATCTTCGATGTTTTCAAAAAACGCCTCTTCATCCCAATGAATAACCTCTTGATATAAAGACAGCTCTTGTTGGAAACGCTCTGTCTCACATACCTTGGTGATCCGTTTTTTAACACTGCCTCGCCACTTTAACAAGTGACCTTTGACCGAAGATTTAACACCTCTGTTTTCTGCCATCATCATGACTTGTGAACGAGCCATCAAATCATTAACTGCGCTATCGATGATGCCGGAGTCGGCCACCATCAGCGCGAGGTTAAGTCCGTCTGCACCTAGCATGTCGTCTCCTTATGAGAAAAACTGATTTAAGTTTTTAAAGCGTTGGATAACTTTTTCACTTTCTGCTTGGATTGATTCAAGTCTCTGACTGACCTGTTGTAGACTCGACTCCATTAGGCGGGGTAGTTCAGGATCAACAAAGCTATGCGGAAGCGCATCATGAAAGTTCGCTTTCACCTTACGCATATGGTGTTCTGCCTCACTAAGCTGATTTACGGCTTTTTCGCTCTGCGTTAACCACTTTTGGTAGAGCTCTACATCCAAGCCCTCTTGAGTCACTAGGCTAACCAGAATGCCTCGGTTCGCGATATCACGGATAACTAGGTTATTCGCCGCGTCAACGTCAAATCGTAAACGGCACATGTTGGTGTTTTGATTGACGTAACCATACACATCACCGCTTCCCTCTTTAATGACTCGATCTAACTCATCTTTGGGTACATAAACCCAGCGGCTATCACCTTTTTCTGATTCTGAAACCGACATGTTGCTTTGCAAGACCACCAATTTAACTAAGTTAACGGCTGCGCCAACTTTGTACATCTTGGCTTTAGAGGTATCAAAGCGCATGGTTTCTTTGCGCAAAATACCCGTTGCCGCTTCAGACGTTAACGTCATGCGGTAGGCATCTTCAAGTTCATGTTGAACATCAACCAAAGACTCACGGCAGTACTCGATTTCCTGCTCCGCGTCTTGTTGATCAAATGCATGTTTTAAGGCGAACTCTTGAACCACTCCACGTACCACATCTCGCGATTCAGGACTGTTCCATAAACAATCTTGCAGCAGTAGAAGGTCAAGCGGATTGATTTCATCGCGACCATTAAAAAACGCGCTCGCTTTTAACAACTTCACGGCTTTCTTCCAGCGGCGGTCAGAGACATACATGTCGGTATTGGCCACATCACCAAACTGAGCTTCAACTTTGCTTTCTAACATCGTTTTAAGCTGGAAAAGCTTTTCGAATGCATTGTCGGTTAGCGTCAATTTGTCGAGCTGTTGTTGCCATTGATGATATTCTTCATCAGTTATCGCTAGGCCTTCTGGTACTTGTGCCTCTTGCGATGTGCCCACAGTCAACATCGACTTAAAGTTTTGTTTATTCTGAATTCGATTCACAAACACACGCACCAACATGCGGTCGTAGAGGGCATCCAATCCACTATCTTCATCGGGTAATTCATTGGAAGCCGATACCAACAGGCGCATTGGCACACGCTCGATATCGCTGCCATTTTTGAATGTTTTCTCATTAACCACTGTCAGCAATGTGTTAAGAATTGCAGGCCCCGCCTTCCAGATTTCATCCAAAAATACGACTTGTGCAGTTGGCAAATACCCTTTAGTTAAGCGAACATAACGGCCGTTGTCTTTTAGCTCTTGGATACTCAGTGGCCCAAACACCTCTTCAGGGGTTGAGAAGCGCGTCATCAGGTATTCGAAGTAACTGCTGTTATCGAACGCTTGGATGAGTCGTTTGGCAATTAAGCTTTTTGCAATACCAGGGGGGCCTAAAAGAAAAACACTTTCACCAGCAAGTGCAGCAAGAAGGCAGAGCTTGATCGTATGTTCACGCTCATAAACGCCATCCGTTAACGCTTTCGCCAATTTATTGATGCGTTCTGAGAGAAGCGCTTTTTCGGCATTTGAGGCAAATAAGGTTTGTGTCATACGTTCTCCGGCTACTGAAGTGGTATTGCGTTAACATTTTTATACACTTGTTATAACTTTGTTACAAATGTATTTTGTCGAATTCCCCTTATAGCAGATGCTTTTCCCCATCTTGACGAAGCAATCAAAGTTTCCATTTATGAGACATTGCTCACTTAAAGTGCAAACGCTTTCGTCGTGTTGCAGTATTTTTTGCTTTTGTTTCCCACCATTTGTGGTTAATGTCGAAAAACGTCAAAAATGCGGTAACAGCTAGGGTTCATAACTGCATGAGCAAGATAATTCATAAATGGAAGCAAATTTCTCTGATTGAAGAAGACGTTATGCTTCCTACAGGACAGGCAATTACGCACACCACAATCCATCATCCGGGCGCTGCAGTGATTCTCCCTATTACAGCGGAGGGTGAAATTGTCCTTGTCCACCAATTTCGGCCTTCACTTAATAAATGGCTATTGGAACTTCCTGCTGGTACCAGGGAAGGCAACGAAGAGCCACTCTGCTGCGCCAAAAGAGAGTTAGAGGAAGAAACTGGGTTTAGTGCAGAGAAATTCACGTCTCTCGGCCAAGTCACCCCTCTTGCCGGATTTTGTGATGAGATACAGTATCTATTTGTTGCCGAAAAGCTCAACAAAACAAACCGTTACGAGTGCGATGAAGACGAAGTGATTGAGGTCGTCACCTTGTCAATCAAGCAACTCGAAGAAAAGATTGTCGATGGCACGATCACCGATGCCAAAACGATCGCTTGCTTAAGCAAAGCGCGCCTTTGCGGATATATTTAGGACTTTGACCAAGGAGACATTCATGGATTTTCGATCAGATACCGTTACACAGCCCACCCAAGCCATGCGAGAAGCCATGTTTAAGGCCCCCGTTGGGGATGATGTTTATGGTGATGACCCTACGGTCAATGAGCTTGAAAAATTTGCTGCGCAGCTTGCTGGTTTCGAAGCAGCTTTGTTTACCACTTCAGGCACTCAAGCCAATCTGCTCGGTTTAATGGCGCATTGCGAGCGGGGAGATGAATATCTATGTGGGCAACAAGCACATAACTACAAATACGAAGCTGGTGGCGCGGCGGTTTTGGGATCAATTCAACCTCAACCAGTCGAAAATAACCCAGATGGCACGCTACCATTTGATAAACTGGCTGCTGCGATTAAACCAGATGATTGTCACTTTGCTCGCACTAAGCTTCTCAGCTTAGAAAACACAATTAATGGTAAAGTACTACCTCTGTCTTACTTAGCAGAAGCACGTGACTTCGTGAATAAACATAACTTGCAGATGCATCTAGATGGCGCTCGCGTTTTTAACGCAGCCGTTGCACTTGATGTTCCGGTAAAAGAGATCGGTCAGTACTTTGATTCAATGACGATCTGTCTGTCGAAAGGTCTGGCTGCCCCTGTTGGCTCGCTACTGCTTGGTAGCAAAGACTACATCGCAAAAGCACGTCGCTTAAGAAAGATGGTCGGCGGTGGTATGCGTCAAGCGGGTATTCTTGCCGCAGCAGGCAAACTTGCCCTTACCGAACAAGTGGAACAGCTAAAACAAGATCACATCAACGCAAAAACCTTAGCGGAAGGTTTAGCAGAACTGCCTGGTTTTTCAGTCAACCCTGAATTTGTTCAAACGAACATCGTGTTCGCGAAGCTTGCTCCTCAAGTGGACATAGTAAGTATCGCTGCGAAACTAAAGGAACAAAACATCACGATAACCCCTGGAAATCCAATTCGTTTTGTAACTCATAAAGATATTTCAGCGAAAGACATCGACACTTTCTTATCAAGTATAAAATCTCTACTTTAATTTGATTTTGATCATTGAGCTTCCCCTAAGGGGAAGCTTTATTGTATCGGCATGATTTTTAGCGAATAGATAACCTCCATGCTCAGATTTGTACTTCTAATCTCTTTTATTTTCTCTTCCGCTATCCATGCCGAGCCGTTTGGTGATGCTGATAAAGGTAAAATCAAATCACCTAGCTGTGTCTATTGTCACGGTGTTACAGGCATCGCAACGAACAACACCTATCCAAGCCTTGCTGGTCAAAATGCTCAGTACCTTTACAATGCAATGAAATCTTATCAAGCCGGTGAGCGTAAAGGGCCACTTGCAGAAATGATGGCAGCACAGTTAAAAATGTTAAATGATGAAGACCTTCGTGATGTCGCTGCTTTTTATGCAGAACAGACAGAAATCAAGTGATTAGATCACCTGTAGATGTACTATGAAAGCTCGTGAATCATCCAAACTCAACGCATATTGAAACATTAACCCAACATTCGACCACAAAACAATCAAATTAACTTCACTTCAAATATTTGATGAATTTATAGTTCAACATAAGCATTAATATTGACTTTTTATTCTATTTTATCGATATTTCATGCTTTATTGAATTTGACGTGAAGTAAGTTATGTCTCACACACATGCGCAACCAGCAGACTCGGTTGCTACCCCTAAGTCGTGGCAGATGCCAGATACCCTCATTTTGATCTTCATTGTTGGTATTCTTGCTGCGATTCTTACCTACTTAATTCCTGCTGGTCATTTTGATAGCCAACAGGTGACCTACATGGTAGACGGTGCAGAAAAAACTCGCACAGTTATCGATCCTTCTTCTTTCTCTTATGCAACCGACGAAAACGGTGAACTGGTTTACAACAAGGTTGGCCTGTTTGCTTCTGGTGGTGGCATTGGTCTGATGAACTTCCCTTTCGAAGGGCTAGTTTCTGGCTCTAAATGGGGCAGCGCAATCGGCGTGATTATGTTCATGTTGGTTATCGGCGGTGCTTTCGGCGTTGTAATGCGCACAGGCACAATCGATAACGGTATCCTGCGCCTTATCGATAAGACCAAAGGTAACGAAGCGCTATTCATTCCAGTGCTATTTTTGCTGTTCTCGCTAGGCGGTGCGGTATTTGGTATGGGTGAAGAAGCCGTAGCGTTTGCGATTATTATCGCGCCGCTTATGGTTCGCCTTGGTTATGATGGTATCACTACGGTAATGGTTACCTATGTTGCGACTCAAATTGGCTTTGCTACTTCTTGGATGAACCCTTTCTCCGTCGCTATTGCGCAAGGCATTGCGGGAGTACCTGTTTTATCCGGCATGACAGTGCGCATGGGGTTATGGGCTGGCTTTACGTTAATCGGTATCGCCTTCACCATGATCTACGCCGCTCGCGTGAAGTCAAATCCTAAACTTTCTTACAGCCATCGCACAGACCAGTATTTCCGTCAGCAAGAGCTTGGCAATCAAGATTCTCGTTGGAACCTAGGTGACACACTCGTTATCTTTACAGTTATTGCGACCACGGTGTGGGTCGTTTGGGGCGTAGTCGCTAACGCATGGTACATCCCAGAAATCGCGTCTCAATTTTTCACTATGGGCTTTGTTGTCGCGATCATCGGTACGATTTTTCGCCTGAACGGTATGACGCTAAACTGCGCAGCTGATGCATTTAAAGAAGGTGCAGCTATTATGCTTGCACCTGCCCTGTTAGTGGGTTGTGCAAAAGGTGTATTGTTGATCCTTGGTGGTGGTACAACTGATGAAGCGAGTGTACTGAACTCAATTCTAAACAGTGCTGGCGGCGTGATTAGCGGGCTTCCTGACGTGGCTGCGGCATGGTTAATGTATGTATTCCAATCTATCTTCAACTTCTTCGTCACTTCGGGCTCTGGACAAGCGGCACTAACGATGCCTCTACTGGCCCCTCTGGCAGACATTGCAGGAGTTACGCGCCAAGTGGCAGTTTTGTCATTCCAACTTGGCGATGGCTTTACTAACGTTATCGTCCCTACTTCGGCATCTCTCATGGCAACGCTTGGTGTCTGCCGTATCGACTGGGGTGACTGGGCAAAATTCTGCTGGCGATTTATTCTATTACTCTTTACCCTATCAAGTATCGTCGTTATCGCAGCTCATATTATGGGTTTTGCGTAAAACGAAGCCAATTGGTAATTAAGGCGAGACATGTTCTCGCCTTATTAATATTCATGGTATGACGACGCTAAGGTTTTAGATTAGCTTATGGTTTTGGAGTGGTAACTTTAATGGCAACACAATTTCTCGATGACGTGATTCAAGGTCATCAAGTGATTCAATCTCTCAATGTAGCAGACCTAAATTCGGGCGAGCATAAGTTTTGGTTTCGCATCGCAACGAATGCTCTCTCTCAGTGGCAACACCTACCTGTGCTAGTGTTCAAAGGTGAAAAACCTGGCAAGAAGATCATGATTACCGCAGGGGTTCATGGTGATGAGTACAATGGTGTGTTAGCAGCGCAGAAAACTGCTCGAGAGCTCATCGGCACTGAAGTCGCTGGTACTGTCACTATTGTTCCAACCATTAACATGCCTGGTATGCTAAACCACAGCCGCGATTTCTATTCCGCAGACCCTGATGCGTCTCCTGCAAACTTAAACCGCTTTTTTCCTGGTGACCAAAACGGCAATGAGGCCCAACGTTACTTATATGCATTGTGGAATGATTTGCTCAAGCCAAATGCTGATTTAGCCATTGACGTTCACACTCAAACCAGTGGTGCTGCCTATCCACTTTACGTGTTTGCAGATTTCCGAATCGAGCAATCATTAGAAATGGCTCGCCTCATTAATCCTGATGCGATTTTAAATGATCCTGGAGATGCTGGCGTCCTTGAAACGGTCTGGAATAACCATGGTGTCCCAAGCATTACTGTTGAAGTAGGTATGGGGCGATACACCGAGCAAGAACTTATCAGTCGAACTGTAACAGGCATTTTTAATGTGCTGAAAAAGCATAACATTGTTGAAGGTGATATGGACCCTATTACGTCATGCTTGGAAGGAAACGAAATCATCAGTGTGAAAGCGACACACGGCGGCTTTGTACTGCCTCATGTCAGTTTGATGGATTTTGTCGAGCAAGGTCAACTTCTTGCGATTCAATACGACAGCTTTGGCGCTGAGATTAAACGCTACACCGCCCCAACAAGCGGCACAGTACTTAGCCACAATGTTGAATCTATTCGAGCACCAGGTTCCCTGATCGTTCGTTTGATTAAGTAAACCATAACCGTTTGTTGATAGAGCAACCTTTCGACGCTCACTCAAATTTATATAAGCCCCATCACGAGTAATCACAAATGATGGGGCTATATCCATTTTGACCACATTAAGTTACGCCGTAACAAATTACTGTTAAGCGAAATGACAAACTGAGCTTTAATTAGGAAGCTTCCCCTCTGTCCGCTTTTTCAGCCACGCTGATGAACTTAAAGCTGCCGTTGTTTCTCTTGTTCAACAAAAATGAGCTCGTCGATAGCGAAACCTTTCTCTTTAGCTACGTACTTAAAGCGCTCCACTACTTTCTCATCAACATTAGGAGTTCTAGACAATAGCCACAAGTAGTCGTGGTTGTAACCTGAGACAAACGCATAGTCATAGTTTTCACCTAGCTCAAACACAATGTAAGAAGAGTATATTGGCCCAAAAAAGGAAACCTTTAAGTGTCCCACCGTTTCATCTTCAACAAAATAAGCTTTGCCTTCAGCTTCTGACCACTGTCGCTCTTCTTCGGAATATCCACGGTTTATCACCTTGACCCCGCCATCCTCACGAACCTGATACTCAGCGGTAACGTTGGATAAGCCTCGCTCAAATGAATGGTCTAGGCGTGCAATCTCATACCACTTACCTAGATATGGCTCTAAATCGAAATTATTCACGGGTTCCACCCCATCCGGCTTCGAGGTACAACCAAATAAAGTTGCAAGTGACAAAAGTAAAAATATTTTTATCGATTTCATACAACACCTAAATTTTAATTAGTGATTGATTTTACTCTAGAAGATAACAAATCGATCACTAAGCCGCACCATCGCCCTCATAGGTACACATCACAATTCTTCATCATCAATAGCGCGCTGAACACCGAAACCTCGTCATCTCAGCAAATCAATAACAAGATTGCTCTATTTTTGACTTACAAGCTGACCATGCTTGTACATTTTGTCAGCATTTAACCCTATGCATATAGAAACTTTGCACAACATAGACATTCGTAGGCATATCACCCTCCTATAATACGTTGCGTTATAGACAGAGGTTATTGTTATGAAATTAAAAACAGTGTCAGTTTGTGCACTTTTGGTGTTACTTGCAGGTTGTCAGCAGGAAAAGCCGAGCGAAACGACACAATTAACGACCTCGGCAGATGTATGTAATGCACAAGGAAACATGCCAGGTGGGTGGAATGAGTTTAACGCGACCCCTGATGCACAAAAGGCAATGGCCTTTGTTTTAAAGAAAATGGACACAATAGCGTCGTTTAAACAAATACTGAATGTTCACGCGCAAATCGTTAGCGGCGTCAACTATGCTATTGAGTTTGAATTGGATGATGGCTCTGTTTGGAACACGATTGTTTATCGCAACCTCGATGGCGAATATGCGATTACCCAATCGCCAAAAGAAGGCCACTTTTGCGAACAGTAGCGACTTAGTCAGAAAGCCCCTAACAATAGGGGCTTTTTGATCTAACAGTAATCACTGAATTAGACAGCGAAGCGACATTGAGATTTAATCGACACCGTTGAACCAAGTCTTGATGGTTCAACATCAATCCTCTGCGCCATTTGCTCTTTCAGCTCAGAAACGTGAGAAATAACACCGATCATGCGCCCAGTCTGTTGCAGGTCCACTAGCGTTTGAATAGCAAGATCTAAAGACTCTGGGTCTAAACTACCGAAGCCCTCATCAATAAATAAAGTGTCTAAACGGATACCGCCACTATAGGATTGCACAACATCCGACAAACCAAGTGCCAGAGCAAGCGCTGCCATAAATGATTCACCGCCGGAAAGTGTCGCAACATCACGCGTTTTTCCTGTGTAGCCATCTTCAACCATTAAATCTAAGCCGCGACCCGCAGCGCCTTTGAAGCCCTCTGTTTTTCGAGCAAGAATATAGCGCCCTTTACTCATAAGGCTTAAGCGTTGAGAGGCCTGAATCAGCACATCATCCAACAGTACACCAAGAACAAAGCGATGTAGGCTAACCCTGCTGCCTGTTTTACCACTAGCAACGTCGTACAACGTACCAAAGACTTTGTATTCTTCTTCTAACTTACTATTTTTCTCATGCAACACGGCAATATCTTTACGAACCTTTTCAAGGCGTTCAAATATTGAGCGTGTGGTATCAAGTTGATTCCTTACTTCAATATATTGCGTCTGCAGAGTGGTTAACCTGTCGTTAAACGACTCTAAATTAGGCCTTTCAAGATCTTTCAATGCATGATTTAAATCATGTAGTGTTTGCTCAAGCTTGGTTTGTGCCTGTTTGAAGCTGTCTATTTCTTGCTGCCAGGCTTGAAGTTCATCATCTCCCACTCGACTACTTAGATAATGGCTTTCATCCTCAAATTTACTCGCCTGTAGTGCCTCATTCCACGCTAATTCTGCTTGGCTAAGTTTTTGCTCTGACTCAGATAACCACTGCTTGTTCGTCGCTAAGTGACTTTCCGCATTTGATTTCTCCAATATCGCTTGCTGCAAAGCGTTTTGCGCCTTTTCTAAGCCTGTGTTCAAACTCAGAATTTGCTCGTTTGTCAGCAAAATTTCACGTTCAAGCAAGTCAGCGGAACTGTATTTTGGGTCAATAGAAGCTTGTAATTGAGCCAATTGTTCTTGGTTCGCTTTAACGGTTGATTCATTTGCCGCCATTTTATTCTGCAGCTCATGAATTTTATTTTCACCCACGACGCAGCGTTGATTAAGCTGTTCAACGTTCCTTTCTAGTTTTTCAATATCAATAGCTTGTAGACGTAGGAGTTGAGCATTAAGCGCTTGCAAATCATTTTGAACCGTCGAGATCTCAGATGTAGCATACTCACCCAACTCCTCTTTCAACTGGTTATACTGATTCTGATACTGACTAATGACAACGTTATGTTGTTCTAGCTGATTGCTTAGTTGGTTCAACAAGGTTTGAGCTTCTCGCTCTTTCGCTCTAGCCGCCTGAACTTGCTCTTTTGTAACGGCTTCTTCAACAAACGTTGTGGGGTTAGGATGCGTTTCGCTACCACACACCGGGCATGCTTCACCTGCTTTTAGTCGCTGCGCTAATACTGCTGCTTGAGCGTTGTGCCACTTAAGCTCTATCGTATCAGCGTCTTGTTGATACTGCATATAGCGCTGACTGGCTTCGTTTAGTGACTGCTGCTTACCTACAGTTAGCGCATTGAGTTTAGAGAGCTCTAAAGTAAGATCATGCAGCTTTTGTAGATCCTGTAACAGCCGTTGTTTTTGTTTTATTTCCGCATCAATGCTGCCAATAAGCGCAACATCAACTCGTGCTTTCTCTAGCTCCTTCTGTCCCTGCTGGGCCTGTAACGTTAACTTATCTTTTAGTTCTATGTACTGTTTTAACGTTGCTTCAAATTGTTGTTTTTGTTGATAACCCGCCGTTATTTTACTTTCCAAATTGTCTTTCTCGACCAACTTGTTTTTCATACTTTCAAGCTGATACTGCAGTTGCGTTAACTGCGGGACCTTTGCCGCGGCCTCTTTTGCACTTTGCTGCAAGTTTTCTTGTTCTCTCGCAACGACATGAGCTTTTTCGAGACTCTCTTTCAAAGCTACGATTTTTTGCCTAAGCTCTTGCGTTTGAGCTTTTGCATTTTGTAATGAGACGTAGGGCAACTCTATCTTATTGGCATTTTTAGCGTTTTCTAATTGCTGTTGACGAGCTTTTATCGAATCTGAGTGTTCTAGATGCAGCTTGAGTGCGCTTTCTGCTTGCTCTCGTTTCGAAAACTCTCCATTCAAGGTTTCCGCTTTTTGCAATTCAGATTTAGCAGTATTGAGCTTATCTAACGCTGCTTGCTCATTCTTTTTATCAGACTCTAATTGCTTAGTTACTTGTTCCAGTTGTTGTAATAGTTCTTGTTCAGAACTCGCTTCTGCAACTTGTAAAGCACCTCGAATTTGATTATCAAATTCGCCTTTCGCTTTACTAATTGCACTCGCTTTATCTTTGAGCGCGTACTCAATTTTTTTATATATGTCAGTTTGAAAGAGCTGGCCAAAAATTTCTTCACGCTCTTTAGAGCTAGCAAGCAACAGTTCTCGGAATTTTCCTTGAGGCAACACCATAACTTGACGAAATTGAGTTTCATTCAAGCCAATAATATTGCTAACTTCAGTTTTAACCTGAGTCGTCTTGCTGGTGATAAGCGTTTCAGTCTCACCGAGTTCATAAAGAGCCGCAGTGTGCTTTTTAATCGTCATCCCTTCACCACGGGCCTTGGGCGCTTCCTGCTCAGGGGATCGAACAACTCGGTATTGTTTGCCGTGTAACGAAAATTCGAGAACTACTTCGGTTGGTAAATCTTGCGCGGATAAGTCACACCGCATCTGAATACCTTGTCGCTCATTACCTGTGGTTTCACCATAAAGGGCGAAGCAAATGGCATCTAAGATCGACGTTTTACCGGAACCTGTAGGACCATTAATCAAAAATAGAGGGTTACTGCCAAGCTTCTCAAAATCAATGATTTCAGTTTTTGCAAACGGACCAAAGGCTTGCATGGTTAGTTTAATTGGTTTCATCTTTGGTCCCTATTGCTGTGATAATTGCTTAATAATGTCAGTAACAGCTTGCTCTTGCTCTTTAGACAACTGGCTATCTTGCGCCTCAATAAAAAAATCTCGGAACATATCAATTTCGCTTCGCGCCAACTTTGCTTGCGCCATTTCCTGCTCTACCCCAATTAACATGCCAGGTTTCTCAAGGTGTAAAACGTTTGGATACACTGAACGAAGTTTTTCCATTGGGTTTAAAATCGCATGTTTATCCATCAAACGAACTAACAAATAATCTTCATTCTTAGGGTCTGTTTTGCCTTGATCAATAACTTTATCCAGCTCGCCCTCTACAATGCGCATTTCATGAGGAGCCGTAAGATCAATATGCTCTGCAGAAACAAATCCTTTCTTGTCCAGTTCAACTAACGTGAAACCTTTTCTCTGGTTCTGTTCACCAAAGCTATACTTCATGAGAGAGCCAGAGTAACGGATATGCTCCGCGCCTTTCTTTTGAGGCTGATGCAAATGACCAAGTGCGACGTAGTCAAAATCTAAGAAGTGTTCATGACTCACGCGATCAGAACCACCAATAGATAATGGTCGTTCAGAGTCTGACTCGATGGCCCCATCAACAAAACAGTGACTCACGAGCACGCGCTTTTGCTTAGAGATAAAGCGCTCTTTAATTTGCTCAACAAGCAATTGATGAGCCTCATCATGAGTGGATACCGAGGCTTTGTAGGCAAACCTGACCTGTTCAGGGTCGTTATAAGGCATACCATAAAACGCGACCTCATCCGCAGAGTCCGTTTTTATGATGATGGGAGTGAGCATCTCTTCAAAGTTGCTAACAATATGGAGACCTGCATTTTTCATTTGCTCTGAGCCGAAACCTAGCCTTTCTGCACCATCATGGTTGCCAGATATCAATATCATTGGTGTTTCTAACTCGGTACAAATGCGTTTCACGACTCGATCTAACAGTTCTATTGCAACCGTTGGTGGCACCGAACGGTCATAGATATCTCCCGCCACTACAACTGCATCGACGGGGTTGTGTTCAATATAGTTAATCAGTTGTTCGAGTACTGCTTGTTGATCTTCGAGTAGTGACACGTTGTGGAATTGTCGACCAAGATGCCAATCTGAGGTGTGGATAAACTTCATTCGAATTCACTTTCCGCCAATTCTATGAGCAGGCTTGCTTCTGTCAGAGTCCATGTACCGTTTATAAACAGGAATGCGTCACGGGTGGGATCTCGAACAAGCCAAAAACTCAAGTTATTTTATATCGGTAAGGATATCTTGAGTCGAACAGCTTTTCATGTGGTTTGTGTTCTATGGCTGGCTATTTGATCAGAAAGCGAGAAGAACACTGTAAAAACGCGGTGAGCAAAGCTATTTTGAAAAGCAAGCTGCGACTAGTCATTGTCCAAACATCATTAAAGGGCCAATTTCGAGTCAATCCCCCATAACATTTGCATCACTAAAACCTCAGCTACTAGAAGGAAAAGCAATAGCCAGACCTATTCACTACGCCAATTGTATATTACTCCTACCGCATAGCCATCTGGCTCGATGTCGGCTTGCAACACGTGAAAGTCTGGGCAGGGGCTGCTTCTTTGAAGCTCATCAATCACTAACGCTTTTAAAACGCCGCCACATGCACCCAATCCGCCAAGTTTGATATCAACAAATTGATACTGAGTTTGATCGGTCACCCACGGAGACAAGAATTGCATTGAGTTTAACCATTGCGGTTCTTCCTCATTAACGGATAAATACAATTGACTGAGTGGATGTTCACAACTTACTCCTAATTGCTTAAACACTTTGTCCACGGCGATGCGTTGTTGTTTGGCATCTAAATCAATTCGAACAACATCAGGCACAAGACCTGAATGTCGAAAAAAACACTTGGTTAAAATGATAGAGCTTTGAGGTTTGACATGCGCTTCTACATCGCTCGTAACCTCTATAGCCAGTATCCAAGTCGCTTGCGTTTCATTAACTTCACGATTTATCCGATTTAGTGCCATCAAAAATGCAGCTTGGCCATAAGGATAAAAGTAAATTTCAGTATTGACAGTTTGGTCAACGAAAATAGAAAGCTCGCTTATCAATGCTTTAAGCAAACTTTTGTCTACCGAAGATGGTAAAAGAACACAGAGATTCCCCTTGATATCAGCTTGCTCAAGACTCTCGCGCTCAGAGCGCACGAGGCTTAATATATGCTCATCTATTGATTGAGCAAAGTCAGGGGGTCGGATTTCCTCGGACAATCTAAAAGAATCATCAGCTATCTCGCGAACGGTGTGTGAACGGCCATTAAAGGATAGAAGATGCGTTTGAAATGCGAGTGGCATCTAGCCTCCGATTAAAACCGTAGGCATACCAGATAGAATTTTGCCACCATGAGACGTTGAATCGCCGACTCTCGCGGCTGGTTTACCGTTGATTGTTACGCTAGAAGAACCTGCTGAGATACTATCCGGAGGACCGATACAAATAAGCTTGTCGCCTTGTCTTGCCGCAGGTATCCCGCCAATCGTTACGTTTGGTGAACCAACAACGACGGGACCACCGACATGCGGTATCTTTCCTGTTTTTTTAGGGCAAAGATGAAAGCTGCCCAAAATTGCGGCTGGTTTACCCACTTTAAATCACCTTAGTTCAATGAAATTTGCCCAGCTTTAAGAGCAATAGCTGAGCCGTTAATGGATATTTTATTACCTTTGATATTGATTTCTCCAGAGCTAGACATCTGAATAGAAGCACCACCTACTTTGATCTCGACGCTCTTTCCTGCATTAAAAGACAGCACTTCACCCGTTTCATTCGAAAAGTTTTTACCTACTTTCAAGCTCGCGTTCTGACCGACCTCTTGATTAACATCATTGGTCACTTTTTCGGTTTTACTGTTTTCAACGGCGATATCAACACAGTCTTCAACTAGCATTTGGAACAGTTTTTCAGCATGAAGATAAATGTGCTCTTCACCAGGCTTATCATCGAAGCGCAACTCATTAAAATTGGATGTACCTTTTTGTACAGAGCGTGATTTATAACCACTCTGAGAACTTTGCTCTGGTAAAGCGTAAGGAGGGAGTTGACTACCGTTATATAGTGACCCCGTAACGATTGGTTGATCAGGGTCTCCGTTAACAAACTCGACGATGACCTCTTGTCCGACTCTAGGGTGAAACACCGACCCCCATCCGTTACCTGCAATATTTTGCGCAACACGAATCCAACATGAACTATTTACATCGTATTTACCAACACGGTCCCAGTGAAACTGAACTTTGATACGGCCATGTTTGTCTATGTAAATTTCACCATCTTTGTTCCCCGTAACTACTGCGGTTTGCAAACCTTTCATCTGAGGTTTCGGGTAGTTAACTGAAGGACGCAGGATTGTCTTTGAGTCAACACAACTAAACGAGACTTTGACACCTTGCGCACCGGTCCCACCTTGACCAGTCTGGTTATAAACAGCAGCAGACAAAAAAACAGAAGACAGTACATATTCTTTGCCGACTCGAGATTTATCTTCATGCTTTTTAAACTTGAAGCACTTGCCCACACTGAATGTTCTGCACGTAGCCTCGCCACGACACAAATATGCATTTTGCTGTAGTGCTTCTATTGCATGCGTGTTTCTCAGTGCGTATTGATCATTGCTCTCCATTTCACCCA
Organism: Vibrio sp. Vb1554; assembly: GCF_033344235.1. Classification (NCBI taxonomy): domain Bacteria; kingdom Pseudomonadati; phylum Pseudomonadota; class Gammaproteobacteria; order Vibrionales; family Vibrionaceae; genus Vibrio; species Vibrio sp. Vb1554. The sequence continues at coordinate 431,794 of NZ_JAWPOJ010000001.1, read as the reverse complement.
TGTATTCAAAATACTCGCTTCCAGGTACTGTAAAAAAATCACTTTCACCCTTTGCAGTATTTTTAGGATTCGAAGAAGGCTTGAGCATGTTATAGCCTGACTTTTGACTCGCTTTAGTAGTCAGAATTTGCGTTTCATGCCAAGAAGAAATGTGGCTAGATTTCGCCGTACCTGTATCAAAATCGACTAAAAACTCAGTACCCGGCTTATAAAAACTGATGTCATCAAAAATATTGAGCGTATGGGCAGACTTAGTATGTGTAAAACAAAATGATAGCCCCTCCTCCGATAACAGACGTCGAACAAATTCAAGATCTGATTCTTCATATTGTACTTTGTATGTGTATTTAGGATAGGACTTGGTTAACTCAAAACTAAAGGCAACACTATGCTCCGATAGTACTTCAGAGATAATTTCCTTTATATCTTTATGCTGAAATATTCTGCAATTTTTTCGATATTCAGCGAAACGTAATTTAGGCTCTATTAATAATTCTATGTTTTTATAATTTTCGCCTTTATGTGTATTAGAAACCCTTTTCCCTTCTAATCTTGCAGCAGAAACATAACCATGCATATAACGAGGATTTGAAGAAACATCCTCGTTATTTTCAAGGGTAATGGTAACTTCCTTACCAATAATTTCGTTTAACTCACTTCGTTGATCATTAAAGTAAGCTTTAGCACGCAATGAAAAAAGTTCTGAGATCTCTTCTCTATACTCAAACGAGTTTAGTATGATGGCATCTTTACCGAATGGCGAAGAAATTCGGATGAAATTGTTATCTTGAGTTGCTCTTTTCATTAAATACTTCTTTCAAAAAAATGCGGAGGAATACTCCCCCGCATGAAAATTACATTTGTTGACCTTTAACACCGCTGTAGCCGTATACCAATGGAGCAGAAGTGTTGTTCTTATCGTCAGTAGGAGTCACTGTCATCATCATTTCTGTGTAAGAAATTGTGATAGTTTCAACTGGACGATCGTCTTGGATAGAAACTGAGTAGTTAGAAATCATCGCATCAGTCAGTTCGATCTTCATGATCTCTTCAACCTTCTCACCCTGCTTAGTAATATGGAAAACCGCTGGTTTACCTTTACCAATCGTCGCTTCTTTAAATAAGTCAGGAGAAGAACGGTCTTGAAGTTTAGTGATAGTCAAATCATATAGACGAGTAGCGCTCGCTTCACGGTCCATCGCTGTACCAGTGTATGATGAGATCTCACGACCTACACTCCAATCTACAGATAGTAGTGTAATCAAATCTTTGTATTGCTCGGCTGTTGCCTCACCCTTAATATCTGCGTATTTAAGATACGTATTAGACTGCATGCTAATCTCCTATAGCATTATTAATTGACATATATCGTAATAATTTAATTATCTGACGTTTGGTGATAATTAGTGATTAATGTATCAAAAACTTCATTTTAAATACGCCCTGTTATATCTTTAAATAAGATTTAATTTAAGCGTTTTTTATAAAAAATAATAGTTAATATGAACCAACTCCCAATTATTATTGAGAGTGTAAAGGATGTTAAACTATTGAGACATCAAGTCCACTAGTTGTACCTTTAACAATAATTTCATCAAACGTCTTATCATTAAGAATTGCATGCAATATTTCATGAGAAATCTTCGGAAGCAATGTATTTTCTATGGTTGTTTGTACCACACGCGCACCACTCCCAGACTCATTGCTATTGTCTACAATATCATTAATTAGTTCCTCATCAAAAAACAGGTCAGCGTTATAGTGCTTACGAATACGAGTCGTAATTTTATCCAATTTTAATTTTGTTATTTCTATCAATACTTTTTTTGATAGAGGCAAATAGGGTAATACATTCACACGCCCTAAAAATGCAGGTTTAAAGTCAACCAACAAATCATCGCGTAAAGCATCTTTTAGTGCTGACGGCTCAGGAGCTAAATCAGGATCAGAATACAAAGACATCGTCGTTTCGGTCCCTGTATTCGCGGTCATAATAATAATAGTGTTTTTAAAGTCTATATCTCGACCTTCACCGTCTTTAATTGAGCCTTTATCAAATACCTGATAAAAAATATCTTGAACACCAGGGTGCGCTTTTTCCATTTCATCGAGGAGAATTACACTATAAGGTTTACGTCTAACAGCTTCAGTCAGTACACCTCCTTCTCCATAACCGACATAACCAGGAGGAGAACCTAATAGCAATGAGACTTTATGCTCTTCCTTAAATTCCGACATATTGATAGTCGTGACATTTTCTTCACTACCATACACTTTCTCTGCAATCGCCAAAGCCGATTCGGTTTTACCCACTCCGCTTGGTCCGGTCAGGAGAAATACACCATTTGGTCGTGTCTCATCCGTGAGCTGCGCACTCGCGGTTTTTATCACTTCAGACATGAGCTCTAAAGCGTGATCCTGCCCGACAACTCGCTTACACAAACTTTCTTTCAAACCCAATACTGCTTGGATTTCATCATCCTGAAGTTTACCCAACGGTATACCGGTCCAATCCGAAATAACTTCTGCGATTAGCGCTTCATTTACATGCGAAAAAACTAAGGGCTGTGAGTTAGCGGAGAGGTTATTTTCAAGCTCTTGTAACTTGTCTCTCGCAGTCTCAGAACCCTCCTGGATTATTTGGGTTTTAAGTGACTTAGCTTCACTTACCCATTCTTTTTCTTTTTCCCAAAGTACTTCTAATTCAATAATGTCATTAGATAGCGCATCAATCTCTTTTCGGACACTTTGCAGCTGCACATCAAGAGATGCTCCTAGCCGATTCTCTTGGCTAAGATGCTCATACTCAGCTTGCTTTGCTTTAAGTTTATTTCTTTTCGCATCTAGGCCTCCCGGTGTAGATGACTGACTTAACGCAACTCGAGAGCAGGCCGTATCCAAAACAGAAACCGCTTTATCTGGCAGTTGACGACCATTAATGTATCGAGCTGAGAGTTGGACCGCTGCATTGAGAGCTTGGTTAGTGATATGAACATCGTGGTGTTGTGCCATTACATCAAGTAAGCCTCGTAACATTTCGATCGCGAGTTCAGGGGCAGGCTCATCAACCTTTACGACTTGAAAACGCCTAGTTAAAGCTGCATCTTTTTCAAAATACTTTTTATACTCTGCCCACGTTGTTGCTGCGATCGTTCTGAGTTCACCTCTCGCTAATGCTGGCTTCAGAATATTCGCCGCATCACCTTGGCCCGCTTGCCCACCACCGCCAATTAGGCCATGAGCTTCATCAATAAACAATATAATAGGCTGTGGAGCGTCGTTTACTTCCTTAACAAGGTTCTTAAGCCTGTTTTCAAACTCACCTTTCATGCCTGCGCCGGCTTGCAGTAACGCCAAATCCAGAGACTTAATTGCCACATTTTGCAGAGCGGGAGGTACATCGCCATCAATGATCTTTTGCGCCAAACCTTCAACAACGGCTGTTTTTCCAACACCAGCTTCTCCCGTAAGAATCGGGTTGTTTTGTCGGCGTCTTAATAAAATATCGATCATTAGGCGAATTTCATTATCTCTACCAATCACCGGATCTATTTTACCTTCCCTAGCTTGCTCAGTAAGGTCTGTTGTAAATTGATTCAAGGCGGAATTCGCGTTTGACTGCGCTAAGTCATTCGATCTTGATTGAGGCGCATTACTTTCTTTAAAGTTCAATAAGCGAGATGGTTCTATCTTGTTTAGTTCAGGACTAATCGAACCAGCCATGTTGACTAACGTATCATCAGACAAGTAGGCAAATAAAAGATGGATGCACCCCAACTGTTCTTGATTGAATTCAATGGTTGCAGACAACAAGGCATTTTGCATAACAGTCACCGTATGAGCTGATAGCCCAGGCACCGACTGGCATCCTGTTTTGTATTTTTCTAATGCCTTTTGAATATCGGTTTCAACCTTGATTTTATCGACATCAAATTCGTCAAAAACTTCAGAGTAAATATCGTCAGGATGGCGGATAATCATCATTAACCAGTGAGACATTTCAATACTGTGATGAGTTCGGGAGCTTGCCATCGCAGCTGCCTGTTCAAGTGTTTCCTTAGCCTGAGGAGACAATCTTTCGACCAACGCTGAAAGTGAGAGTGAAGCCATTACATTTCCTTTAAATAGTAATTGTTATAGTTCGATCTTTTGTACGTTCGTGTTTTTTAAGCACAGAACCAATACCTAACTGCCCCTGCTGTTTCGATAAACAAGCTTGTGGTAGCAAACTATGTTTGGTGGTGAGCTGCCACTTCAGTTGTTTATGTTTTCCAATCAACTCATAAGCAGCGTTCTTAATGATTGCTATATTGGGTTGGTTAGGAAGCAATTTACTAACTAGCTGTTTATCTTTTGGCAGAAATTCTATTGTTGTCCCCGCGTTGATGTTCCATGCTTTCGAACCCAAAGACGCTCCTAAACCAAGTTGAGCAAACTGCCCTTCAGGCATAGTTCGGGATGCAAGGCGTGTTTGCTCTTCTTTCGTAAGGTGTAACCATTGTCCTTGAAATTCATGAACTTTTACTTGGCATCCAGATAAACATTCAAGAATACTTTTTAGTCCACCTTTACTTCTCATTGGTGAAGCAAACACACCACCATAGTGCCGGGACAATGAACTCCCTTTCCCAGTTAATGCCGATTTACAGCTTTCTAACGGCGAACGCGCGCCCTGCGCATGCGCACGAGACTGAACAGTCAGCTGACTCAGTTGCCAACATCGATAATAAAGAGATAATAAGCGATGATTGAAAATATCGTAGAAGTCCACCATAGCCGTATCGCCTTCTTTTTGGCGATGTAAAGCTAATTCACTATAGTGCTGTGGAAGCACACCTTGCTCACCCGTTAGGCCTATTAAATTGGTCTCAATCTCTAACTTGCTGTCATCTATATTTTTCAGTTCACAAAGCTGAGCATTTTCAAAACCTAATGATGGATTAACCTTTAAGTTTAGCTTTTCATGCTTCGGTAACGCATCTGTTCCTATTTGCGCCTCTGCTTGCAGAACTTCGTGTTCAATAAGATGAATCGCTTCAAACAATGGATGTTGCTTTAATTCTCGATAAAATTGTTCCGCGCTCATAGCAACACCTTATCGCCAGTTAATGCGGGCCATAGGTGGAAAGACTTTCCCGTGGACTTAATTCTTATTTCTAACTGCGTAAAAATGTTAATTTCAGCATATTGCGAGAAGTAAACAGATAAAACACTACCTAAGAGAAAGATCTGCTCTTTAGGTAAAATTTGATCAGAAACCGTCAAAATAATTTTTATACCGTGCGCAAATCCAACTTTGCCTTTCTGACTAATTCTTCCTGTAGTAGGCTCAAACTCTAACTTAGTTAAAGCATCGATTACCGCTTTCGTTTCTGCTGTCCCAGAAAATGCATAGAGATTAAGGGTCTGCTTCAAAGTTGCTAAACCATCTTCCTCGGTAAAATGGTTTAAAGTTAAAAGCTTAGTTAACTGCCATCGTGTGCTTTCATCCATTTCTGGCCGAATAGTTTCTGATAAAGAAACTAAACAACGAACAGATTCGAAATTGTCATTTACCTCCGGTAAAGATACTTGCGGCAGCCCACCTCCAAATGGAAGTTTCTGCGCTAAGTTGCGGTTACAGCACTCAGCTTCCACGTACATTAACCAGTTTTCCCGGCTATCCGGGCTGAACAATTGATGTTTTTTATCAACAAAAGAAATGTAAGTTTCTCTACCTGGCTCATCATACCCACCAGCCCAGTTCTTATCCTCACGTCTCATCAACCAATAAATCTCACTAGTGTTTGTATAATGCGTGTGCTCACCAGCGTGATAACATGGCAAATTGTGGTACGTTTTGTTCCAGTTTCTCAACGTTACGTCAGAAATTGAGACAACCTCATTACTTTCAGATTCTTGGTATTGCGGAGACAAGTGGTAATCGTATTCAGTTGGTAGAATACGCTTAGGCTCCATAATACTTTTAAATAAGTTGATTACAGGCACACAACCTACCATTAAGCTTTCTTCGTCCACTTGCTTTGGAAGCCAGTCATCGTTGGTATCAAAGTAAAAATACAGTTCGACTTGCTCTCCAAGATCTAGCTCAGATAATCCAAGTTCGGTGATATCAAAGAACATAAACTTCTCAGGAAAGTGCAAATACTCAACAAGTAATCTTGCTCCTGAAAAGCTTCTTTTACTGTATGGCACAACTTTCTCATCTTCTGAAAATCCTACTTCAGAAAGATGTCTTTTGGTTAAAGGACGAACTTCTTTGCCATCCACAACAACAGATAAACCAATTAGGTTTTGAAACAGCATTTGGTAGAGCTTAAAAGTCAATTGAGATTGACCGTTTAAATAGAAGCGCAGCCGTTCTATCCCCATTTCACCAAGAGGAGTCTCTTCATCTTGAGCCGTGAGCTGTACTTTCAAAACTGAATGAGCATTGCTTTCCCATCGTGAGCCAACTGGCTTGAAAGGCGCATTTTTAAAAACGCCAGAGGTCACATCAACAGGATACATTCTGACCGGATAACAAGTTCTAAACTCGCATTCATGATATCCAGTAGCACCGATAACAACTCGCTCGCCTTCTTCTACATCAAAATAAGAGGAAGTGGAGTTAGAACAGCTCATTTTAATGACTGACATTGACGGGATTGGGGCGTGAAAATCCGGATATAACTGTCCCATCAAAGACTCTGTAAACTGAGGGTAACTATTGTCTAAGCTTTGTCTAATCCTTGCTGTTAGAAATGCGCAGCCTTCTAACAATCTTTCTACGTGTGGATCGTCAACCTGTTCCTCACTAATACGAAGTCTCGCGGCAATCTTGGGATACTGCTCACCAAACTCTTGCCCTTTGTGACGCAAATAAGCTAACTCGCGATTATAGTACTTGAGAAACTCTTCACTCATTTTGCTCTACTCAGTTTCATACCTAAATTTACCGGCTCTACTTCAGAATTGAATCGCACTTCATGAATACTGTTATCAATTAAGCAAGTGGCATTTATCTGTAACCTCAATACCCTATCAATAGCGTTTTTCTCGTCCGAAATCTGGACATGAGGGTTCCTTAACCTCGGCTCAAACTCTTTAATTGCATCATGAACGATGTCGCAAAGCTGATTCTGCCCTTCTTGGCTGCTATAGGGCATTGAGGAAAAATCTGGCAGCCCATAGTTCAATATTGAATAACGAACCTCTAGAAGATCATCAGGAATATTTTTCCATCCAATACGACTATTCAGCATCGACTCTAGATCTCTAAGTAAGCTGCTCAACATCTGTTGCTGGCTTGCAGGGAAGTCTTTCTCATCTCGAGTGAGAGGATCACTATCTATCAATTTGTCGAGCAGAGAAACGGTTAACGACATGATATTTCTACGCTATTTGTTTCTGTTCTAATAATGTAGTCAAATCACAGATTGGAAGCGCTGAGTCACCGACTAACCAACATTTTTGACCCAAGCCAACAAAAGATTCTTGCTCACCAATCTGCTTCCAATCCGTTTCTCGACCTAACTTTTGCGCATCGCTCTCTGAGTCAACATATGTCAACGGCATATGGCCTTCGCCTTCACCAAGTCCATCGATATCAAACTCGACAGGTCGCCAAATACTCTCTAACAAAGAAGTAGGTGCTTTAACTTCTAGCGTATGGATTCTCGATATGGGTACAAGAAAATAGTTACCTGCTGTAGAAAACAGTTCAATGTAACCACCTAAACGATCATCAATATCTCTAGCATCTTCGTAGTTTGTGCCGTTTACGTTAAACCCTTTAATAGTGCGATGCTCTTCAATGCGATGCGATAGACGTGACGCTTCTTCGTACTCTTGATTTCCGAGAGCAAGATTAAATCGAACAAGCTCTTTAGTTAATTCCTCATCACCTAATACTTTGGCACTAGCCGCACCATTGATAAAATCCTTTCTAGCTTGAGCTGCTTTCACTAAATGTCGTAGCTGACTTGCACCAGGCAGATACTCAGGAAACAATTTAATCGATTGCATGAGCTGAGCGTCCGCACGCTCGAAGTCCCCATCAATGCAAAGAAGCTCAATGAAGGAACTTCTCAAGCTCGCATCTTTAGGGGTTGCTTTAATTTCATCAATTAATTGCTCTAGAGCGTGTTGCAATAGGCCCTGGGACAAAGCATTTTTCCATTGAGTCATTGTTATTTCCTTACACCATGTGCTCTGGTGATAATTCGGTAATTAATTTAATGCTAGATACCATTTGATCGAGTTGAAAATGCGGTCGCAAATGGATAACTGAGTAATAATGTCCAGGAGTTTCTCTTTTCTCTCGAACTGTAATTTTCGCTTCATTTAGGGGGTATTTAGCTCGAAGCTCATCAGACGCTTCATCTGATGCGGTAGTGTACTGATGTAACCAGCGTTGAAAGTCACGCTCTAGGCTTTCTGCGTCTTGATACCCACCAATTTTGTCACGCCCCATAACCTTGAGATAATGTGCGACTCGCGATACACACAATGTGTATTGCAACATCGATGTCAGTTTTGCATTCGTTGAAATATGCTTTTCTGCGTATTGTTTGGGCTTGTAGAGAGATACATTCGAGGTCATCCCCACCATATCGGTCTCAGGTATTGGAGAAATAGAAATAAAACCGCACTCAGACAATTCTTGTTCTTTTCTCTCAGAGATTTTCAAGTTTAACGGACATCTTTCACGATCATTCTTGCCATTAACACGCATCTTGCTCCTTGTAGGAGCGACGATAATACCCTGACTGTAATCGCCTTGTTTAATCCCTCGCATATGCGTGAACCAACCATGTTCCTGAAATGCTCTAATTGATACGGCAGCAAAACAGTACGCACTACTCCCCCATAGCAAATCTCGATTGGAGTCGTAGATGTGTTCTTGAAAATTGAATTTATCATTCCGCGAGCCATCACTTTTGTATGGCTGACGGAACAAGACGTTAGGTGCAGTCAAACCAATAAATTTAGCGTCATCGTTGTCTCTCAAACTACGCCACTTTGCATAATCTTCCTGTTCAAATTGGGCCGCTATATCTCTTATCGCAGAGAGTTGAGCGAAACTATCAACACCAAACATCTCTGGCGATGCAGACATGATAAATGGGCTGAATGCTGCAGCTGCAGACTGAGAGATCTTACTCAACACAGACAGATCTCTATCAAAATAATTTTTACTAGGATCACAGCGAAGCTGATAATCTCCAACCACCACACCAAAGGGTTCTCCCCCTGCCATCCCATATTCATTTTGATAGAGCAACTTAAATAGTGCTGATTGGTCAAACTCGATGGCTTTTAAAGCATCTTTACTGATTTCATTCCATGTCGCCGTTAAAACCTTAACTTTTACAGAATCCGATGAACGAGAATCAACCTGTTCACATAAATACCTAACTCCAACCCACCCCCTTTCGAGCTGTTGAAACTCAGGATGATGTAATATTTCATTTAGTTGAGATTCTAATAGCTCATCAATGCGGTTAATTGTGTTCATCACACTATGACGAAAGCTGTCCAAATCTCTTGAACGTGTACCTTCTAGCCAAATTCGAGCTGACGATACAAGATCAGAAGATTCATTGAATCGAGTCAACCACGGGCTATCAAGTTCAGCATAGCCTCCGGTACTGAACTCATGTTTTAGCTTGCTAGGGTCGCGAAAGTTAAGTGACACTGCTAATTCCATCTAGAACATAAAGATTGGTCATGGCTGGCCTTTCGACCAGCCAATTCGTTTCTTATCCACCTGACTGAGGGATCTTTGCCACAAGTCGCAAAGATGTGGTCAGTTCTTCCATTTGTAACCAAGGCTTCAGCCATGCTACGGCATTGTAAGAACCAGGTGCGCCAGGAATTTCCTTAACCTGAACACGAGCGTCTGCTAGAGGGTATTTCGCTCTGATCTCTTGACCACCGCCTTCAGAAGCATTGACGTAACCTAGGATCCAGCGGTTCAGCCAAGACTCAACGTCTTCTGCTTCCATAAAGCTACCAATTTTATCTCGAGCCATTACTTTCAAATAATGCGCAAAACGAGATGTTGCCATCATATAAGGTAGGCGGGCAGAAATGGCCGCATTGGCCGTTGCTTCAGGGGATTCATGGTTCGCTGGTTTTTGACAGGTTTGCGCACCAAAGAACACTGCATAGTTGGTGTTTTTGTAGTGACAAAGCGGTAAGAAACCAAGCTTACCAAGCTCCGCCTCACGTCTGTCGGTAATACCAATCTCTGTTGGGCACTTCATATCAGGGTCGCCATCATCACTCATGAAGAAATGCGTTGGCAAGTTATCCACTCGACCGCCGCCTTCTGCACCACGGATGGCAGTACAAAATCCATATTTTGAAAATGCGTCGGTTAACTTAACACCAAGAACATACGAAGAGTTCATCCAACAGTAGTCGTTATGTTCAGCGTTAACAGCAATACCTGAAACAGGATCTACTTCGAACTCTTCAAACCCAAACTCTTCGACTGGAGCGGTAGCTTGTCCGTATGGCAAACGAGCAAGGACTTTTGGCATCGTCAGACTAACGAAGCGCGAATCGGCACTCTCGCGGAACGAACGCCATTGGGCGTATTCTAGTGATTCAAATACCTTATCTAGGTCGCGTGGTTTTGACAACTCAGTCCACTCATCAAAGCCGAATAGTGCTGGTGAAGCTGCGGACAAGAATGGAGAGAAGCCAGAAGCCGCTACATTTGACATTAGGCGTAACGACTCAATATCTTCTGGGTGGTTGGTAAACTCATAGTCTCCAATCAATGCACCATACGGTTCACCACCAGCACTACCAAACTCAGACTCGTAAACCTTTTTAAAGATCTGGCTTTGATCAAACTCAACAGCTTTGCTCAAGTCTTTATGTAGCTCTTTCTTGGTCATGCTCATCATGCGAACTTTCAGAGTAGAGCTGGTCTCTGAATTCATCACTAGATAATTTAAGCCGCGCCAAGAACCTTCGAGTTTCTGTAATTCTGGGTGATGCATTACTTCAGACAACTGATCAGAAATCTGCCTATCGAGCAAATTAATCGCTTCACGAAAAGTTACTGTTAGGTTTTTGTTCCAAGTAACTGTCCCTTTCATTGCTTCTTCAGCGAGCGTTTTAATCAGCTCCTCAGCACGAGAAGCTTCGGTCTGCTTAGTCGCACCAATAGCTTGATCTAAGAATGAAGTTGTCTGTTCATTAACAGTTGGATCTAACTGTTTTTCAGCTTCAGTCGTCATTATTCCGCTCCTTCAGTACTGTCTGACTTCGCTTTCTTGCCAAGATCTAACTCGCCTGCAAGTCTTGCCAGATTGTCTGTATTGTTCAAAACATCCTCTAGGATATTTTCAAGCTCTTCTGAGCGGTCAACTTTTGTCATCAAATCACGCAGTTTATTACGCGTTTCCATCAATTGGCGTAGTGGATCAACTTGATTTACGATCGCAGCAGGCTCAAAGTCTTGCATTGATTTAAAGTTTAAATCGACCTCAAACTGTGAATCGTCATTCGCAAGCTTATTCGCAACTTTAAACTTCACCGATGGATTCATTTTTTTGAGTACATCGTCAAAGTTATCTCGATCTATCTGAATAAAACGGCGGTCTTTTAATGGCTTCAACGCTTCTGTGTTTTGACCAGCGAAGTCACCCATTACACCTACAACAAAAGGCAGTTCTTTCTTAAGAGTCGTACCTTCAGTTTCAACATCATAGGTAATGTGGACACGAGGCTTCCGTACTCGTGATAGTTTCGAGTGGATACTCGTCATACCATTCTCCCTTTATTAATTTTCATTTTGTTCTGCTATGCCAACCAAACGGAAGTAGCTTTTCTTTGCATCCCCGTCGGAGATAAGTTCCGCCAGTAACTCCGGCAGAGGCATCCCACACCAACGAATAATCTGTTCGATGGAGTAAGAAACTGGTGAGTGAGGTTCACTCTCTCGGAAGAAATCAGCTACTTGCTGCAATTGTCTAATTGCCTGCTCTCGTGATTTCATGTTTGTCGCTAATAATGCATCACAACTTTGTGAACTTAACGGTTGTTCAGAAGAAGATTCATCAAGATCCTCTAGCTCTTCAAACACGGCTTGTGGTTGATTGAAACGATCTCCTAGAAGGTGCTTTAATGCCGAGTGTATTGATTCGAGTCTTTTTGATATATAAGAGCTAGGAGTCACATCACCGACCGCTTCGTCTAATCGCTGACTGAATTCATTAAATGATTCTGTAGCGAACTCCAAATCCGTGATTAATTCTTGATAAAACGTATCAGAAGTCGACTTAACCGTAGTTATAATTTCAGATAGCTCAACAGCCCCAAGCTCGACTCGATTTCGGCGCTTATCTTCGTCTAAGCGCTCAAGCTCTATAGCTTGCTGATATTCCCAATAGGCATAAGCTTGCTCCACGCCTAAGTCAGTCAATGGTATACAAGCAATTGGAAAAATAAGTGTTCCTTCACTATCGATACCATTGAGGCCAATAATCGCCGATATTCTTGTCTCAATACCATCTTCATCAGGCATTGGGTACAGATCATCCCAAAAGTTCTCAATTAAACTGGTTGCGAGTTTGTAGCCAACGCCCATACCACGAAAACCATACAATCGAGTTAGGGCTTCTATAAGCCAGGCAACAAATTCCAAATCTTTAGACTGATTCGTGAGTATTTCTGGGACATCTTCAATAAATACTCGCCATAAATTACTGTGGGTATAGATACTTTCTTCTTCTATAAGAGCATTACGTTCAGCGTTGCGGGCGGCCATACGCTGATCTTTCAACCGATAGTAAGCAGACTGTGGTGATACATCCTCTCTAGGATCAATACCTGTAGGATTTTCTTGAGATATAGGAGCCAACGCTTGTTCATACCAATCAAACATTTCATTACTCATAAGCTCTCCCTCTTAGAAAGACAGGTATCGTCGCGTCTTCTCTAGTTACTGTTTCGCACTCCGTTTGCGCTTGGCGAACTTTGATCAAAGCACAAGTTACGTTATCACTTGCGCCCCGAACCAAAGCCGAATGCATGAGCGCTAATCCAGCTTGGTTGACTGAGTCTGCATACAATGTCCGATGAATTTCATCACTCGTAAGTTCCTTAGAGAGTCCATCGCTACAGAGTAGAAACTGATCGCCGTCAGCCAACTGCCCTGAAACTTGATCAATAGTGACACTTTCGTCGACCCCAACAGCTCTGGTAATAACATTTGCAAGAGGGTGCGATTCGGCATCTTCAAATGCCAATAAGCCCTGATCCACTAAGTCCATGACTTGACTATGATCACGTGTTTTTTGGACAAAATTACCACTTCTAAGCTGGTAAATTCGGCTATCACCCACCCAAAGACAGTGGTAATACCCATCCTGAATAAACAACAAAACAAGTGTTGTTCCCATCGTTTTACCGTCTAAGTGATTTTGTGCGTATTGGTAAATTTCTAAGTTCGCTTCTTGAACCACTCTTCGGATATCATCGATATTAGTATTGGAGACATCCTGCATGTGACGCGCGACTCTATCCACTAGCATCTGGCTTGCTATATCGCCAGCACTGTGTCCACCCATTCCATCGGCAACCACCCAAATATGCTGTTCTGTCATATCCAACAGAGCATCCTCGTTATAAGGGCGTACTTTTCCTGCGTGCGATTTAGCAAAGGTAAAATAGTTCCAATTCATTCTTCTATCCTACCAATTCCACTTTTTCCAGCCGCCATCAAGCATGGCTGAAAACTGACCAATTGAAGGAAATCCACTAGTAATGAACATGCATGGTTCAACCTTCGTTGAACCTTCAGTCCACCAAAAACATGGTTTACTCAATTTTTCTTTAATGAGGTAATTCAAAAGCGTGTTTTGATCAGTATTGCCGTGATCATGAAAAACTGTAGATATTTGGCTTTGATAAAGAAACTCTAGAGGCTTCACTTCACTTGTTACATTCGCAACGAGGTCATTTTTTTCTTGAGTACTCTTATGCCAAACATCAAAGACAAAGTCGTCCTCAAGTACTGAAAGAGCAAGAGCGGCACTGTCCTCGGTCCAAGCTCTGTCACCCCAATATTGCGCAGCTTCACCTTTTACGGCACGAGCTATAGTAAAGAAAAAGTATCTACCGCATGCATCAACACTAGGAATCATGCTACCAATGTAGGTTGAGTCTTCTAAATAGCTAATATCCAAAGCAAAGTGCCACACAGGAGCCGTTAAAAAGTGCTCATTCCAGCTTTCACCCAGTTGTTCCCTGCTGACTGCAATAACCGCCTGTTGCCAATCATGCCAACGCTCCGAGAAATCTTGTGATAAACCATCTTTCACAAAGTCCCCTTTTGCAGGCATTTTACCGATATAGCCCCAGCCTGATGTTATAAGGTTCGTGGACATCTGAACCTCTCCATTTCATTTGACCAAAACGGATTAATGGCACTAGAAGGAATAAGCTCTAGCTGCACCTTATTTCCCTTTAAATCAATCATAACTATGTTGTCTTTACGCGATTCTGGCCTTGCTTTAAGTGATTGATCCAAAAGCTTGAATATGCCCCACTCACCTTCATAGGTATGCGCAATTTCGCGTTTAGATTCAGGTGGTGTGAACACAATTCGAGTCTGATCTTGACCGGCAGGCCAACTCAACGATTTAGCTCTTGCTGGTCCATGCTTATAAACCAAATCTTGTCCACCCAACTCTAAGACAAATCGAGTAATGTGCTGGTCTAGATAAACAGGCTTCATCCCAAACTCTACGCGTAATGAATTATCAGATTCAAAGAAAGACTGCCTGATACGTTGCGCTCTTTGAAAGACCATTAGTGTTTCTGGACGAACTCCAATTTCCTTTTCTAATCGCCAACGACTTTTCGAAGTATCCACAAACGGTTCGAGGTATTCTTGGAAGAATGCGTCAAGCGTACCTCCATAACCAAAGAATCGCTTAAAGTCTTTCAATCTAACTTCTCTGCTCGCGTTGGGCTCGAATGGATATCTGCCAGCAATAGTCCGCTGATAAGGGCGGACCACCTGTGTTACCCAGAGTTGATTTAGATGATCCTTCGAACCGCTCTCCGCAAACTTAACCGACTCTTGAGAAAGCTCACCTAGCCATTGATTAAATGGTCTCGGCAAAAGTTCTTTAGCACGAGCGAAGGAAGCTGCGACATCTTGTGTAACGGTTCCATCTAAAATACTTTTGTAGGCAATTTTCTGATTGTTACCAGAGCTTGATAAGTCACTTAAATACGAACGCAAGTTAACCATTGCTTGTTGAATATCATCAAAGTCTTGCTCACCAAGGCGTAAGATTTCTGAAAAATGCGATTCGACTTCTTTACCTGGCAGAGCAACATTGAAGCCGTTTTCTTCAGGTAAATACATGTCTAGTCTATCTGCCGTATTTGAAAACTTAACTTTGGCAACTTTACCAGCAACTTCAGAAGCGGCTTTTTGATTTTCTGACAATGATACTTTTGATAGAGCAACCTCTTTTTGGATTGCTCTCAACAAAGATTCGATTGGTCTTTCAACTCCAGATAAAACCCTCGCTTGCTCTGTCGCAAGTTCTAGGCTCGGAGCCTGCTTCAATTGAATATCTTCGATCAACGTTTTCCATTCATTAACATAATCTTGATAGTATCGAGACTGAACGCCTTGGATGGCACTGTCTTGATCAATTTCATGAGCCTTAAGATCGTCACCATAAACCCAGTTCTCTTCCATTAGGCTTTTTACTGTACGGTTGATCTGAATCTGAAAAATGCTATGAAAACCATTGTACGTGTAGAAACCCGAAATGCCTTGTGATAGCGGTTTTCCACTAGCTCGCTCGAACTGCTCAAGCCCTTTAGGTCCCAATACATCAGTCAAGCGAAATGAAGGTACATGACTCTTAGAAAATTGTATTTTCATTCGCTGATAAGCACGTTCAGGTAGAGACATTTGAGTCAACACTTCTCGAGCACTCGTCACGGCAGCAGTGTTGTAAGTAAAGCCTTGTCCATCGTTGCCTAATAAATATTGAGTGTGCTGTAGCAAACGTCTTCTTAAGTCTGCGTTTAGCTCACCCGGATATTGACGTTCGAAATAAAAGTTAAACCAAGCCAACACTTCATCTTGTTGATATTTGTCTGGATTGAATAACATCAAATACGTTTTTAACGTTTCGTACAAATACTCACGATGCTGTTGATTGCTCTCCATTTCTGACACCAAGCTATCAAGAAGCAGAGGGGCGTAATATTGGGTCAAAGCATCAGAATATGCATTGTTTGCCGCCTGAGACACTTTGTCTCCTTGATAGAGACCAAACCTCTTTACAGAGTCGGCATCACCGTAGTCGCTTTGCTTTCCGAGAGGAAGCGTCATCAACCTATCTAATGTTTCTACAGCTGAAACAATATCCGCTTCAAAATCTAAACTTTGAGCGCCAATCATTGCATCAATATGGCTCGCTTGTTCATTGGTATCGACAATTAACTGTGAGTTCCACTTATAACTCATAAACCAAAGCGCAGAAGCTCCGAGCAGTAGCGTTGTACATCCAATGTAAACACCTCGACGCATCCAACCTGACTGCTTTTGATAGTGACGATTAACTGTTCCTAACAGTTGCTCTTTGAAAATAACCTTGTCAAAAAGATTCTTTACGAAATAACTATGAGAACCAGTCTGACTCTTTGCTAGAGCTAAACGATTTAACCCAAGTCCATTGGTTGATTCATTCATCAGCTTATCGACTGGTAAGCCTTCTTGAACCGAACTCAACATAAACACACCACGAATCAAGGCAGGCTCTTCAAAACTGTTTTGTGCAAAAATTTCAGCTAAAAACTCGTCAAGATTAGCTTGTAGCACTCTTAATTGCTTTGGAAATTCAAAGATAAGCGCGCGTTTATCTAAATCGTCCTCTGTTTCAAGTATTCTAAGCATACGGGCATCAAGGCGCTCCAACATGCCATGAAATTCTTTGTTGAATAGAGAAATAACGCCTCTTTCATCATCCACTTCACGAGGGAACATGAAACCAAATAATTCCTCTCGCTCTTCCTTACTTAAATCGGCAAAAAACTCATTGAAACCGGCAACTAAATCCATTTTGGTGAGCAATACGTAAATCGGAAACTGCATGCCTAACTGGTTTTTCAGTTCTTGAAGTCTCGACTTAATTGCTCGAGCATGAAGACTTCGCTCGGTTCGAGTCTGAGACATCACGCTGGCTAAACTTATCGTAACAATCGCACCATTAATTGGTCTTTGCGTTCTATACTTTTTCAACAATCCTAAGAAACCATGCCACGCTTTAGAGTCGACCTTTTCTTGACTGTCTTGTGTCGTATACCGGCCAGCCGTATCTATAAGAACTGCTTTATTTGCAAACCACCAATCACAGTGGCGAGTGCCACCTACACCGGCAATAGAGTCAGAGCCAAGGCTGTCTCCTAATGGAAACTCTAACCCCGACTGCTTTAATACGGTTGTTTTCCCCGTTCCAGGAGGGCCAATCAACACATACCACGGTAAGTCATACAAGCTTCTCTTGCCTTTGTGTGTTTTCGTCACTACTTTGACAGCTTGCTCAATACGCTCGCGCATTAAGTCAATTTCACTTGCCGCTTCTTTATCTGATAGGCTATCAACCTCAAGCAACGTTTGAATACTTTCGTCTTCTTTCACCTTTTGCTTATGCTGCTTGGTAACGTTAAATATCGCCCAAAGCAACACCAACACTAGAATAGTGACTAGCCGTTGAAAGTCACTCTTTAGGGGCTCATATCCCGCTATCGCAATAAGTGGACCAACAACCCAAATGAAAATAGAACAAGCAGCGACACCTATAAGACCGAGAAACCATCTTTGAGTAAATATTCTGCCAATTTCTTTAATACGCATCTCTATCTACCTATTATTAATTCGCGACAAGAAGGTCGATTTCAATCCGGCGGTTAATAGCTCGGTTTTCATCACTACTGTTTTCAACTAATGGTCTTGCATCCCCCAATCCCTCGGGTATCACTCGCCCTTCTAATGCACTATTCGAGATCAGTTGTTCAGACATAGCAGTGGCTCGAGCTAATGATAGGTGCCAGTTCGAGGGATATTTACTCGTGAAAATAGGCCTATCGTCGGTGTGACCAGTAACAATGATCTTGCCTTGGGTCGACTCCAATGTTCTCGCAAGCTTAGAAATAACGGGTTGGATGTAAGCGACAACATCAGCACTACCTGATTCAAATAGATCTTGAGACTTTAACGAAATTCTTACCCTGTCTTGCAGCGGCTCAACATTGATTAGCCCCTTACCGATCTCAGTTGCTAGATACATTGAAATCTTTTCTGCAATTGGCGCTGATTTTGATTCTGACGTTGCATCTTGGTTAAGTTGTTGTGGTTGAATCAAATTGACTAATTGAGAAAAGGTGCGATTGGATGCCTTATTTAGCTCATAACTAAAATACATATATATGCAGACCAATAGTGCCGCCGTTACAGAACATACAACCCAAAGAGGAGCTCTATCAGAAGCCTTTGAGCCATTCAAAATGTGTTGGTCGATACTATTGCTTAGTTCCTGAGGGACTCCTCTCCCATAAGTCTTAAGAGTAGCAATAACCTGTCTTCTCAATTTCCGGTGCGATTCCAGTCCATTTTTTTCTAAACGGTATTGACCCAGAAACCCGAGAGATAAGCACACATACATTAGTTCAAGCAAATCTAAGTTCGCATCTGGTTTCGCCATGCACTTATCAAGATGCTTAAAAAACGCTTCCCCACCTTGACTGCTAGCATAGAAGGAGCTAAGTAATGAATCGTGACTCCAGAATGAATTCCCACCCCAATTGGTGTTAAGGACAACTTCATCTAGTGAACAGCATAAACAATAACGAGCTGTATCAATGGTATCCAAATCAACGTCATGCTGACGTAATCGGTTCTCATAATCTCTAAGCTTTTGCGCCAATGTCTCTTTTAGAAACAACGGATCGGAATGAGTCGCTGTCGAGCGAATTTGACCGATAATAGATAACAGGCCATTCGCCTCTGCTAGTAGAGAGTTATTCCCATAAGCGACCACTGAATCATTGTTCACCAATTCAGGACTTTTTGAGATAACTACGGTATTATCCACAGACTTTTCTGATTGTGGTTTCGATGCGGGTGCTCTTCCACCCGGTGTTGGTTTTACTATCGTTTGTTCCATACAGAGCGCGCCTATTGATTAATACTCCAAAGCTCAAGTTCAGCATTCGGAAAATGCCCTGATAGGTGAAGCGCAATACCGCCACTATCTTTTAGCCTCATCCAAAATGGCCCTTTCTTGACAACTTCGAAATAAACATAGCCCGTTTGGTAAGGAATCTGTCTCGGGACGACACTCAACGGCACTACGTTTATACCGTTGATCTGATTATTAATTAGATCGCGAATCTGTTCTGCCGGGCCAAACTTGAGCTGCGCTGGGACCAGGCGTCTTATTTCATCTGTTGTGGTGTCTGCTTTAATTGCTAGCACAAATTGGCATGACTCAAGCAAGCGTTTATCTGGAAGCGGCGTCACTTGAATACCGTATTGGCGAGGCTCCAACGGAAGTTTGGCCGCAGTTTGGTCAAGGACAACACTGAGGTACTGACTGAGTATCTGATTCAACTCGCTATAGACACTTGATACATCTAAGTGATCATACGCAAGCAAACTTGGGACTCTTTTAGTTTTATTAGAAAAAGTGGCTAACTCACCAATGTAACCTTTAAGTGTCGTCGCTAATTCCAGTGGATGTAACCTATCTAACTCACTGAAATGCTTTAACTTCGCCTCATATCGGTTCAGCATTTGGAGCATGATGAAATCAACAGCAGATGCCGATGCAGATTTACCCTTAATCAAGCGCTGTGCAATAACGTCAGCACGCATCTTTGTCATCGCGATAACGTTACGTAGATAAGCTGACATAACTTTGTCGCTAAGGAGGTTGATAAGCGGAGGAACGTACTCATCGTCTAGTATAACTTCCCCTTCAGGAGTTACCTCTTTGATCCTTAAGATAGGTAACTCCACATAACCCGCTAATTTGTCATTACTCGCTTTCAACTCTAGGTTAAGGGCTGCAACTTGGATGGTTTCTTCATCTTGTCCTGTAAGGTTATCTATCACGTCGATATCTTGAAGTACATAACGAGAGACGATCGATTCGCTTACATCCGAAACGTTTTTACCTGTAACACTTGAAAGAGGGAGAGTTATTTTTACTAACGTATTTTCAGTGTTTTTATCAATAAGTAGAGGCGAAACTGAATCGTTGGATATTAACGTATTAACCAACGTCATATCTGGCAAAACAGCTTCAAGATGCTCAAGTTCAATAAGACCATCTTTTAGCGCGTGTTTTTTTACTCGACATTTCCAAACTCCCCAATTGTAAGCCCCACCTAACTGATGTAAGCCCTTGAATTCTTGAGAGGTTGCGCGTTCTTGTTGTTGGAAGTGCTGGGGACGTAAAAACATTCCTTCGCACCAAGCCGTCTTGGAGTATTGCGTCATTTATAATTAGCCAACTAAACGTTATTTAACGACCAAAGACAGATCTTCTAACAATACTTGATATGTGTTGTAACCGGTCTTATCCACTTTAATGACTTGTCGCCAATTTGAGTTTTCAATATCTCGAAACGCTACGACAATGCCTAAATATTCTGTCTTTGGAGACATACTTGCTTGATATGTTTCTTTCTGACCTGGAGTTAATGAAACTTCATATTTATTCACTAAATCAGGTCCTAAGACTTTTTCACTTTCTTCATAAATAGAAAAAAAGTCCTGGCTTTCGAAAATGGTATTTGACGTTAATTCAAATACATACACCACTACAGGAGAAGGCCTGCCGTTTGAATCAGGATTAATGTTATGACTTGCTGCTATTTCTAAATCTGAGTATGGATCAACAACTAGGTTCGCTGCTGAGCACCCAAATAAAGCCATTGAAATTAATAACAAGATATATTGGTAAAACTTTTTCATCACCCTAATTCCTAGCCTTTGTTTTTTATTGCTAATTCATAGTGCTTAGCGAAGTCTTCTAAATAGAACGGAGACTCTTTATTGATAATATCATCGGATAGCTTTTCGTGAATATCCTCAAACCTCTTCCAACTTTGAGCATATTTTCTAGCTGGAATAACCTTATTAATAACCGTGTCTTTCGCTAAAGCATCTGAGTATATAGAAGTAGGTTCAACAAGTGACATAACACTCGAAACCGTACCTTCAACACCTTTCATTAAGGCTTGCTCATGACTTTCGATGTCATTAAATGCTTCTTTAATGGCTGCATTTGGCTTTAAGAAGCTAGCAGTTTGACGGTTATATAAGTTATGAATCGCATCTTCTAAGTTTGCAGAAAACTTTAAAGGGTTATTTTCTGACTTACGAAATGCGGTATGACTAAGTCGATTTGTTTGCTTAAACACTGCTCTGTTATGCAGTGTTTCCATTAAACCAACTAGCATCAAAGAAAATGACTCCCCCAGTTGTTCGAACCATTCCTCTCGGTTATCGCTGGGAATCATCATTGGATCTATACCCACCCCTCTAACAAAAGCCGCAAGTTCACCCCCATTGGTATCAAAGTTGGGAGTCGATAGGTGTTCTGATTGTCGGTTAACTTTCGGTAAAGTTTCAGATACGGTGCTCTGTTTTTCGGGCTTTGGGATATCAATAAAATCATCGACTAAACCAATATCTAGCTGAAAGTCAGAAGGAACACTTTCGTTTAAGAGTTCACTAGCACTAAGGCCTAGGTCAACAAATTCTGCTTCCGATGGACTTGAGACTACTTCAGGGGGTGCGCTAGAAAGACTTTTACTTGTCTCAAGACTGAATACATCTGTATCTGTTTGAATAGAAACTGAAATTTGATAATCCCCTAAGCTAACCATATCGTCATCGCTTAGTGCTATTTCATTTCCTTGACCCACAGGAGTTACAGCATTATTTACAAAAGTACCATTAGTTGAGAGGTCTTTTATCAAGTATTTGTCACCAAACTTAATCAGTTCTCCGTGGGTTCCGGATACCACTCTTTCAGGATCTGGTAGTGTCCAATCACATTGTTCAGACCTACCAAATGTAACCTTGGCATGTTCATCACTTGATTCAAACACGAACTCACTCTCAATCTCTGGAGTAAATTTGTGAAAACTTGTTATGGTTAAAACCAACTTCATGTAAACCTCGCCAAAGACCTGCTAGATATTATTTTTAATTTTATTATTAACTGCTTTCTTATTAACAGTAAGATTAATAAAAATCTTAATACTGACATTGAAAATCATGCACGGAATAATGAATCATTTTTTTATCAAAGCAATCACGTATTGTTCAACAATTTTAATTATCCAACCAAGTTCAAATTTTTTACACTTAGACTTTCATCAATAAAAAAACGAATGTTAGTTTGGCCGAGAAATTCTAACATAATGACTTTTCATTGAGCAGAAAGGTATATATTCCCCCATCATTTATACGGAGTTCTTGTGATGGAAGACAGTAATAAAAACAATTCTATAAATAACGAAGAAATCGGAGATAAAACTAAAATTGTAAAGACTCAAAAACGAGACAATGCAATTAAATCAACCAAACTCACTAATAATGAAACCTCCGTTAAAAATAAAAATGAAACAAATACAAAACTGTCTCAAAAAGAAAACACTCCGTTAGTTAATAAGAAAAAAAACAATAAAGATGACTCATTAAATAATAACAAAGATGTTATTAATGAAAGCTTAATAGGAACGCCCGTTAAAAATCGGTATGAAATTGAGTCGGTTATTGGGCATGGTGGGCTTTGCGATGTTTACTTAGCTAAAGATAAGATTCTTGAATCTTCAGGTTCAGAGACACCCTACGTTGCGTTAAAAATATTACAGAAAGAGTTTGCTTCTCAACCAGAGACTGCACGTATGTTAATACGTGAAGCTCAACAAACTCAAAGGTTAAGCCACCCTAATATCATTAGGGTTTTTGATTTTGGTGTTGATGGCGAAATATACTTTTTAGTTATGGAGTATATTAACGGAGAAACATTAGAGAGTTTAATACAGCGTTCTAGGCCGCATGGGCTGAAGTTTAATGCAACTTTATCAATCCTAAATCAGGTACTCGATGCACTCTCATATGCTCACTCTCTTGGTGTAGTGCACGCCGACCTAAAGCCCGCTAATGTGATTTTAACGTCTGAGGGTAACGTTAAGTTGCTTGATTTTGGTGTCTCTAAAACTCATCAATTAAAGCAGGATCAATATGCGGCTAAACGTAAATCCGAAAATATTGAAACGCTTGGTTATACTCCCAACTATGCATCACTCAACCTGTTATCCGGTAAGGAACCGAACTTAAGCGACGATATGTTTGCTCTATTTTGTATTGCTTACGAGCTATTGAGCTGCAAACACCCTTACGCAAGAACTCCAGTTAATGAAGCTCTCAAAAAGAAGATCAAGGTCTCTAAACCAACTAACATGCCTGCATCTAAGTGGCCAATATTTTCAAGCGTATTTTCAACTGGCATCATTCCGAACGAGCTGACCCCTGAGCAGTTGAAACGCAAATTGAATATGCGCTATTGGCCTATCGCTAGCGGCGCGGCAGCGAGTATATTATTAGTTAGCGGCATTGTATTTGGTTATCAGCAGCAACAAGAAACCATCACCAATTTGGAAACCGTTATTAGCAAGCAAAATGATCAAATTGCCGGACAAGAGTGGCAGCTTGATACGCCAGCAGAAAAAAGTTTGGCACTGATTGATAGTGAAAAAAGCTTACATCCAGTCGTTAAGGCTGGCTTATTACGCTTACACAAGACCTATATTCTCAGCGAGTTTGAATCTGAAATTGATCAGGTTTTGAATTCTGATGCCAACAACTACCCGAATTATGATGAAATTGAGTCCATACTTGATAAAGCAAAAACCTACTACCCTGACTCACATAAAATAGAAGTTCTTGCCTTAGATATTCAGTCAAGCAAGCACTCCACGTTACTTTCGATAGCAAGGCAAATCAACAGTCAACTTGAAAAGTCTCGGTACAGTAAAGAAGATGGCAGTAAATCCATCTATGAGCTCAAGGATGAGTTAAATCAGATTCATCAAGGTTATCCTTTCACGCCAAGTTCGTTATCTAGCGATGTTTTCGGTCAGCACCTCACTGAAGCACTCCAAAAGAAAGACGCAGCTGCACTTGTTGCTCTTATTAAGGTTGGGAACACCTTCTTTTCAAACGTAGAAGAGCATCAAGAGAACTTACAGATAAGTAATGCGATGAAAGATGCAGTGCTGGAAATGAAATTATATGAGACAGCGCTAGATTCCAACAGCCCTCTACCGTTTCCAGAAGATGCCGCTAGAATCCTGTTCCAAGAAGAGTTTGAAAACTTTTATTCTCGCCTAGAAAAGGCAAGGACGACAACTCATCTCGATAACTTGGTGAAGGATGTGGATCTGTTCTCGAAAAACTTTCCTATTGGTTTTCAGGATGTTAACGATTTAAGATTCAAAACTGCTGATAAATACTTACGCTTCTCCGATATACTACTTAATAAGCGAAGGACTTCAAGCGCAAGACGCGCTATGAAGAAAGCCAACGAGCTTATGAAGCAAATAGAACAGGACTCTAAGCAAAGCTAGTAATACAAAAGGGACGCGAGTCCCTTTTTTGCCGCAGATTACTTGCCAATATGCAACTAGATTGCTAGTTTATACTTGTACTTAATGAGGAGAGTTAGCCTTGACTGAAGGAATAGTCAAAGTTGGCGAACGTCTGGCGTCCGTATGTAACGATAGCCTTAAACTAGGACTGCAAGACACTTACCGACTCGGCGTTTTACGTGGAAACGTCCCCTTTGCTACTTGTGTTAAAAACACGCGAGTTGAAGTTTTTTCATCCCTACATTTCGACCATTGCCGTTTGGATATAAGTCAAAATATCTTTAACAATGACTTTCTTTTTGTAAGTTTATCTCAAGCGACAAGCAAACTATTTCTGCTCAAATACTGGTTATGCCATTCATACCTTCGGCTAAGCCTTCATTATCCGAAACATTCCTCTACCTCAACGTTTAATAGGGGTATACATGATTAATTTTGATGTTCTCAATACATACATGGATAACGACGTAGATCTCATCGTCACTGTTTTTTCTACATACCTTGAAGATCACACGAGTGATATAGAGCGTATAGATGAGCTATATGCAAGCAGATGTTGGTCAGAACTCTATCTATTAGCTCATAGTTTAAAGGGCATTCTAGAGAGTTTCGGAGAAGACACCGCGGTCATTGCGTTTCAAAGAATAGAAGAAAAAACCAGAAACGATACAGCGCCAGATAGCTCAGATATAGCTATAGTTACTGAAGAGCTAGCTGCAATTAATCAACAAATCTTCGCTTACTTGAAGAATATGCAATAAAGAAATTCAAGGCTTAACTGGGGGAAATATGGCAATGAATAATAGCAATTTCAGGGAGTTGATTGAGTCTCTCAAAGACCTAACACCAACTCAAAAAAGGTACTTACTTAGCCGTACAAAGATGGCGCTAGATGATGAAAATAATATGTTAAACATCAGTGATATTCTAACACCAGAAGAGTTGGAGGCGTTACTATCACCAGCACCAACAACGAATACAAAATAACAATGATATACAACGCAACCGTCAGATTAACGCTAGGGACCAAGTGAAGCAAATCGACTTTGCTTGGTTGTTAGTTTCTCTCCCAATTCCTTTTCACTACAACAAACGTATTGTTTTCGAAACCTTTTTCCAATTTAAACAGGTCAGATAATTGAGCGACTAACATCAGTCCGCGACCAGAGGAGGACCAACTATCGTCATCCATTAAGTTAGGTGCCTCAATCTGTTTGTTTTTATGTTGGATGAACGTCTTCTCATTGATCGGCGCTCCGCAATCAGAGACTCTCAGTTCCACGAAACCGGACACTTGGTCATCCCCAACCCTACACTCCACTTCAATTGGCAGGCCTTCTATTTCACTGTAAGAATGAATATAAGCGTTATTCATGAGCTCAACGACACAAAGCTCCAATGATTGAATTGCATTTAAGGGGATTTGATGACCCATCAAAAACCGAACAACGTCTTTGCTCGCACTTCGTGAGTGAGTAAGGGAGCTCCCGTAAGTTCGTTTAAATTCGCTCTTTGACATTCTTTTCCTTAAAATCGAGCCTCTCACCATGCCATTTTACCTGTAAAAGGCTGGCATCATCATCAAACTCATCTTCGTTGTGCCAAGATTGTACTTTTTTAAAGACGTCTCCCACTTGATCTTCAACTGGCAGCGTGCAAACAGCTTTTATACTCGATGCCAATCGTTGTAGTGAAAACATCTCCTCACCCTGCCTCGCTTCAATCAAACCATCCGAATAAAGCCACAATGCATCGCCCTCATCTAGACTAATTTGGTTACCGCTATATTCTATCGGCTGCATTGCACCAACGATAAAGTTATCGTCACCTATCTGTTCCATCGTGTTCGTACTCGCTCGCCAAACTAAGATCCTGGGGTGGCCAGCCGTGCAATAGCTAAGTTGCCCTGATTTTGTGTTAAGAATGGCGTAAGCCATAGTAAAGTAAAGTTGACTGTTTCTAGTTTGCTGATAACGCCGATTTAGCCGTTCAATCACAGATGCAGGCTCACTTACGCAATAGCCGTCATCTCTCAACTCCATCGTGATCGAATCAGGCCCCTGACTTTGAGATAGCGTCTGTTGAATAGAAAAAGCCATCAAAGCTGAAGAAATACCATGACCAGAAACATCAAATACATAAAACGCAACATGTCGTTCATCGAGCTCCAAATAC
The DNA here is from genome assembly GCF_033344235.1 of Vibrio sp. Vb1554. Taxonomy (NCBI): domain Bacteria; kingdom Pseudomonadati; phylum Pseudomonadota; class Gammaproteobacteria; order Vibrionales; family Vibrionaceae; genus Vibrio; species Vibrio sp. Vb1554. The sequence continues at coordinate 404,917 of NZ_JAWPOJ010000001.1, read as the reverse complement.
CCCAACATATCACCACCAATCTGGGAGCATGGTTTGTAGACATAGCTAAAATTTACATTCTGAATAGTTGATTCAGCAGGGAGTAGTTGCTCCATCAGATGACTAGCAGACTGTAGGTCTTGGTGAATTGTTTGATAGGCCGCATCTAGCTCTTTATTTCTCTCAACGAGTTTGTTGTGCAGTTCTAAAGTACGAAACCCCGCACGGATTCTGGCCTGAAGTTCCTCTACAGACGTCTTCTTATCTACGAAATCATCTGCGCCAGCATCAATGCCTTTCACGATCGAACTTTGGTCATTTCTAGAAGACAGTAGAACAAAGAAAATGTAACGTTCGCTAACTTTAGATTTTAATTGGCGACACAATTCAATACCATTAATTCCAGGCATCATTAAATCACTCAGCACAAACTGAATATCAGGGCGGTGGGTTAGCACCTCAAGCGCAGCTCTTCCGTCTTCAACTGCAACCACTTCATAGCCCTGCTTTTCCAATGCACTGCTGATGTAAAGCAGTACTGTTTTACTATCATCGACCAAAAGAATGGGTTTCATCTTCCTCCTTAATACGGTTGCTTTACTGGCTAACGCAAAACACTAGTCACTGACTGCTCATTTCTAAAACGGCTGTAGTCTTCGGCTAATAATTGGTGTTGATATCGAGTGTAAGACAACGCTTCATTAGAAATTAGTATCTGATGCTCTTTTTCGATTAACTGACTTTGCAGCCTTTCAATCTGTTCATTCTGCTGTGTGTAATTGAGGTACAGTGCGAATAGACCAAAAACCGAAACCATTAACAGGGCGATTAGAATATTATTGATAGTTTTCACTTGAATACTCATGACCTCTCCTTGTCTATTATTAGACTTTCCATGATGAAAGAGAGCGTCTACGGACCAAGAGCCCAAGGCTCTAAAACGCAACGAAGCAAATTGAGGTTGTTTTTCCAATTATAGGCGATAGGAGAAAAAATAAGAAAAATCTGAAAAAATTTGAATATCCTGCTGAGTTAAGAATCGGTAAGGTGGTAGCAGCGAGCTATCATCCACTCGCTGCAATACATTAACTCTGAAATGCAGGTCTAGCTAAAATTTGGTTATACCATCGAGCAATGTTTGGCGACGTCGATAGCACATCAATTTCTAGGCCTTTAATTGCGAAACTGATCAAAATAAAGCCTGTTATATCGACGATAGTAAAATGGTCTACGGCGATAAAATCATTATGTTCAAGGCGCTTGTCTAAGACAGGCAGAAATTCGTAGACGCGTTGTTTTGATTCTTCGCCCCATGCTTCAACGCAACGTTCTCTGTCTCCATAAACTCCGGTCATGTTTCGAAACGCCTGAAATGCCGCATTTAGTCCTTGGAACTCCACCACACGATGCCACATTTCCACCTGAGCACGTTCGAGCTGGTTAGCACCAAACAGCGCCAGATCATTTTCAAACGCTTCATCTAGGTAGCGACAAATCGCCACGCTTTCACAGATCGTCGTACCATCATCCAGTTCCAGCAGAGGCACTTTGCCATTCACGCTTTTCGATTTAAACGGTTCAGATAGGTTATCGCCCTCACGAACGTTCAGCGCAATTCGCTCAACCTCGCCACCGATTTCCTTCAGAAAAATGCTAACTCGCTTACAACTTGGAGTCATTGCGGTTTCATAGAGCTTCATTTCACATCCTTTTATCTTTTTCTAACCGATTGGTTAGGATATACTGTAGTCAGTTTATAAACGATCAGTCAAGAACTTCACTATCAAAAATTTTCAAACAGTTGTGGGTCTGTTTGCTGAGCGAGATTTTTGATGCCGTTTGTGAGTTCACATGAATTTGGAGGCTGATACCCAAGAATAGATGGGTATTCATCATATTGGTTCAGTTCGAACGCTAGAGGTTCTCTGTACTATCCCTCCAAAGCAATTTAATTACCCGATAAGCAGGCCCAGGCAGGTAATTTATGGCAAGAAAAGCCAACTTCGACCGAGATGAAAAGCTTCTCGTGGCTATGGATGTGTTTTGGCGCAAAGGCTTTGCGAACACGTCTATCTCAGATCTCACCGACGAGTTGAACATCAACCGCTTCAGTCTTTACAACACCTATGGTGACAAGCAACAGCTCTACTACGAAGCGCTCGATACTTACTTAAAAAAGGTCTCGCTACCGTCACTGAATGATTTAGAAAAAGACGATGCGTCTTTACCTGAGTTGGAATCGTTCCTTAAATCTTTTGCTGAGCTGCAACGAAAACGCAGCTGCGGGTGTTTTATCCAAAATGCGTTGATTGAGCACGCTGGTGAAGACGATGATGTACTGCGTAAAGGGCATTTCTTATTTGACCATCTTATCGACATCATTGCAGATGCGCTGACCAATGCACAAAAAGAAACCTTAGTGCCGAAAACGCTTAAACCAGAAGAGCTTGCTCGTTTTGTTCTCAACAACATGCAAGGCATGCGCGTGCTTGGCAAAGCCAAACGTTATGCCGATTTGGATACGGCGCTTTCCTGCTTGCTGGTTTTGATTAGGAAGTGACATGTCGATTGAAGTGATAGCGGTACGTCTTACCAAAGGCATGGACTTAAAGCTGAACCTAGCGAAATTGGTCGAGCAGTATGGTATCAAAGCAGGCTCGATTGCTTCATGCGTTGGTTGTGTCTCTGACCTCAACCTTCGTTTGGCAGGTGCAGAGAGTACGTTAACCAAACAAGAGCCATTTGAAATCGTCTCTGTGATGGGAACCCTAACGCCTGAACATCAGCACGTTCATATCTCGGTGTCTGATCGTGAAGGACGAGTCTGGGGCGGGCATTTAATGGAAGGCACGGTTATAGATACCACCGCAGAATTGATCATCCATTCTTACTCAGAACTTGAGTTTACCAGAACGATGGACGACTCGACCGGCTATACCGAACTGCAAGTGAATCCTTCCAAATAGTAAAAAGCTCCAGAGCCATACTGTGCTGTCTCTGGAGCTCTATTCGCTTGTCTCTTACGCTAAAAATTCACTCATACAGAGCAAGCTAATTTCGAGGATCATTCTTCGACTATATGACAAACCTGATTATCGTCGACCGTTACTTGCCAAGTTTTTAGACCGTGCGCTTCGTCTTCTAAACACTGCCCGCTCTTTAAACTGAAGTGCTGTTTATACAGTGGTGATGCAACACACATCTCACCATCAATATCACCGACAATCCCTCGACTCATCACATTAGCCTTACCAATTGGATCCCAATCTTGAACGGCGTAAACACCGCTATCTGGAATGTAGAATAGCGCAACGTGCTCGCCTTCAATCAATACAGTAGCACCGATAAACGGCATTAAGTCATCAAGCTGACACAATTTCACTTTGGTTAAAGCTGCCATTTACACCTCCTGTTTCACTGGAATACGCTGACCGCGCACACGTTGGTACGGCAAGACTTTGCTGCCCGACGTGCTGTTCAAGAAAGGACGGAAGCGTTGCAATTTCTGAGGATTATCCAACGTACTCTTCCACTCACATTGATACGTATCTACGACTCGTGCCATTTGTTCATCCAAAGAATCACATAGGTTGAGAGAGTCATCCAAAATCACTTGTTTAAGGTAATCTAGGCCCCCTTCCATGTTCTCCATCCACACCGACGTGCGCTGCAAGCGATCTGCGGTGCTGACGTAGAACATCAATACTCGGTCGATCATGGTGATCAACTCTGATTTGGATAAGTCAGATGCAAACAAATCAGCGTGTCGTGGTCTCATGCCGCCATTACCACAAACGTATAGATTCCAGCCGTTTTCGGTGGCGATCACCCCAATGTCTTTACTTTGCGCTTCTGCACACTCGCGAGTACAGCCCGATACGGCAAACTTAAGCTTATGGGGCGCTCGCAATCCTTTGTAGCGGTTCTCTAACTCAATGGCTAACCCAACCGAATCATCAACACCATAACGACACCAAGTAGAACCGACGCAAGATTTCACGGTGCGCACCGATTTGCCGTAGGCGTGCCCTGTTTCAAAACCAGCATCAATCAAGGTTTGCCAGATTTCAGGAAGCTGTTCTAACTGCGCACCAAATAAATCTACGCGCTGACCGCCAGTGATCTTGGTGTACAGATCGTATTGCTGAGCAACTTCACCTAGCACGATAAGTTTGTCTGGTGTGATTTCGCCGCCCGGAACACGAGGCACAATCGAGTAAGAACCATCTTTTTGCAGGTTTGCCATAAAGGCATCATTAGAATCTTGCAGAGATTGATGCTGTGGCTCCATGATGTGTTCATTCCACAAAGAAGCAAACACAGATGCCGCTGTCGGCTTACAGATATCACACCCATGCCCTTTGCCATGCAGTGCAATTAAGGTGTCGAAGTCTTTGATCTGTTCCACTTGGCAAATATGGAACATCTCTTGGCGACTGAGCTCAAAGTGCTCACAAAGGTGGTTGTTAACCTCTACCCCCATGGCTGCCAGTTGAGTATCCAATACCGACTTCACCATATTGCTACAGCCACCACAGCCAGTACCGGCTTTAGTGTTGGCTTTAAGGTCCGTCAGGTTGGTAGTGCCAGCTTGAATCTCGGCAACTAAGTCGCCTTTTGTGACGTTGTGACAAGAACAGATGATGGCGCTGTCTGGCATCTCTCCATCTAACATTCCGGTATCAAACAGCAGGTTCGCCGCGTGGTCTGGCAGGACCGTTTTGTTCAAATAACACTGTAAGAGCGCATCGTAATCGCTGTTGTCACCAACGAGAATCGCACCGAGCAATTGGGTACCGCTCGCATCAACCACCAGCTTTTTGTAGATACCTGCAACCGCATCTTGCAACACCATTTCCTGTGCGCCTTCAGTTTGCATTTGTGCATCGCCGATAGACGCCACATCCACCCCAAGCAGCTTGAGTTTGGTGCTCATGTCTGCACCTTTAAAACCTTCGCTCGGCATACCAGTCAAGACATCGGCAGTGGTTCTCGCCATGGTGTAACCGGGAGCGACCAAGCCAAAGATCTTCTGCTCCCAAAGGGCACATTCGCCAATCGCGTAAATGTTCTCATCGCTGGTTTGGCATTGGTTATTAATCACAATGCCGCCTCGCTCGCCTATTTCTAGCTCAGCCAGCCTTGCCAACTCATCTTGAGGACGAATGCCTGCGGAGAAGACAATCACATCCACTTCGAGAGGATCTTTGTCTTTAAACACCATACGATGCTTAGCCGTTTCACCATCACAGATTCGTTCCGTACCCGTTGAGGTGTGAACGGTTAGCCCTAGCGCTTCAATCTTCTCTTTTAGCACTAAGCCAGCACCATCGTCTAACTGCACGGGCATCAGGCGGGGAGCAAATTCAATAACGTGAGTTTCTAACCCCAATAGTTTAAGTGCGTTTGCCGCTTCTAAACCCAACAAGCCGCCGCCAATCACTGCGCCCGTTCTTGCGCCTTCACATGCTTTTTTGATTTGTGAAAGGTCATCAAGCGTGCGATAGACAAACACGTTGTCTCGGTCTTTACCTTCAATTGGAGGCACAAACGGGTAAGAACCGGTCGCGAGCACAAGTTCGTCGTAACCCAGCACATCTTCACCATCAAGGAGAATGCGCTTTTGCTCTCTGTCGATGCCTGTTACTTGGCTGCCAAGTACGAGTTGGATGCCATGCATGTCGTACCATTCTTGGTTACTCAGCATCAAATCATCATGAGACTTACCCGCAAACAAAGAGGACAACTGTACACGGTCATACGCGATAAAACGCTCTGCACCAATCACGGTAATTCGGTGCTCCAAATGCGCGTTTTTCTGCACTAATTGCTCGACGAGGTGTTGCCCAACCATACCGTTACCTACCACAACGATGTGGCTCAATGCGTTCTTTACTGGAATCGTTAAAGGACTGTTCATCGCTGCCTCCTTATGCCGTTTGCGCTGCGGTTTTGGGTTTGTCTTCTTTCGAAGCAGGAATCTCGACTTTGGATTGCTTCTCGTAAAGGAACTTCAGCACCGCTTGTCGACACTTCTGATACTGCGCATCATCTGCCAGTGCGACACGCTCGCGAGGACGCGGTAGATTCACTTCCAACACTTCACCAATGGTCGCTGCCGGACCGTTAGTCATCATCACGATTTTGTCGGATAGCAGCACCGCTTCATCCACGTCATGTGTAATCATGATGACGGTATTGTTTAACTCGGCTTGAATCTTCATCAGTGCATCCTGTAAATGCGCACGAGTTAACGCATCCAACGCGCCAAATGGTTCATCCATCAGTAGAACCTTTGGTTGAAGTGCCAGTGCTCTGGCGATGCCGACTCGCTGCTTCATACCGCCCGAGATTTCATCCGGCTTTTTGTGCGCAGCATGCTGCATTTGAATCAACTCTAAATAGTGGTTCACTTGTTCCTGAATCCACGCTTTGCCCTTTTTGCCGGCGATTTGTTTTACTGCAAGCTCAACGTTTTGATACACGGTTAACCAAGGCAATAATGAATGGTTTTGGAACACCACTGCGCGGTCTGGTCCCGGTCCAGCTACTTCTCGTCCATCGACGATCACGCCGCCGTCTGTTGGCATGTGTAGCCCTGCGACTAAGTTCAATACCGTTGATTTACCACAGCCAGAGTGCCCAATTAGAGACACAAACTCGCCTTTATTGATTTGTAAATCGACGTTCTTAAGCGCGATGAACTCGCCATCTGGCGTTGGGAATCGCATCCCTAAACGCGTTAGATCTAATAATGCTTTTTCCATGATCTTTTCCCTTATCTCAACGCTTGTTGTTTATTCCAAGACAGCCACTTTTGAAGTTGCAACATGCCTCTATCGAGCATCAAACCTATAAAGCCGATGGTGATGACCGCCACCATGATGCGCCCCAATGATGCTGAGCTGCCGTTCTGGAACTCATCCCAAACAAACTTGCCTAACCCTGGGTTTTGCGCGAGCATTTCTGCCGCAATCAACACCATCCAAGCGATACCTAAAGAAAGACGTAAACCGGTGAAGATCATCGGAATGGCAGAAGGTAAAACGATGGTGCGAATGTGCTGCCACCACGAAAGTTGAAGCACTTTGCTCACGTTGATTAAGTCTTTATCAACGCTCGTTACACCCACTGCAGTGTTAATCAGCGTCGGCCATAAGCTACACAGCGCCACTGTGATCAGAGAGTTAATGAACGACTTTGCAAACATCGGGTCATCACTCACATAAGTGGCACTCACCACCATGGTTACGATAGGCAACCAAGCTAAAGGTGAGACAGGCTTGAGCAGTTGAATGATTGGGTTGAACGCTTGATACAATCCTTGATTCAGACCAAGCACGATGCCAAGTGGAATCGCAATGACAGTCGCCAACAGAAAGCCGGCAGTTACAGTCACTAAGCTCGTGACGATTTGGTCGAAGAACGTCGGTTTACCTGTGTAAGGACGAATCTTCACTTCCGCGTCTGGATTCTTCGCTAACTTCGCAGCATTGCGCTTTTCCTGACGCTCGATAAACGCTTGTTCCTTTTCTCGCTCTTGCCAATGGTCATCGACAAGGTTGCTGAACTGCTGAAAAGTTTGCACTGGCCCTGGTAGCGTACCTAATGAGGTTTGCACTTCTCTCGCTGCTAAGTGCCACATTGCCAAAAAGATCAGCAAACCAATGACGGGTAAAAGCACCAACCGACTTCGGTTCACTACCTGCTTAGCAGGAAACAGGGAAATGACATTACTAGACATACTCACTCCTAAGAAATTTACATCCTTGTTGCCACAAACGAATCCCCCTCGCCTGTGGCGTTTATCGTTATGGTTAAACCTTGTCTTTTCCTTTAAGCCCGATAGAGAACTTCTCTAGATATTTATTTGGCTCGCGACCGTCATAAACGATGTTGTCGATAAAGTGTGTTTGTGGCGCACGAAAACCATCTTCAGCACTGAAATCTGGGAAGTCTTTTTTGCTCAACACACCATCTTCAATTAGCGCTTGAGCCGCTTGTTGGTAAATGTCCGGACGGTAAACCTCTTTTGCGACATCCATGTACCAATCATCGGATTTCTCGCTTGAGATCTGTCCCCAGCGACGCATTTGAGTCAGGTACCAAATCGCATCGCTGTAATACGGATAAGTGGCGTTATGACGGAAGAACACGTTGAAGTCTGGCACGTCTCGTTTGTCGCCTTTCTCGTATTCAAATGTGCCCGTCATCGAGTTAGCAATAACTTCGGCATCGGCTCCAACGTATTCGCTTTTTGATAGCATCTTCACTGCTTCTTGGCGGTTGGCATTGTCGTTTTCATCCAACCAATGTGCCGCTCGAATCAAGGCTTTCACTACGCGAATGTGCGTGTTTGGATACTTCTCAGCCCAAGCTTTGGAAACACCAAACACTTTCTCTGGGTTGTTCTTCCAGATCTCGTAATCGGTCACGACTGGCGTACCAATACCTTTGAATACGGCTTGTTGGTTCCATGGTTCGCCTACGCAGTACCCTTTGATCGTGCCCGCTTCCATTGTTGCTGGCATTTGTGGTGGCGGTGTAACACTCAAAAGAACGTCAGCATCCAATTGGCCACTGTTATCACCTGAGTCTGGTGCATAAAAACCTGGATGAATCCCGCCTGCCGCTAACCAGTAACGCAGCTCATAGTTGTGCGTCGATACAGGGAACACCATGCCCATGTTGAACGGTTTACCTTTATCCAGATAGCTGTCGACCACAGGCTTCAGTGCATCCGCTTTGATTGGGTGAACAGGTTTGCCATCTGGTTGTTTTGGAATGTATTGCTTCATCTGCTCCCAAGTATCATTGGAAACCGTGATTGCGTTGCCGTTCAAATCCATACTGAACGCGGTAATCACTTCTGCTTTTGTGCCGACACCAATCGTTGCGCCCAATGGCTGACCAGCAAGCATGTGCGCACCAGCAAGCTCACCATCGATGACTCGGTCTAAAAGCACCTTCCAGTTTGCTTGCGCTTCTAAAGTGACGTACAAGCCTTCGTCTTCAAAAAAACCTTTCTCATAAGCAACCGCCAGCGGTGCCATATCGGTTAACTTAATAAAACCAAACTTCAGGTCTTCAATTTCTGGCTCACCCAACTCTGCCTTTACGCTGACCGTGGTGAATACCGATAACGAAATTGCTGACACTTTCAGCATCGAACTCCATTTCATTGGTTTGCTCCCATAAAAAAAGCGCCACTACTCCGAAGAGCAGTAGCGCCGTTGCTAAGTCTACAATTACCGCCGTTGATAATTGAGATAAGCGATTCAACAATAAACCCAATTCTACTAATCCAATTACTGTGCCAACTTATTTTTCACAGTAAATACAATGAATTAGTTTATTCTACCGTTTCTAATTCCCTGTTATTGCTTGCTGATAGTGCAACACGCACCACGTTAGAAAACGCACCCTAACCCCAAAGAGGTAGAGCGACTAATCCAACACTTCCAAAGTAGTTATCAAATTCTTGGCAACTTGTGCGAGCGTTTGGCTCGATTGCATGGCTGAATTTCGTAGCGCTTTATAAGCCTGTTCTTCATCAACGCTGTGCATCTTCATCAGCAGCCCCTTGGCTTTTTCCACCAGCTTGCGCTCTTCGATCTTAAAGGTCAGCGATTCAATTTTCGATTGCATACTTTCGAATTTCGCTCTCACTAGTGTCGCATGTTCAATCCAAGGCTGAAGCGCAAACTCACTATCGTGCGGCATGAGCACATAGTCCATTTTTTCTGATAACCGATTGATATCATTAGATGATAACTGCTTTAAGACGATAAGAAGTGGTGCCGATTTTCTGCGGCAGAAATCGACGATCAAACGCAGTTCCGCGGTTGGTTGCTGCCATCCAACCACAACGCTTGCCGACGGTTCTCGTTGCATTAACGTTTCTAGTTGTGCCAATTGGCAACCGATGATGTTGTCGTAATCTTTGCTCAATAAGCCGGACAATCGAGCCTGCTCTTGTAGGCTATCACAGCACACTATGATGGGTGTTTTTGACGTTGATTGAGTCATGCACATTCCTTGTTTATATCTCACTCACTAAGAGAGACATAACAAGGAATGTGCCAACTAAAGCTGAAGCGTTTTAACTAGAGGCAAGATGTTCTTTGAAGAAGCCGAGTGTGCGCTCCCAAGCGAGTGCTGCTTCTTCCGGTGCGTAGCGTGCTGTTGAGTCGTTATGGAAGCCGTGGTTGACGTTCTCATACATTAACGCTTGATACTGTGCGTCGGTTGCGATCAATTGCTGCTCATAAGCAGGCCATGTGTCGTTAACACGCTTATCGAGCCCTGCAAAGTGAATCATCAACGGCCCTTTGACTTGCTTTTGGATCTCTTGCGCCGCTGGCGTTCCATAGAAAGGCACACCTGCATCGAGCTCTTCTGGCATTACCGCTGCAAGCATGTTGACAATGTATCCACCGAAGCAGAATCCAACCGCGCCCAATTTACCGTTGCCACCCTCGTATTGTTTGAGGAAGTTAGCGGCTGCAATAAAGTCTTGTTCGATCTTGGCTCTGTCCATCTCTTTCTGCATGGCGCGACCTTCATCGTCGTTCCCCGGATAGCCGCCGAGTGGATAAAGTGCGTCTGGAGCGAAAGCAATAAAGCCATCTTTTGCAAGTCGTCTTGCGACATCTTTGATATAAGGGTTCAGACCTCGATTTTCATGAATCACCAACACGGTCGGCGATTTTAAGGTCTTCTTCTGTGGCATCACCAAATAACCACGCCCTTCTCCATGCCCATTTGGAGATGGAAAGGTTTCGTAAGTTGCTTTGATGTCAGGATCGTTAAATGAAACTTGTTCTGCCAGTGCGTAATTCGGGGTTAGCGCGTCGACCAGTGCTGTCATGCTAAAGCCAAGCACAGCAAGGCCACCCAGCCTATTTAGAAACTCACGGCGCGAGATTTTTCCGTGGGCGTATTCGTCGTACCAATCGAAGGCTTCTTGCGGGATCGGATGAGAAGCCTTTTCACTAGGAGTGGTATGCTTTAGAACCATTATCCATGTCCTCTGTGTCTTACCATATGGGATTTTCTCATTCTCAAACGCGAAGCGAGAAACGAACGCGATTGAGGCTAAAACTGCGGTTTCACCACTCTGATACGGAGCAACGTGGTGAAACACATCATTGGCGAGCTAGGATCTTTTACCTTCTTCAAACAATAGATAATGGATTCAGATTCAACAACTTTGCGTCGTTGGTTTTACATTAATTGACAATAGTATCTTATTGCTGGCCGCAATAGGCTTGCCAGTAAGAGAAAGCTCGTTCGAATGCTTTTTCCCTGTCATGCATTTGTGCAAATAGCACCACTGTCATGGTGGCAAGAACCGTATTTGCCATTTGGTTCATGTCGTCTTCTGACGTTCCAAACGGGCAGTTTGCAGGCATTGGCACCTCAGACAGCATTTGTTCCGTCCAGTAATGCGATGTCACGCCGCTTGTTTGGCTTAACCATACTGTTTGGCTTACTTTCGGGTTGTATTCTGACTCACCCGATTGTCCTTTGAATGACACAACAGCGTGAGCGGTTTGACCGATCTCGTATTCGACTTCAGCATGAAGTTGTTGGAAACCAGGATGGAAGCTACCACGAATACCAACCGTTGCTTGCCCCGGATTCAATGCTCGAACCACGGTATTAATCGGCGTTCTAAGCCCATAACGATTCTTCCAACCGATCATGGTTTCTGCTTGTGGAGCAAATGCGCTGAGCGGTAGATACACGATGTTTTGTGTTTCTAAGACACGCTTTGCTTCTTCTGCTGATTCCGCTTTCTCGATAGCAAACTTGTCGAGGTAATCTTCTGCGTGTAAACGTCCAGATTGACGGTCGTGATAGCCATGCATCAGCACTTTATGACCATTATCGGCAAGGATCTTCGCTGCTAACAGGTGCCAAGGCTGACCCGCCGCTTCACGTTTGCCTGCGTAACATGGCCAGTCGATGTCTGCACCAATAGCAGGCATGCGGGATTGGAATGCTTTCACAAAGCCAGCGATTTCTTGTTGAGTCTCGTTTTGTACGCGGATCAGCATCAGCAGCATTGCCATTTGATCATCATCGCACTCTCCGTTTAGGTATTCATCCATAACTCGAAACGCTTGGTCAAAGTTCAGTGGTTTTCTACCACGTTCGCCACGACCGACTGTTCTAATACATTCCAAAATGCTGCTCATATTCCCTCGTATTCCGTCACTGACTGTACGGTTTCTATTAGTTGTTCGCGCAGTTTGACAACTTCTCCCATCACAATCAATGCTGGGCTCACGCCTTTAAGTGTAATCGATAAATCATTGAGCTGATTGAGTTGTGTAACATGCACTTGTTGTTGAGGGCTGCAACCATGAGTGATGATCGCGACTGGAAAATCTTCTCTCAAACCAGAGCCTATTAAACCCGTTTGTATTTGCGATGACTTTTCTAACCCCATATAGAAGACTAACGTTTGTCCGCTTTGCATCAGTTGGCTCCACGCTTCAAATGCGCCTGTTACCACTTGCCCCGTCACAAAGGTAACGCTACGAGCAACGCCACGATGAGTCAGCGGAATCAAGCTGTTTGCTGAACATCCAATCGCAGCGGTAATGCCGGGAATGACTTCGTACGCGATTGAGTGTTTGACGAGTGCTAACGCCTCTTCGCCTCCACGGCCAAATACGAATGGATCTCCCCCTTTTAAGCGCACAACTCGCTTTCCTTGTTGAGCGAGCGATACCATCAAATCACAAATTTCTTCCTGACCAATGCTAGGTTGTCCGCATCGTTTGCCCACGTAAATCCAATCGGCTTGTGGCGAAGCCAACTCCAAAATATCTTTGTTCACCAAACGGTCGTACAGCAGAACCTCTGCCGACATAATCGCTTTCACAGCCTTTACCGTTAACAATTCAGGATCGTGCGGTCCTGCTCCGACGATCGAGACAAAACCTTTGTGGTTCGCGTCGAGGTCTACTGAATGGTCTTCTAAAAGTTGGTTCAGTTTGCTTGCTTGGTCATGCTTAGAAAAGCGAGACGAGCGTTCTTGTTTCTGACTCGCTTGTCCTTTCTTAAACCAAGACTTTTGATAAGGCGCTTCCATGTGCTTATCCTCTTTATGACTTACATTATTTGAATAGCCAAACTTTGCTGGTTCGCTTGCTGTTTGCCCTTTTGATGCTGATGGCTGTCGACCATTTGTTTGATTTGAGAGACGCACGAGCCACAGTTAGTACCGCATTTGAGTTTGTTTTGAAGTTGGGTCACTGACGTGCAGTCTTGTTTCTCCATCGCGTCATGTATTTGTTTATCGGTAACGCGGAAACAGCTACAAACCAGTTTGGCACTGCTTTGCGATTGAGTGATGGTAAGCAGTTGCGATAGCTCCATCGGCTTGCCAATCAAGCCGGTAAAGTTGGTGTAGTCGGTTTGAATCGGTTCACTAGACACCACCAAAACAGAGCGAATGATACGCACGTCTCCAACAAGGTCATAGTCCACCGCTAGCCAACCTTGGGCAATATCTATCGTAATTCTGCGGCTCTTTTCCGTTCGACAAAAACTCTGCTTCTTTGGTCGCTTATCATGTGCAAAGCGCCAAATGCCCAAATTGCTTTCTGCTTGAAATGCGCTGTAGAGAAATTTAACGGAATCAAACTGTGTACCGATGAACATACCGTAGGTTTTGACCGCGGCGTCTTGCACTTCAACATAAGACGACTTAAATGCAGGCTGCCCTGAAATAGGGTCTTTTGCGCTGTTTACTATCGCATTAACACTGCTTTCACCGCCATATCGACCCGCCCAGTGCATTGACATAAACAGCTCCTGAAAACCCAAACCTTCATCAATGGCAACTTTGGCATAAATACCGGTGTTTGAAGCAGGCTGAAACAGCTTGGTGAGCTGTCCTGCTTTTAAGCGATTTTGAGTGGCAGAGAGCGTGTTCATGTACACGGTTGGTTCTAACTCTGAGGCGGCAAGGTGGGCGATATGCCCTGTGCGCGTCATGGTATGCCATTGGTCACGTTGCCTGCCCGTATTGAGCCACCAGCCTTTTGTTCTTTCTAAGCGCGTTGGAGATTCACTGGTCACGACAAAACGCGCTTTTCCATCTGGGTGTGAATAGACGCCATCAGCAAAAGGGCGCTCTCCTCCCCATTGTGTCGGCACCCACTCTTCGTATTCTTGCTCGGTTAAGTTGGCGTATTGAGAAAGATCTAGCTTCAATGGCGAATCTGCATTCATGCCTGTCATCGTGGCATATTCCCTGAATACCGCCCGCTCAGAAGTAAACGCAAAGCCATTTTGTGTCTTTTCCAATGCACACAGAGCTTGCCCGACTTGGCTTATCGTCCACCAATCTGATTTTGCTTCACCCGGAGGCGTTTGAAACTGGCGCTGCCTTGAAAGTCGACGCTCAGAATTGGTCACCATGCCTTGCTTCTCCCCCCAGCCAGCGGCGGGTAGCAACAGATCCGCGTAATTCGCCACATCCGAATCCGCTGTGATATCGGAAACAATCACAAGCGGACAAATCTCTAGCGCACGTTTTACCAATTGGTTATCTGGTAAAGAGACAACGGGGTTGGTTGCCATGATCCACAGAACTTTAATCTCACCACGTTCTACCGCCTCAAACAGCTCAACGGCTTTTAAACCGGGCTGAGTGGCAATTTCTGGTGAATCCCAAAACGCCTGCACTTGCTTTATAGACTTTGCGTCAAAAGCACGATGAACCGCTAACTGGTTTGCCAATCCACCGACTTCTCGCCCACCCATCGCATTGGGCTGACCTGTAATAGAAAACGGCCCACAACCTGACTTGGCAATTTTACCCGTCGCCAAGTGTGCATTAATGATTGCATTGCCTTTGTCGACGCCATTTTCGGCTTGGTTTACCCCTTGGCAAAACAACGTAATTGCGGTTGGGCTTTGCGCAAACCATTGGAAGAATGTCGTGAGTTTTTCTTCTGAAATGCCAATGGAAGACGTCAAATTAGTGACATCGTAACGCAAATCAGAAACTTCTTCTCTAAGTGCATTAAATCCGTCGGTATAAGAATTTATGTATTCAGAATCAATCAATTGTTGTTCAATAAGAAACTTGAGCAGCCCATTGAAGAGTGACACATCACCATCGTTTTTAATCGGTAGATGCAAATCCGCTTGCTGTGCGGTGACCGTTTCACGCGGGTCAATGACCACCAGCTTGAGGTTAGGATTGTTTTCTCTCGCTTGTTGAATATGTCGGAATAAAACAGGGTGCGTCCAAGCGGTATTAGCACCGCAAATGATCAATAGCTCAGTCTTATCAATATCGTCGTAATTGACGGGAACGACATCTTCACCAAATGCTCGTACATGAGCCGCAACCGCCGAAGACATACACAAACGCGAGTTCGTATCGATGTTTGCGCTGCCAACATAGCCTTTCATGAGTTTGTTGGCGACGTAATAGTCTTCCGTCAACAACTGGCCTGACACATACATAGCGACGGAATCCGATCCAAACTCCGCTTTCGCTTGATGAATCTTTTCTGCAATCAGATCCGTGGCTTGTTGCCATTGCACTTCTTGCCCTTGAGGTCGTTGCTTGGTGACAAGCTTTGGATACAGCAAGCGCGAAGGCATATTCAAGCTCTCTGCCAGCGCGACGCCCTTTACGCACAGTGATCCCGCATTTGCAGGATGACACGCATCCCCAACGATTCCTTTCGCATTGACCTCGACACCACATCCAACACCACAATAGGGACAAGTGGTTTTTTTGCATCCTTGCGACATAACACCTCCAGTGCGATTCAGCCCAACTTACTAGCAAAAAAAAGCCTCTCCCGAATCGAGAGAGGCAGCAATGCCTTTAACGCTGTTAGTACATTTTCAAAAAGTAATACCCTATACCGCTCTCGCCTGCTATTGAGAGCGGCGCATCGAGTTATCGATGAACGTTTATGTAAAGCAAGTGAGGTGCCAAGATCAAAAACCTTTACTATACAACGAGTTAGCTTAAAACCAATTATAGCAACGTAATGCTACGCACTGATTGTGTGCAAATTTCGGTCATTATCGTGCAGTATTACTTTACTAATTCCATGACTAACCTGGATTCTTCGTCACCAAAATAATGCGCTTCTTCTTCTAACGTTTTAAAGCCAAGGGAGAGGTATAAAGACAATGCAGGTTGGTTCTTAGGATCGACAGTCAATTTCACGCTTGAGCCTAACTTCAACGGCGCAATAACGTTTTCTAGGAGGGAACGCGCAATACCTTTACCTCTATGTTGAATATCGACGGCCAATGACATGATCCAATATTGATGTGCATTTGTGCTAGTCGTTAGCAATATATACCCTGCGACCTGCTCTCCCTCTTTTGCTACCAGTAAGCTCTCTCCCCAACAATCAAAAGCTTGCCGAAAGAAAAATTGAGGATAGGCGTGTTCTCCAAATAAAGTATTTTCGAGCTTATATATGGCAAATAAGTCCTCTTTTTGCGCAGACAAGATGTCCATTCAATGACTCCTTCTTTAACATGAATGGCAGCAGTATACCTAAATCTCATCTAAATGACGGGACACAAACATCTCAATTAAGTGCTTAAGAAATGTAATATTCTTCCTGAAAATTAGGCCTAACTCACTTAGAACATACATCCGTGATTAAGTTTTGACCGCAAAATCAAAAACCACACAAGATGAAAATTTCAATACATACAACCATTAAGTGCATTAAAATTAAGAACTTTATTCTGGTTTATTGAAAAATTCATAGTTGGATAATTTACAACCACACCAAATCCACAGCATTATTCACCAAGCTTCGCATGTGATAATAAACACTAAAACCTTTACCATTTTCAGCATTATTATTTTTATAAAAGCGAGTTTTAAAGTGAAAGAATCTCGAAATGCCTTAAATCCTAGTGAAATAAACACAACCACAGCTTGGTCAAAACATGATACACATTGGGTTCTTAGCCTATTTGGAACGGCCGTTGGCGCAGGCATCCTGTTTCTGCCAATTAACCTTGGGATTGGTGGTTTTTGGCCTTTAGTCGCGATGGCAGTACTTGCTTTTCCAATGACCTATCTTGCGCACCGTGGCTTAGCTCGTTTTGTACTATCTTCTAAGATCAAAAACGCAGACTTCACTGATGTAGTGGAAGAGCACTTCGGCGCAAAAGCAGGCCGTTCTATTTCACTGCTGTATTTTCTTTCGATCTTCCCGATCCTGTTGATATATGGGGTTGGAATAACAAACACAGTAGATAGCTTCATGGTAAATCAGGCTGATATGGCTTCTTTACCTAGACCTTTGCTTTCTGGCGTACTAGTGTTTGCACTAATTGCTATTATGATGGCGGGTGAAAAAGTAATGCTACGGGCCTTTGCCATTATGGTGTTCCCACTTGTTGCCATTCTTGCCTTTCTATCATTTTACTTAATACCGAACTGGACCATGCCTGTCATGGATGTGCCAGAAGCGTCAGCTTTTGCTAGCACTATGTGGTTAGCAGTTCCTGTAGTGATTTTTTCGTTTAGTCACGCAGCTGCAATTTCAAGCTTTGCAAATGTACAACGTCGCCATTACGGTAAGCAGGCAGATGCCAAATCCGAAGTTATTCTTCGCCGCACTAGCATCATGCTGATTGCCTTTGTTCTTATTTTTGTATTTTCCTGTGTGCTAACACTGTCACCTGAACAATTGGCTCAAGCAAAAGAACAAAACGTATCCGTATTGTCTTACTTAGCGAACGCAACCGATAATCCATTTATTGCAACACTTGGTCCTTTAGTAGCGTTTGTTGCTATCACTTCATCTTTCCTTGGACATTTTTTAGGTGCGCGTGAAAGCTTAAATGGTTTAATTACCAAGCATTTTAACCTATCTGAGAAGCGTGTTGATCGTATCAGCGTGGCAGCACTGTTCTTCTCAATCTGGGCGGCGGCGATCATGAACCCAAGTATTCTTGGTATGATGGAAGCATTGTCAGGGCCTGTTATTGCAATGATCTTATTTATTATGCCAATGTTAGCGGTGTATAAAATCGAGGCGATGAAACAATATCGAGGAAATATCTCTACTTACTTTGTTCTAGCAGCAGGCATTGTGGCGGTAAGTGCATTGATTTTTAGCTTCTTCAGCTAATAACTAAAGACTAGCTTGGATTTTCAGGGGAATACCTTACACAAGGTTAAGGTGATTCCCTGAATTTTCTTACTCTTTAAAAGGTAATCATCGTTACCCTTGACTCTTAAATAAGAGCGAAAACACCCGCAATCATAAGTACTGAAGCGATGCAGGTACGGCCGATAATGCCGAAGTGCGAAGGTTGAATCATTTCATTATGCATAGTTAATCTCCTATTTATTATAAAAGCCATTTTTTATTGGCTTAATAACACTATGTCTAATATCCAGTTTTTTAACAACCCATACAAACATTAAATATTTATGACAGAAACGTAATTTTTTACACTTCGCCCTGATTTTGAGCGATGAATCCGCGGCTTAAATCATTAGATTGAGTCCACCCAATATGCTCGCCTACCTGTCATCGTTACCTTGTCTATACCATCGTCTAATCATTGCATAAGTTTTCAATAGATTTTGTTTTATAAATCATAATATTATAGAGAGCCTTCTCGTCTCTCACTCCCAAAACACTTTACCACTGGGAATCCATCCGCACTTAACCAACAAGAAATGGTAGACTTAACTGGTATTCGGTTAAGAGATCACATTTTATTAATACGCTCATGCACTTCTCAATTAAAAAACTGGCTTGCGCACTTTGTACTGCACTTGGACTTTTCTTGCATCCGACCAACGTACTGGCGAGTACCGAAAAGCAAGCTTATCTGGAAGAACACATTTCAGCAGAAAGCAAGCCCATGTTAAAACTCTACTTTCGCTCGATGGGTAAGCCGCGATCAATTCAAAAAGATGAGTTAAATGCGCCACAGAATGCATCAGCGGAGTCTCTTGCTCTGTATTACTTTGCACGAAAGTACCTTAAGCGTTACGAAGGCGTTCCATTACCGAAAGATATGCCCGATTTAATCGAATTCGGTAAAAAGCACCATTTGGAATGGGTCGTCGCTGAAGCACAGCTCAATAAGGCTGTAACAATGATTGAGCAAGACGATAACTGGAACGCAGAATTGTTACTCCATGACGTTGTTTCTACAGCCCGTGATCTTGGTTATCTAGCATTAGAAGGCCGTGCTTACCGCTGGTTAGGCAATCTAGAAGTATCTCGAAATCAACTACGCAGTGGCCTAAAATATTATCGCAATGCCTATGAGTTATTAGAAAAAACAGTGTTTGAAATACAAGTCGCGATGACACTGAACAACATTGGGACGGTCTACATCGACGCATCAGATTGGGCTCGGGCCAACAGTTACCTAACGCAAGCTCTCGACACTTACCTAGAGAGCGAATATCAATACGATAATAGCTTTTTTATGGGGGTTATCTACGCAAACCTTAGCATCGTTCACTCGAGCCTCGGAGATAACAAAAAAGCGGAATATTATTTCAATGAAGCCATTCGACTTTCAATGCAAACGGGGTCGGACACAGTCAAGCACCACTCTTTATCCAGCTTTTCACAAATGTTGAGCTCGGTAGGAAAAATTGATGATGCATTAATGGTCGCACAACGTTGCGTAGACCTGCCCATTCCAAAAAATCTAGAAATGCTAAAAACGTCTTGTTACGAGGCATTTGCAGAGGCTTACCTCGCAAACAAACAATACGATAAAGCTATTACAACAGCGCTTAACGTTCTAGAACAAACCAAATCAACCAGTGAATTAGAGCTGCGTCAGCGTATTGATATGCTTTCGGTACTGGTAAACGCTCATCAAATTCTTAATGACTATGAAGCGGCTTTTCATTATTTAACCCAATTAAGAGAGCTAGAGGCTGAGTTTTCTCATCATATTCATGGTGAAGAGATGATTAACATTAAGTTTGACCTCGAAGCTAAGTTAGCCCAGAAAGAACTCAAATTGCTAGAAACAAAAAATGCGCTACAAGCCTCTGAACTGCGTTCACAGCGCTATCGAGAAATGTTCTACTTTATCGCTATTGCGGCAATTGGAGTCGTTGGTTTTCGTTACGTACTGCGCGTTAGACGTATTAATAAAGCACTCACTCAAGAAAATACTACCGATCCATTAACTCAACTGCATAACCGTCGCTATCTTCACATTTGGTTGGACAAAATGGCTCGTAGAAGCCCAGATAGAACATTTGCCTTAGCCGTTTTAGATGTCGATCATTTTAAAACCTTTAATGATCAATATGGACACGATATTGGCGATAAAATGCTGACTCATATTGCCACGCTATTTAATGAATCCACCCGCTCTGGTGACCTACTCATTCGTTGGGGTGGAGAAGAGTTTGTCCTATTATTCGAAGTACAGCGAGTTGAAGATTGCGCTAAGTTTTTGGAGCGATTGAGATATACTGTTGAAAACACGCCATTGGTGGTTGACTCTAAACCATTAAACGCGACAATTTCCCTTGGAGCAGTGGACAAACTGTCGGCACAAATAATTAAACAAGAATGGGATCAATGGTTTTTCTTGGCAGACCAAGCTTTGTATGATGCGAAGCAAGCTGGTAGAAACCAGTTCGTCATTCATCCTACATCATAAAAAAGCACACATGAAAAAAAATCTAATCATTATTACTTTTGCGCCTCTATTTCTTATGGCGTGTAGTAATCAGCAAGCATCTCAACTGGGAATGCGCAGCAGCAGTGTCAACGTATATGCCCAGCAAATGAGTAACACTCAACTATGTGAAACTCTCTACTACAACCGTGCAACTAACCAAACCAAAGTGGCGATTGGTGCTGAGTTCAATCGACGTGGATTAAACAAAAAGTGGTGTGATAAAGAATTCGATAAGTTGTACATTAAAAAGTGGATTGATAACGTGCTGCCTAAAGAAAAAGCCGAACCTAAGAAACCAATGGCAACTATTCAACCCGCTTCAACTAAATAACTCCCCTCTTGAAGCAGACGGTACACTCGTATTTTCTGCTTTTCACTTTTCACGCATGCTCGATGCGACATATAAAAACCTCATGGTTTCAGTAAATTAACAAAGACTTATGTTGTCCATCGAACTTTTAATGTAAACAAGTTGTAAATGGTTTTCGTCCTTATTCTTTGTCGTTAGCTTTGTTTGTTCCTGTTAGCGGAATATGAAACAGGAACTAAAAAATTCCAAACAAAGACATGAGGTCAAAAATGGAAATACGCATTAATCGCCTATTTGCTGCTATGTTGGCAGTAGGCATTGCACCTGCCGTCTCGGCGTTTGATCCACTCTACTCTGAACAATGGCACTTAGACAACACGGGGCAAACTGCGTTTGCGGCTAATCCTGCTGTTGCTGGGAACGACTTAAACACTAAGCTCACTCAGGCAATGGGGATTGCAGGTGTTGGTGTGAAAGTTGCCGTCATTGATTCTGGAGTGCAGATCGATCACCCCGACCTTGCAGGTAATATAGTTACAGGTAGCAGAAACTTCGTCGAAGACTCTTCATTCCCACCAAGTTATCCGGTTGATACTAATGGTCATGGCACTGCTGTAGCCGGTTTGATTAGCGCCGTCGGCAACAACGGTGAAGGCGGACGCGGTGTCGCTTCTCACTCTTCCCTCATTGGTTTTAACTGGTTAGCCAACCAGACATTAGAAGGTTGGTTAATCTCCCATGGCATGGACCCAGCAACACGTGATGTTCGCGTATTTAACCAAAGTTACGGTTTCAGCCCTATAAACCCGATTACTTTTGATGAAAGCGACCCTCAACTAAAACTTGAAATGGACGTGATGAAAAACGTCAGCGAGAGTAACGCCTGGGGTCGAGGTGCTGTATTTGTAAAGTCAGCAGGTAATGGTTACCGCTATTTCAATGCAGGGCGATTCTTCGTATTGCCAAGTAACTTCTTTGCTGGTGGAGACAATCAAGGCTTACCGATGCACAACTCTGCTCAGTCTTATGATAACGCCAATTACTTCAATTTAGTCACTAGTGCACTACGAGCGGATGGTACGCGAGCGAGTTACTCATCGGTGGGTTCGAACGTGTGGGTTGCAGCACCAGCAGGTGAATATGGGCAAGATTTCCCTGCTATGGTCACCACTGATTTAATGGGTTGTGAAGAAGGGCAAAATACCAGTGAAGGCCTTGGCATTAATGGGTTACACGGCGGAACGGAGCTCGATCCGAACTGTAACTATACCAGTACGATGAACGGAACCTCATCGGCTGCGCCAAACACATCGGGTGCCATCGCGGCAATCATGTCAACCAACCACGCACTTTCTGCTCGTGATGTACGTGCTTTACTAGCGGAGACAGCAAAAGTAACGGATAAAGCGCATCAAGGCGTACAGCTTGAATTTACTAACCATAAAGGTGAACAGGTTAGCTACGAGGCAATTGCCCCTTGGCAGAAAAACGCAGCAGGCGTAGATTTCCATACTTTTTATGGCTTCGGCGCTGTAGATTTAGATGAAGCGATGCAACGTGCTCGCATGACGAATCGTGTTTTACCAGCTCAAGTCATTACGCCATGGGTTAATAACGCTACAGAAGTAAGTGTACCCGATGCAAGTCTAGTTGGTGGTTCTTCAAGTATCGCCATTGGCGATGAGCTGACAGTAGAATCCGTTCAAGTGACATTGACATTGGACCACGCTCGTCTGCCCGACTTAGCTATCGAGCTCATTTCGCCATCAGGGACTCGTTCTGTTTTGCAAACACCGCGCAATGGTCTTGTTGGTCAATCTCTTGATCCAACGATTACTGGCTACAAAGATCAATTAATGTTGTCTAACCAATTTTATGGCGAAGATGCAAAAGGCGAATGGACGTTGCGAGCAATAGATACGAACGGCGATGAAGCCTATTCTTACATTGCATATTTCAACTCTTCCACCATCTATGACGTTCCGATGGCAAACAACGCTCAACCCGGTGTTATTAAGAACTGGTCGATGCGCATATTTGGACACTAAGGAGTCAATAACATGAAATACAAATCATTTTCTATGCTGGCTCTCGTTATCATGACGTCGAGTGTATACGCAGAGCAACAGCTCTCTCAACAACCTGCACCAGAACTGTTTGTGCCATCAGAAGCGGTTGAGATTAATGGCCAAGACTATCGAAAAGTGCAAACTGGCACTGTTAGAACCCTATCTGAAGACGTAAAACTTCAAGCGGGTGATGAGGTGTTTAAGAATGCGTTTAGTAACGTATCCAAAGCCACTGGACTGGTTTACATCACCGTAAACAATCCTAACGAAGCGAAAGCAGTCGCCAAAGAGTTAAAATTAGAAGTTATCTTCGCAGAGGGGGAATCAGCGGTGTTAAAAGCATCTCAAGATCAAGATCTGCTAAGTATTAGCGACTACCTAAATGCAGACAGCCGGGTAAAAGCGTCTAAAATTGAACTAAACAGCGGTAAATACCGTGCACAATAATTCTCTAACAAGAGAAGTTGGCCTGTAAAACCATGCCTCAGCGATTGCTGAGGCATTTTTATGGGTAGGAACAGATACGCTATTATTCTTTAGTAACATTTCGCATAACTAGTATGATACCTAAACACCCTACTCGCTTGCGCCTGTCATTTCTTAAACAAAATAATTTCCGTTCTTAGCTCTTCTTCCGTGGTTTCCTTCGGACTATTCAGGTAGCGTTCGATTCCTAAAGGACTGGTTTTGACTTTCATGCCACTCTGACGAACCAAGTTCATCGCTAAAGCCCATGCATTTCCCAAAAACTGATATTCACCTCGGTGTTCGACGACAAATGTTTCACTCTCAGGAATGGTACCAGTAACCGCCCCTTGAGGCGCTGATACTGAGTTATGAAGAGGAAAGCAAGTGATAAACTCGAATGTACCTTTCTGCATATCCATCGACTGGTAATAACAAAACAATTCACCATTCACGGATAGGGTTTCGTCACTAATTAACTGTTCTAGTTGCTGAACATGCTTCTCAATTACCGAACCTAATTCCTGCAAGCTAGCCACACCCTTGATCCCAATGTAATGAATTTGAGGCAACGTTCGGTTACCTATTTCGACTAAGTCTGAATGCACTCTTCCGGTTTCAAGCTTACTTTTGAGCATGCGTAACCCACGTTGATAATCCATCTCTATCATCGACTTAAACATACTTTTCAGAAAGAACAGATACCAAGGGACGCGAGATTGCATTTGCCATTCGACTAAACAGCCATTTTGTGACGGCGTCACGATTAGAGTCACCTTTCCATGGCTCTTGATTGGGCGAAAGAAATGTAGCTCCATATCTAATCGATGCTCTTGAGTACTTTCCAGTACAATCGCGCCAGTCCCAATACGCTGACCATTCCATTGATAACCAGCTCCAACGTGGCCCTGATTATCACTGAATGTCAGCTCGCAGCTTGGTTCAAGAATGATCCATGGCGACCAGCTGGGCCAGTTATTGAAGTTCTTGAGATAGCCAATAATTTCACTTTGATTCTTATTAATTTCAATACTTCGGCTGACCTGATAAGAGAGCATAACGGTTCCTCGAGTTTCCGCTTCACTAACTTCAGTCTAATTCAAATTCCAGTTTTTTCTTGTTTGACTGCGGGTTAGATGCGTACGACAAGAAAAATCCAGAGCGTTAATTCTCACTTGAATCAATACGCGCAAAGCTAAGAGCAGAACTCCACTTTTGCACTAAATCGAACACCATCATCGTCCAGTACTAACGCCCACCCCATCCGTTCACATATTCGTTGTACGATAACAAGCCCACAACCATAACCAGCGTTGTACGTCTCGTTGCCATCGTGACGGTTTAGGATCTTAAGCGCATGACCTTTCAACTCAATTTCAATATCTCCCACACTATAGCTAAAGGCGTTTTTAATCAGATTGTTGATAACAATGGTCACAAAACTCTCTGGTGCATTCACGACACCACTATGTTGTTCGTGCAAAGCGTAATTCGAATCTTGCTTGGCAAATAAAGGAGCCAGCTCTTCCAGTTGTTTTTGTAAACAAGTAAGAAGCTGATGCTCTCCGTAATGCTGAGGCTCTATTTTCTCTTTACCAAGTAAGAGAAACGCTTCTGTCAGTACACGCATCTCGTCACAAGCTGACTGCATCCTCGTGATGGCTTTTTGCGCAACTCGAGGTTGATCAGGAAGACGCGTCAGAATGTCTGTTGAGCCTTTAATCACCATGATTGGCGTTCTCAACTCATGCGATGCAAAACGGCTAAATTCTTGTTCTCGTTTGAAGTAGCCCGCGATATCGTTCTTATTATCCAGCAAAGTCTGCTCTATCTGGCGTGTTTCGCTGAACTTAGTTTCAACTTGGAAAGCGGGTTGATCCGGTGACATTTGGCTAATTTTGTCTTCAATTTGCGCTAATGGCCGAGACAATATTCGCACCATGTAAATGCCATACCCAACCATGACAAATGAAAACAAACCACCGAGCAGCAGCGTAAACTGATGCAGCGAGCTTTCGTATTCGTCCAAGTAATCATCTGAGTCATCTTGAAATACAATGTACATAAGCCCCTTCCCTGAGGGATGGTTCAATACAACAAAGTGTTTATCTTCTTCACCAAGCAGGTATTCATAAAAACCAGGTGAAGTAAAAGAGAGCAACCAATCCGGTGTCGGA
Source organism: Vibrio sp. Vb1554 (assembly GCF_033344235.1). Classification (NCBI taxonomy): domain Bacteria; kingdom Pseudomonadati; phylum Pseudomonadota; class Gammaproteobacteria; order Vibrionales; family Vibrionaceae; genus Vibrio; species Vibrio sp. Vb1554. The sequence goes on along the minus strand of NZ_JAWPOJ010000001.1, from coordinate 379,220 downwards.
GCTTCACTCCAATATGAGTTGAACTCCAATACGTTTGGCAATGGCGCATCCCAGCCCTGTTTCTCGAAATTCTCACTATAAAGCGCAGCTTCAGTATCGAGCCAGTGATGTAAACTCAGCACTTCCAGTTTGTTTTCTGCCACATAAATCAGCGACCAAAAAAGAGTAAACATCACAAACGTCATGACCCCAAAACCCCAACGGATCTTGCGATAAATGCTTGGATATTCGTTATGCTTTAAGTCGGTAACCTTGTCCATGAATAGTCTCTAATCGTGATTCTTCAAAACCTTTGTCTAGTGCGGTTCTTAAACCATAAATATGGCTACGAAGTGCATCACTTCCCGGTGGTTCGTCTCCCCACACACTATCGATCACTTCTGTGCGCGAGACCGCTGCTGGAGCACGTTGGAGGAGCAATTTTAAAATTTTAGTTTGAATTCGACTCAGCTTAATTTCTTTGTCTTTTCTCGTTACTTTTCCTGTACGCGCATCTAAACAAATATCTGCAAATTTGAGCGTTCCGATATCTTGTCTTGGACCACGATTAGCCAAAGCATGAACACGCAAACTGAGCTCTTCCATCGCAAATGGCTTCATTAAATAGTCATCTCCCCCCGCTTTAAAAGCCGCGATTTTGTCATCTAGCGTATCTTTTGCCGTTAGGAAGAGAATTGGCGTTCCACATAACTTATCTTGTCGAAGCTTCTGTACCGTACTGATGCCATCGAGCTTCGGCATCATGATATCCATGATAATTACATCGTAATGATTTTCCTCGATTAACTTAATCGCAGCCTCTCCATGAAACGCACAATCGATAATCATGCCTTCGAGCTCAAGATAGTCTGCAATCGTCTCCGAGACGTTATGGTTGTCATCTACAATTAAAATTTTCATAAAATCACATTTCTTCACGATCTCTTCACGATATGCCCAATAAGATACAGGCAATTTCCTAAACTCGCTCGTAAATTGAGGTTAATACAATGAAAAAACTCGCTCTTATTTCTGTAGTAGGTTTGGCATTGTCTGGTTGTGGTGGTTCAGGTGGTGGCAGCAATAGCGATAGCACACCAACTCAACCAACAGTGAAACCAAGTGTAGCGATTGGCTCTGTTGAAGCGGTCAACGCTGAAGAAAGCACGTTAACCGTCAATGGACATACGTATCGTGTGTCTGAGGTGGTTTATGACGACACACAAGTGCAATTGGCCGATGTAAAACCAAAAATGGTGGTTCGCGTGGGTTCAGATATTCGGCAAGCTTCGGACAATGGCGTCCGAGTCACACTTGAACCAACCATTACTGGACGTGTGACAGCGATTGATCATGTGAAGAAAAAATTCACGGTAAACGGCATAGAGCTGCAGTTTGACGGTTTAAGTGATGATATAGAGATCAACGACTGGGTGATGGTGTCATCCTTACCGACTGCGGATGCGGGTTATCGAGTGTTGTCTGTGGTCGAAATCGACGTAGATAACGATTACCCAGCCCTTGGAAGCTACTACGAACTGGAAGGCAGTATTACCAGTATCGATGAAAATGCTGGCACGTTTGAGCTTGGTACAAATATAACCGTATCTTACGACAACATTAGCCAACTTAGCATCGGCCAATGGGTGGAAGTAGAAGGTGAAATGCAAAACGGTATCTTCATGGCACATGAGGTACAAGTTGAAGACTACGACGATCTAAAAAATGACAGCGATGTGGAAGGTATCGTGACTTGGGTTGCCAAGGATTATAGTGAGTTCTCTCTAAACTACCGAGGAGCATTCTTCATCGATAACGCAACACGATTTGAAGACGGCAGCAAAGCGAACCTAAAACAAGGCCAAGAAGTGGAAGTAACGTCTGTCATGAAAAATGGCAAACGCATCGCTACCGTTATTGAGTTTGAGCAACCAGACTTTGACGATAACAACCAATGGCAAGGTAAAGAATTTGAATGTGAAGGATACGTATCAAACTACGATGCTGAAGCAAGAACATTTGAAATCGAGCGTTGCGAAAACGACGCAGATCAATTGCTAAACAACACGACCGTTGTGATTGATGCACAAACACGCTTCCAAGGCATCGAAGAACTTAACCTAAATGGTGCTCGTGTCGAAGTCGAAGGTGTGATCATTAACGACCAAAATATTGCCCGTGAAGTGGAGTTAGACGTTTACGACAACTAATCCCTTCTACGCTTAAGAAAAAGTGTCACTTCGATGGCACTTTTTCTTTTCACCTTACTTTGCTTCCCAAGCTCAAACCAACAAATTCTCAGCCAAAGCCTTTTCTCTCCGTTACACTTTACCTATGTTTCACAACATTGGTGACAACTATGAAAAAACGCAACCTCATTTTGTTAATCTTGTTTTTTGGTTCAGCCACGAGCTTAGCTAGCGTTATGGATCCTGACTGCGATGCAGAAAAGGCAGCTAAAGCCGCTGCGACAAAAGCCGTGGTTGGTGTTGGTGGTCGCTGTACGCCTAAAGAGGCACTGAAAGATACCGCAGTTGATGCAGGAAAAGACAAATTGCCAGATGAAGGGATGGCGGGTAAAGCTGTTGATGCAATGACACCAGAAAAAGAGAAGAAAACGGTGAAAGACGTAACCAAAAAGCTCAATAAAGATTGATACGCTTTCTTGTCGTTAACTTTAATAGCGAAACTTCCCCCCCCCAAAAAAAAGAGCGCCGATTGACGCTCTTTCCGATCTCTAATAGATAACCAATTATGCGGTCTCTGCTTCACCTATCCAATGATAATGGTGGTTGGCTTTTTTCCCCACTAAACCGAGCTCTGCCAATTCTTCAAATACCTTGTCTACCTCTTCCGCAGACAGCCTAAACTGTTTAGCAACGGCTTTTTTGGTGCACGTAATTTGATGCGTTTTAAGTGCATCGCTAACTTGCTCTAACAAGGTTTTCGGTTCCTTTGGTTCTTCTGGCTCCGGCGCAGCTGGTATTTCTTGCTCCTCTTCCTCTTTTATATGAGGAAGATAACCCGCAGGCGCTGGATCTATATCGCGAACTGTTTTCAATATCATGCCCTCATTTCTGCGATAGAAATATCGGAACCGTTGCTCTTCACCAATCAAGCCAACAAAAAATGCAGCAAAGAAGTCCAAAAGAATCGAAAGAAATACAACCAAGCCAAGCTGAGCTTGCTGAGAGGTGGTACCAAATGCGTTGGCTAGGCTATCAATCAAACCAATCACTGAGCCTTGCGTAACCGGCGGTAAACTATCACGCTCCATAGCCAAGCGTTGCTGCTCTTCACGTAAGGTTTTGTTTTGATCCTGAATGCGAGTTACACCAGTCGCGATACGCTCCATCTCGATGTATTTCTGCGCTGCCATATTGTTGAGCTCAATCTGCTTATCGATTGCCGCAATCTGACGATTAAACGCTTCCACTTTCGCCTGCTCTACCGAAATATGACTTTGTGCACTATTGGTTGCACTATTAATGCCACCAATACTACCGCCAATGGAAATCGCAGCTAAGACTAAATAAAACACGAGAGCGGTTGCTGCTCCTGTGTAGTTGCGATGGGCTCGGCGCTCACCGTATTCATACCAAGCGTAAAATTTACCCGCTTCAAAAATGATCGCTAAACCACCAAATAAGGTTTGCATCATCGGATTTTCGTCGATAGACAAAAACAGCAATAGAGAAAAAATAGTCGATGCTAAAATCGCAGCACCGGTGAATGCATATACACTCACCATGGCAAATCGACCTTTAGGGTATCGATATCCAATCTGTTGTTCGTATTTCATTTGAGAAATTTCTTAAGATTAATCGCCCCTCCGACTAAGTAGGACGGACGTTTCTGGCATGTACAAAGGAGCGCAGAATACCGTATCCTTTATTAAATTACTGTCATAATTCCGTTAATGGAAAACAAGTGAAGATTCGGTGTGCATTTTGAATCGATATCAGCCAAATCTAGCACGTAAAAACACCACCACGACACCCACTAACCGAAGCTTCAGTGGCATATAAGAGAGATTAATTCGGTATCTTCAAAAGCGACTAGGCAAGACTGACAAGTTGAATTGGAGGTTGTGAATGTCAGCCGAATCAAGACATTAAAGCGTTAAAAATAGACAATAAAACAAATAATGCACACTTGCATCACCTTTTAGTAAACTGATAATTACATTGTTTGGTTAATTTGTTAGTATCCCGCGCCGAAGAAGATAAGCACTCAATTGTATGGAAAACACTCTAATACAGCACAAACACCATCGCTTGCACGCTATTGCGGTTATTATCGCGGTGTTGTTTCAGTTGTATTTAGCGTCCACAGCCGCTCTTAACCCTACACAAGTTCACAGCACAACTTGGCTCAACAAAGTCCAAAGTGAAAAGGTTTTACTGTGTACCGCAGATGGTTTCAAATGGGTGGATATCAATACGTTGATTGAGGCTAACGCTCAATCTTCTTCTAAGCTCATCCAAGATCTTAACTTACACGACGGCTTCCAGTTTGAATGCCCGCTTCTTCAAGCTGTTCAATTCTTTCTTTTAGTTGCGATTGGGCTTTACCTGACAACCATCCATTGGCTGCGCCGAGTAAAGTATGCACTGACGACTTATCACTTTTCAAAATGCGATAAGCTCGTTTACAAACACATCGCGCCTAAGCACTCTCCGCCGAGTGTTTTTCCTGCCTAACAGGCATCTAATCATTGACAACTTTATTCAAAAATAACGATGACTCTGTTTGTTGTCCATTCAGAGAAGCTATTAATTCAAAAGGAAAAACACATGCTTAAATCATTAAAAACCGCCGCTATCGCGCTTATTGCTGTCATCGCTAGCCCACTGAGTTTAGCGCACGATTATGAAGCAGGAAAAATTCATATCGACCATCCATGGAGCCGCGAAGCGCCACCAAACGCACCTGTTATCGGTGGTTTTTTTCAATTAACCAACCACGGTGACAGTGAAGATGCATTGATCGCAGCAGAAAGCCCAATCGCAGGGCATGTCGAAATTCACACGCATAAGAAAGAAGATGGTGTGATGAAAATGATTAAGATTGACGAAGTGCGCGTTCCAGCCAATGACTCAGTGTTGTTTAAGCCAGGCAGCTTCCATTTAATGATTTTTAACCCAACACAAACTCTTAAAGAAGGCGACCGCTTCCCTATGACGTTAACATTCAAAAACGCGGGTAAAGTGGAAGTAGAAATGGCGGTTGAAAAACAAGGTCACATGGAAAAACACATGCACCATTAATGACGTAAACAAAAGTGCCCGCTGATTTAGCGGGCATTTTTATCTCAGCTTAGTCAAAATCATTATTCCGGTAGATCCTAACTCGACTCTTCAGAATAATGGTGATGAATAACGCTCGGCGAAACGGGGTCACATATCATAACAGCGTGCTCGGGCAAGAGATTCTAAATCACGCTCGTCCCTCACAATTCAGAATGACCTTGAAAGACTTAAGATCCTAAAAAGGTTCCCTACCCGCTTAAAACTCAACCTCTCGACAAAGTTCTCCAACCATCACTTGGCAAGCCTAAATGAAATCATAAGTTTGGCAACAAAGACCCACTGTTAATCGGCTTTCTTTCTACTTGAAACAAACCTCAGCCCAACGAGCTAAGCCGGCAGTTACTGAGCCAAAATAGTTTCCACTGACAACCGGAATACTTGGCAGTACGGTTTGCACCGCATCGCGCAAGATTGGCGAGCGTGCCGAACCTCCAGTCATAAAGATAGCATCGGGTTTAACTCCAGCTTGCTCTACCGCTTCTGTCACCAACGCCGTCATTTTATTCTTTGGCGACTGGATCGCTTCGATCATTTCGTCACGTTGTACATCAACTTCAATCGTTTCTGATAGTAAGTTGATGCCAGTTCGGTAAGAAGCTTGTTCTGAAAGTGCCACTTTTGCCTCTTCGGCACGGCGAACAATGTTGTAGCCTAAAGACTCATGATACACCTCTAGCAAACGAGCAAGTTTTTCTGGCTCTTGAGCCTGCTTTTGAAGCAACTTTAACGCTGATAGGTTCTCTCGCGAATAGAAGTCACTCTGCGCTTCTACATTATTGATTGCTATCGGGTTCCAGAATTGGGTAGTCGGCATCACAATGCCTGACTCCATTTTACTTCCCATGCCAAAAGGGAACATGAGCTGCTTAAATGCTAGCGCGATATCAAGATCATTCCCGCCGACACGCTGGCCACTGTGAGCTAACAAGCTTGCGGTCCTATCTGCTTTGCCGCGCCAAGACGGTCCCATTTGGATCAACGAACAGTCCGTTGTACCACCGCCAATATCGACTACTAGAATGATTTTATCTTCGCTGAGTGTCGCTTCATACTCTAGGCCCGCCGCGACAGGCTCAAACTGAAACTCCACATTTTGGAAGCCCGCACGTTTCGCTGCCCGCAACAAAATGCGTTCAGCCTGAATGTTAGCCGTTTCACCGCCACGCCCATGAAAGTTAATTGGTCTGCCGATCACAGCATCGGTAATACTTTGCTGCGCATCGTTTTCGGCTTGAGACTTAATATTGTCCATCATCGCGCAGACAAGGTCTTCGAAAAAAGCCAATTGCACATCACGCAAGCCAGATGCACCAAGAAAAGACTTCGGCGATTTCACATAATAGATATCGCGAGGATCTTCCAAATAGAGATTAAGTGCATCCTGACCAAACGCAATGTCGTCGGATTCTAAGTCAATACTTTCTTCTCGGTTTAAATTGATTGCCCGGCGTAAAACCTGCTCACCAACTTGATCTAATGGTTTAATATCTCGATGGCGAAATAAATGCTCGGATACCGATTCACGACTCGGTGCAGCAAGGGTGGAAGGAATAAAAGGGCTGTTTCCTTCTAGATTAAGCAGTACTGGCTCACCCGGTTCCATTTTAGCCACTGAACAGTTTGCAGTACCATAGTCAAAGCCGATAAACATTGTTTCTCCCACTGTCCCACTGATTAGTGGCCTTTTGACCGTTAAAAAGCTGGCAATGCTAACTTAATGGCATAAGAATTACTATCCTAAAATCGAATGTAATTTAACGTGGAAAACCTATCTAAGGTACACTATTTTCTCTTTTTGCAGACGGCACAACAACCGCTACCAATAAAGCTAAAAATAGGAACACAGGGCTAAGCATTAATCCATGCCAGATTGAATACCCATCATGGAACAGCCAGAATATACCAAGCGTCAGTAGGTACGAAAAGTAGCTGCAAAACACCAAGCTAATCGCGACAAAGCGCTTTTGATTAATAATAAGAATCCGCACTAGATACTGGCTAAGAATACCAGAGCAGCGCATGGCAAGTTGCCAATTAATGATAAAGAAAGCAAGCGCAATAAACCCAGCTACGACCAGTGCATCATGCGTGCTTAAAATGAAGTAGCTACCAAATCGGCTTATGATGACCGGATAATCGCCTTCGTATATCGTTGACCAAGATATTGCGTTCGCTGCTGCTACGTAATTGGCAAAATAAGCAATAGCGTAGAAAGTCGTTTGAGAACTGAACGGCTGAAATACATCCCTACAAAATCCTCGCCACTCTTCTTTGTTGGCGGTAGGCCCAACCCAGTCACGTTTTTTTTGAGCGGTACGCCCGGCAAACGCAGGCCCGTTGCGAAACAACAGCCAAAATATATAGAGTGCAAGTATAACCAAGAGTATTGAAAACATACCCTTCCCCCTCATAAATTATCGGCGCCACTGCCAATGGCGTTGGGGTCGTAAACTGCACTTCCCTGCTATACCTATTTGATTTATCAAAGACTTATTATTTTATTACCACCAAAATTCATTTAATGGCATGCTAAACAGCAACATTTTCACGCTTTGTGCGTGAAGTTCGAAAGCCTACTTTTAGGTTTAGCACAAAAATAACTACAGCAAAGCGTAAGAGAGGGATTCCGCACCCATCAATGAAGATGAGGCGTTAAGCAGAAGCTGCGACCGCAATGAGAAGAGAAGGATTCAAAGCGGTCATGCATGGGCGAGAAGAGCAACTATTTCTCTAACTTTTCTTCAAATACACCAATCTCTCTGCCCAACCAAATCGCGCGTTCTGTGTGATCGAGCAACTCTTCTTCGCTTACTGGGTGAATAAGCACAGAAAAATCGCCTCGAATCGTATCAAGCCACGCCAAGAACTCTTCACTCAATGATTCTAGGTGAATTTCAAACATCGGCATCTTGTGTGGGCCAACTAACCTTCCAACTAATGGAAACACACGCAGCACATCTTGACGCTCTTGACGGATGATCTCGTTCAAGGCTTGCGCTTTATCTTGTTCTCTTAGGGGAAAATAAACATGAGCGTGGTACATAACTTCTCCATAATCACTTCCGCTTGAGCACCACCTACTTTGGATAAGCTCAAGGACTGCCGAGGGTATACATTTGTAATGCCGTCACCCTACCTTGATTCCACTCAGTTGGGAAGAAGTTATGCATTCTCATAAGGTCGAGGCTTCGAGCACAACAAAAATTTGCAATTCATCATATAGCAACTGTTTGAGTTGATTCATTAATAATGACTCACTTTGTCAAATTTTACAGCCAAATTTTGTTGCAAATATGTTTCATTAACCAGTAATTAAATTCGAGTTTAAAAATACCACCAACAAAATAGCAGCATATTACTCTGCAAAATCAGGGTGTAAGCAAAACTTTACTACTGAGCGAAAGTCAAAATGAAGCATAATTTAACAATTTGTTTACACTTATTGTATCTGGCTATACCACGATTTAGTTAGAGGGTTAGATACAGAAAAACCTTTCTCTGTATCTTGCGGTGAAATAGTCGCAGCGATGTTATCGACAAATAGTTTAAGGGACGAACAGATGCCTACCGCTATCGAAAGCACACGCAACCTTAGGTATGGCCTTTGCGCTGATATCAGAGTTTGAGTACCCATACAAACTCTGGTTTTGTATGAACAGCTGCAGTCCAAAAGACCCGCAGCGTCAAAAGGAGCTTGAGATGAACGTTCAGGCATTACCCATGCATCGGTTTATCGACCATCGTGGGGACCTAGTCGGCCAACTACCCAACTGGGCTGACACTGAAACATTGGTCGGGTTTTACCGAGATATGGTATTAACTCGCACTTACGACAACAAAGCAGTTGCCTTGCAACGCACCGGTAAGCTAGGGACCTATCCCTCACACTTAGGCGCGGAAGCCATAGGCATTGCGGTCGGCAGAGCACTTAAAGCCGATGATGTGTTTGTTCCTTACTACCGCGATATGCCTGCGATGTGGTGTCGTGGCATTGGCATGGAAAAGAACCTTCAATACTGGGGTGGCGATGAGCGCGGGAGTGATTTTGCTCCTGAAGGCAGTCCGGTTCCTAGCCGAGACCTTCCCTACTGTGTACCCATAGCGACGCAATGTACGCATGCTGTCGGGGTGGCTTCCGCACTAAAAATTCAAGGTAACCATGAAGCTGCGCTAGTCATGTGCGGCGATGGTGGTACATCCAAAGGGGACTTTCTTGAGTCAATAAACTGCGCAGGTACTTGGAATATTCCACTTGTTTTCGTCGTAAACAATAACCAGTGGGCAATTTCAGTGCCGCGTAGTCTCCAATGTGCCGCCGATTTCTTATCAGAAAAAGCGCAAGGTGCAGGTATACCGGGTATTACTGTCGATGGTAACGATGTCGTCGCCGTTTATGATGCAACTAAAACCGCCCTTGAGAGAGCAAGAAAAGGGAAAGGCGCAACACTCATCGAAGCGGTGAGTTACCGACTGAGTGACCACACTACGGCCGATGATGCGACTCGTTATCGTAAAGAAGATGATGTTCAAACTGCATGGCAATACGAACCTATCGCACGTCTTAAAACGTACCTCCTTAATCAAGGCGCTTGGAGCGACGAACAAGAACAGCAATGGCTAGATTACTGTAAAGAGCAAGTAGAGTTAGCTGTTGAACGCTATCTGAGCTTACCGCCACAAGCACCAGAAACCGGTTTCGATTATTTGTATGAATCGCTACCTCAAGAGCTTCATGCACAAAGAGATGAACTCATCAACAAGGCAATGAGAATGCAGGGAGGCAGACATGGCTGAGCTAACGTTGGTTGAAGCAGTAAACCTTGCCCTGCACCACGAAATGCAACAAGACCCCAATGTTGTCGTACTAGGTGAAGACGTGGGCGATAATGGTGGTGTATTTCGTGCCACTGTTGGACTCAAGCAAGAGTTTGGTCTTAAACGAGTCATCGATACGCCACTCGCTGAAGCCTTAATCGGCGGGGTTGCGGTCGGTATGGCAACGCAAGGATTACGACCTGTCGCCGAATTTCAGTTTCAAGGTTTCGTTTTTCCTGCGATGGAGCACTTAATGTGCCACGCGGCTCGAATGCGTAACAGAACTCGCGGTCGGCTCACTTGTCCCGCGGTTTTTCGTGCGCCATTTGGCGGCGGTATCCACGCTCCGGAACACCACTCAGAAAGCGTGGAAGCGCTATTTGCTCACACTGCTGGATTTAAAGTGGTGATTCCTTCTTCTCCACAACGCGCATACGGCTTACTTCTCGCTGCAATTAGAAGCAATGATCCCGTCATGTTCTTCGAACCGAAGCGCATATATCGCACCGTTAAATCTGAAGTCGTTGATAACGGCGAAGCACTCCCACTCGACACCTGCTTCACCTTGCGTAAGGGGCGAGATATCACGCTCGTTACTTGGGGCGCATGTGTCGTAGAGTCACTTCAGGCCGCGCAAACCTTGTCTAGTCAGGGGATTGAAGTCGAGGTGATTGATTTGGCGAGTATTAAGCCAATTGATACCGCGACGATTTTCAGCTCACTAGAAAAAACTGGACGTTTACTCGTTGTTCATGAAGCGAGTAAAACTTGTGGTGTGGGCTCTGAGCTATTAGCTCGAACCGCTGAACATGCCATGTGCTTACTTAAAGCCCCACCTAAACGAGTAACTGGAATGGACACCATTATGCCTTATTACCGTAACGAAGATTATTTCATGGTTCAGGAAGAAGACATTGTGACCGCGGCGCGCGAACTCGTGGAGGATTGGAAATGAAGACGTTTAATTTACCCGATCTCGGTGAAGGTCTCGCTGAGTCAGAAATTGTGAAATGGCACGTTAATGTCGGAGACATGGTTAAATTAGATCAAGTGATCTTAACCGTAGAGACAGCAAAAGCGACGGTAGACGTCCCTGCCCCCTATTCGGGCCGTGTGGTCAGCCGTCATGGTGAGGAAGGTGAAATCGTCAATATTGGTGCATTACTGCTAGAGATTGATGAAACAGGTGCCGGGAGAGAAGTAACGGCAGAGAAAAAAGCCACTGCTGACGCCGCAACCGTCGTCGGTAGCGTTTCTCACCAAGCGCATCATGTTAACGTTGATGATTTCTGGATTGGTGGCAACCACAACACGACAGAAAGTAACCTCGTTACCGCCCTGCCTTCGGCTCGCTTGTTGGCACAAAAACTTGGGGTAGATCTTAACCTTGTGTCAGGTAGTGGCCCGAACGGACTTATCGTAGATGCCGATATTTACGACGAAGCCGGAAAACAGCGTCCAGGCACCGAAGTTTTGAAAGGCGCTCGACGTACCATGGTATCGTCTATGACCGAATCGCACGAACATGTTGCTGCCGTAACCATTACGGAAGAAGCATTGTTGGAAGATTGGCTGCCAAACGAAGATATCAGTATCCGCCTTGTTCAAGCGATTGTTCATGCGTGTCAAGAAGAGCCCGCTTTAAACGCTTGGTTTGATGCCGAAACCATGACACGCTGTGTACACACAACGGTCAATGTAGGAATTGCAGTAGATAGCCGTCATGGATTGTACGTGCCAGTCTTGCGCCACGCAGATGAATACGAGCCACAAGATGTTCGTCGTTGGCTCGATCAAACCGTTGAAGGGATCAGAGAGAGAAAAATCGGTCGTGAGCAATTGCAACACGCGACGATTACGCTTTCCAACTTCGGCGCGATTGCCGGTATTTACGCGACACCTGTCGTCACACCGCCACAAGTCGCTATTGTCGGCGCGGGCCGAATACTCGACCGAGTTGTGATAAGAAATGGTCAAGCAATTTCGGTGAAAGCAATGCCGCTATCCGTAACGTTTGATCATCGCGCTTGTACTGGTGGTGAAGCTGCAAGGTTTACAAAAGTACTTGCAGAGCACCTGCAACGTCCGAGCGAAAAGTAACTTATAAAAATCAAATGATAAAGGCTTCCAGTCCGGAAGCCTTTTGTTTTAGGAAGCAAGACTATATCTACAGCTTCTCTAACAGCTCAGGCATTACCACAAACAAATCGTCGACCAATCCATAATCTGCAATGTCAAAAATAGGCGCATCAGGGTCGCTATTAATTGCAACAATCACCTTGGAATCTTTCATTCCCGCCAAATGCTGGATCGCGCCAGAAATTCCGACGGCAATGTATAACTCCGGTGCAACAATTTTGCCGGTTTGCCCAACTTGATGGTCATTAGACACATAGCCCGCATCGACCGCCGCTCGTGACGCCCCTACCGCTCCACCTAGCTTGTCAGCCAATTGTTCTACTAAAACAAACTTCTCTTTACTCCCGAATGCACGACCACCCGACACTACTACTCTAGCCGCTGGCAATTCTGGTCGCTCACTTTCTGGCGTTTGTTGCGAAACAAACTCACTAAGTTTATTGATAATCACCGTGTCGACTTGAGTAAGCTTAGGGACAACTGGCGTGTCAGATAGCTCTGCGGCATCAAAAGCCGTACTTCTTATGGTCATCACTTTATAGAGATCATTCGACGTGACTCTCGCCAATGCATTTCCAGCATAAATTGGACGAATCACCGTATTGATAGACTCGATTGTCATCACGTCAGAAAGTTGACCAACATTAAGCAACGCCGCCACACGAGGCATCACATTCTTACCAAATGTACTGGCAGGAGAAAGAATGTGTGAGTAGTTTTTGGCTACTTGTGAGATCAAAGGTGCGATATTTTCCGCTAATCCATGTTCATATCCCTTCGCATCAACCCAGATAATTTCTGCAACACCCTGAACGCAATTCAACTCATCCAAAACTGATTGGCACTGATAACCAATAAGCAACACAGAAACAGGAAGAGATTTATCATCATCCTTAATCTCAAATGCCGCTTTAATTGCACACAGCGTCCCTACAGCCAACGATTGGTTGTCATGCTCTGCGAGCACAAGTGTTGCTAATGGTCGGTCTTCCATGGTCATGCCTCATATAACACGTCAGATCCATTACTTGAGCTTAGTCCACTTCACGTTAACGTCAACTGAGCTATAGTTTTCTGTATAGAAACCAAAACCTGTCACGCAGATGACGATAATAGAAAGGAAGCATAAAGATGGAACGAGAATGCATGGAGTTTGATGTCGTGATCGTGGGGGCCGGACCTGCAGGCTTAAGCGCCGCTTGTCGGCTAGCTCAACTCAGCCAAGACAGTGAAGGTGACGCACTTTCAATTTGCGTTGTAGAAAAAGGCTCAGAAGTGGGCGCACATATTTTATCTGGCGCTGTTTTTGAAACTAGTGCCTTAGATGAGCTTTTCCCCAATTGGAAAGAAATGGAGGCCCCGCTAGCAGCCTCGGTTCAACGAGATAATTTCCTTTATCTTACTACTGAACAAAACCATATTCGCGTTCCCCACTTCCTTACACCGCGTCCAATGATAAATGGCGAGAATAATTACGTAATTAGCCTTGCCAACCTTTGCCGTTGGCTCGCTAACCAAGCAGAAAATCTTGGGGTGGAAGTTTTTCCGGGCTTTGCCGCTGCAAGCATCAATTATGATCAGACTGGCGCCGTGACAGGCATTAACACGAGCGATATGGGACTAGATAAGAACGGCCAGGCCAAACCTAACTTTGAACCAGGTATCGAGCTAAGGGCAAAATACACCCTTTTTGCTGAAGGTTGTCGCGGACATCTGGGTAAAGAACTTATTCAAAGGTTCGACCTAGACGCAGGAAAGCAACCACAGCACTACGCGCTTGGCCTAAAAGAGATATGGGAGTTACCCACTGACAGTAAGGATGTATCTGGCAGTGTTATCCACTCCGCTGGCTGGCCCTTGAGTGAAACAAATACCACGGGGGGCGGTTTTCTCTATCACATGGAGAACAACCAAATCGCCGTCGGGCTTATTGTCGACTTGAATTACAGCAATCCTTACTTGAGCCCGTTTGACGAATTTCAACGCTTTAAGCACCATCCTGCTATTGAACCACATTTGAAAGGTGCTCAGCGCATCGCTTACGGCGCAAGAGCCATTGCGAAAGGTGGACTTTCCTCTCTGCCGAGACAGCAATTCCCTGGCGGTTTATTGATTGGTTGTGATGCGGGGACTTTGAACGTTGCTAAAATTAAAGGCAGCCACACAGCAATGAAATCCGGAATCATTGCAGCAGAAGCGGTACATACGGCCCGACAAACTGGAGCTTCTGAGCCAGACTACCAGTCGTTGTTTGAATCATCATGGTTGTATGACGAACTCGCCGAAACGCGTAACTTTGGCGCGAACATTCATAAGTTTGGCAGCATACTTGGCGGTGCTCTTTCGACTTTTGAACACAACCTGTGGCAACCACTGGTTAAGAAGCCGTTACCCTGGTCTATCAAGGACTATTCGCACGATCATGATCAGTTAAAACCTAAACAAGAGTGCCACCCAATTGCATACCCAAAACCAGATGGTGAAATCAGTTTTGATAAGCCTTCGTCGGTATTTTTGTCGGGAACACAGCACGAAGAGAATCAACCTTGTCACCTTGTTCTGACTTACCCTCACATTCCAATTGATGTGAATTTAGGTATGTATGACGAACCAAGTCAGCGCTATTGCCCCGCTGGGGTTTACGAAGTGGTGGAAGTGAACAATAAGTTGAAGTTTCAGATAAATGCCGCCAACTGTGTGCATTGCAAAACCTGTGACATCAAAGATCCTTCGCAAAACATCACGTGGAAAGCACCAGAAGGTGGCGGCGGACCAAGCTATCAAAACATGTAGATACGTTAGTATGTTGACGATCTAACAAATGGATAAACAAACCGATTGGCAGAGCCTCATTACTCCTGCCAATCGACAAAATGATCAAGCAAGAAGTCGATAGCCAATCGCGCTCGTAGTGGTAGAAAGTGACGATTCTGATAAACAATCCAGCTGCTGTTGCCGCTTCCCCAATACGGCTCTAGTATTGGCACCAAACGACCAGACGAAATAGCATCGTTGAAACTACTCTTCGGTAAGTACGCCACACCTAATCCTTCTGCACAGGCTTGCAAGACCGTGTGTGCGTTATTGCTCTTCCATCTGCCCTGCACTTTTACGCCATCTAAAGGCTTGCCGTCTTTTTCAAACAACCAAACGTCCTTATTGGCAATAATGCAGCTATGACGCTTGAGTTGCTCTGGGTGCGTTGGTAAACCATGTTCATCGAGATAACGCTGACTGGCTGCCGCTGCCATGGGACGATCCACCAGCTTTCTCGCAACCAAGCCTGAATCACTCAACCTGCCGTAACGAATGGCAAAATCGAAACCATCTTCAATAAAGTTGACCATGCTGGTGTTGAAGTTAATTTCAACCGTGAGATTAGGATGTTGCTTGGCAAACGCCATCAAGGCAGGCGCTACATAGTTCTCAGAAAACGCACCAGCGGCGCTCACGCGTAACGTACCACTCAACTGAGTTTGCTGCGTGGTGAGCTGTTCATTGGCTTGCTGAAGCCCAATCACCAATTCTTTACACTGCTGATAATACGCTTGCCCCGCTTCCGTTAGACTCACCATTCTTGTCGAACGGGCTAACAAAGCGACACCTAATCGCTCTTCTAGTCTTGTGACTTGGCGACTGACGTGACTGGTACTGCAACCTAACTGTTTTGCCGCTGCAGAAAACCCTAAGCTCTCAGCAACCGTAACAAACTCATTGATGCCTTCAAAACTGTCCATACTTACCTTTGCTATATAGCAATAATGTTTTGCCAATTAATCGTATTATCACTTATTTGTTTAGCAATTAGTATGAAGGTGTTCAACAAATACACGTAAGCCAAAAAGGAAACCATCATGAAGAAAGTACTCATCATTGTGACGAACCATGCGACCCTTGGTGAAACTGACCAAGCAAACGGAACTTACGCGCCAGAGCTCACTCATGCGCTTAGCGAACTACTAGATGCAGGCTTCGATTACGACATTGCCTCTATCAAAGGCGGGCAAGCACCACTGTACGGAACCGACATCGAAGGCGACGCAGTCAACGAGAAAATCTTAGCGGATGATGATTTCCAGAACCGCATCAACAACACGATTCCAGTGTCACAAATCAACGGTGACAACTATGATGCGATCTTCTATCCGGGTGGTTTTGGTCTTCTTTCAGACCTAGCGAGCAACGAAGATTTTGCCAAGATTTCTGCAAAACACTATGAAGATGGCGGTATTGTTGCAGCAGTTTGTCACGGTCCGGGCGCTCTTCTCCCTATCACGCTTAGCAATGGCGAAAAGCTACTTTCGTCTAAATCAGTAACAGGCTTCACTCGTGAAGAAGAGATCGACTTCGGCACCATCAACGATATCCCATTCCTATTGGAAGAATCTCTTGCACGCAGCGCAGCGCGCTACTCTAAAGTGCAACCATGGCAAGAGTTTGTAATTGTGGATGATCGTGTCATCACAGGTCAAAACCCAACGAGCGCACACGGCGTAGGCAGAGCGATTGTTGAACACCTAGCTTAAACGCGCCGGAAACTACAACTATCCCAGAAGAGGAAAGCGTGCTTTGTCATGCTTTCCCTTGCTACAGGCGATCGCAAGATGCGCTTATACTTCTACCCCTGCTTCATCTTCTTCTACGATATCCGTTTCTTGGTTCGCCTCTTCCAACCATTGCTGTAAAGATTCACTTGCTAGCACCTTTTGTTGGTAAGCTTTGGCACCTTCCGATAACTCGATGCCATAAGTTTGGAAACGCAATGCCACAGGTGCATACATAGCATCCGCTATCGACCATTCTCCAAATAGCCAACCGTTTGGATGCAGTTCTGCTTGCTCTGCCCAAATGGCGTCAATACGAGCAATATCTTTAAGCGCACCCTTCGTTAAGTCGACTTTTCTGTGTGCGCGGATGTTCATTGGGAGTTCGTTTCTTAAATCAAAGAAACCCGAATGCATTTCTGATGCAATGGCGCGTGCTTTAGCTCGTTCTGCGGAGTTGCTTGGCCAAGCTTTACCTTGTAAGTATTGCTCGTTAACGTATTCCAAAATCGCTAATGAATCCCACACGGTTGCGTCACCATCCACCAAGGTAGGTACTTTCGCGGTTGGTGTAATACCTTCCAAGGTCTTATAAAAATCTTCTGTGAATAATTTGAGCTTGGTGACTTCGACATCTAGTTTGAATTGAGAAAAGATCAACCATGCGCGCAGTGACCAGCTTGAGTAGTTTTGGTTAGCAATAAACAGTTTCATGACGCCTCCATGCGGTTTGTGTTTTGAGTACCCATTCACAATATCTGATTGTATTTAAGGGCACTAACGGATAGTTTTGATGGAACACTTCAACAAAAACGATGGATGAGTTTTAGATATGGATATCGATGCGTTGCGCAGCTTTCTTGCTTTTGTCGAAACGGGCAGTTTCACTCGTGCAGCCAAGCAGATCAATCGCACCCAATCCGCGTTCAGTGCACAAATGCGTAAGCTAGAAGACGAACTCAGCGTCAGCTTGTTTGAAAAAGAAGGCCGTAACCTCGTATTGAGTGAAGCGGGACTGGCACTGCGCTCTCACGCCGAGCAATTGGTCAGCTTGCACAATCAAGCACTGAAACAAGTGAGGCGCTATGAAAACAAGCGCCCTCTTCGCTTAGGTTGCCCAGAGGATTACAACGACAATATCTTGCCTAAAGTCATCCGCGTATTACAGCAATCTGAGCCCACATGTTCGATTCAAGTCTTTAGTGAGCCAAGCATCACCTTGAGAGAAAAACTCGATGAAGGAAAGCTAGACGCCGCTATTGTGACAAGAGCACCGGACAGTGAGGAAGGTTACTGGCTAGCAAGCGACAAAGGCGTGTGGATTGCTCATCCTGATTTTGACATTGAGAACGCCCAACCTCTCCCTCTCGCCCTATTCCAAACCGACTGTAAATACCATGCGGCAGCAGTAGACGGATTAACCAAACGTGGCACTCCTTATCAACTACTGGCATGTTGCAATACGGCTTCTGCACAACGAGCAATTGTACGTTCAGGCATGGCTATCGGTGCGATGGGCAGTGTTAGCGTTAGCGAGGATCTTAAGATCTTAGGCGATATGCCATCGCTGCCTTCCGTGGATATCGTTTTGGTCACGGGCGTCGAGCCTCATCCGATACTGGATAAAGAATGCTTGGCGCAATTGGTTGAGTTAATGGCTTAACTGAATTCGCTAACCAATCACAAAGTTGAATTCGCCCGTTAATCGCCCGTCGATTCGTATGGTTTCAAACTGTAGATAATCACGGGCTTTGCCACCCCACCATTCATCACCAGTATTGCCTTTTAAGTACAACTGAGTGGTCAGAAGCTCTTGGTTATCCCGCCACAACTTAACGTGAATGTGCGGAGGACGAGAGGCATAAGGCACAGGATACAAAGTCTGGAATAAGTAGCGACCATCCGATTGAGTTTCGAATGCGCCAAAGCCTGCAAAGTGAGCATCAAACTTATCATTATTTGGCTGCTTAGGATGATCGTAAATCCCCTGCCCATCGCATTGCCAGGTTTCTACTTTGATGCCTGAGACAGGGTTTCCCGATGTATCTACTACTCTGCCTTGCAACACGATAGGTTCACCGACCAAGCCTTCTGATTGCAGAATCAAGTTTTGACGAAGAGGAATATCCACTACTGGATAAAATGGCCCTTCAGTTTGTGCTGGCGTTGGCCGCATTGGTGTTTTCGCTTTTAAAGAGGGGGCGAACAACAATGTCCACAGCGCTAAAAAGTGTCTTCTTTCCATGGTGCCACCAATACAATTGCGTTGAATTAAGTTTGGGGGAACTTAAGGAATTTGCCATGACGAATATAAAAAATGCCCCTGCAAGAGAGCCATTCGCAGAGGCACTGTGGAACTAAATGATGAGTGTTGATTGAAGGATTATGCGGCTTCGAACGCCAATGCTTTCTTCTCTACCTGACGGAAAATGAGAGTTAGCACACCATTTACCGTTAAATAAAATGCGCCTGCAATACCAAATACCGTCAACGTATCGTAGGTTTGTACGTTAATGCGCTGCGCATAACCCATCAGATCCATGATCGTAATCGTGCTTGCTAGTGACGTGCCTTTGAAGACCAAAATCACTTCGTTCGAGTAAGCAGGAACAGCACGACGAATAGCGTATGGTAGCAGCACTTTTAGCGTTGCGGTTTTGTTCATACCCAGAGCACGACACGCTTGCCATTGACCGGAAGGAATCGCGTTAAACGCTCCTTTGAACAACTGAGTGCTGTATGCAGCGGTATTGAGTGCTAGCGCTAACATCGCACAGAACCAAGGTTGGCTTAACCATGTCCAGAATACACTTTCTCTTACGGCATCAAACTGACCCGGACCGTAGTACACCAAGAAGATCTGTACCAGCAAAGGCGTACCTGTGAACAAGGTGATGATGCCACGACTTACCCAATGCAAACCCGGAGTACGTAGGATCAGAGTCAGCGTCATCATCAGAGCTAAAAGACAGCCCACAACCAAGGAAGCGGCGGTCAATTGGAGGCTAGTGCCTAAGCCATCCAGCATTTGCCAAACGTGTTGTTCGTTCATGCGGTCGCCTCCTGTCCCATGCTCATGCCTTGAATTGAGAACTTCTTATCAATCAGTTTGACGGCACGTTGTGTAATCAAAGTAATGCCTAGGTAAATCACCGCAGCGGTTGCGTACCATGTAAACGCTTCATGCGTCGCTGCAGATGTTAGCTGCGCTTGTTTCAACAAATCCGTTACGCCAATCAGTGATACAAGCGCGGTGTCTTTCAGCAGAACCAACCATTGGTTAGTTAAACCTGGTAGTGCGTGTCTTACTGCTTGTGGTAAAACAATGCGAACGAAAGCGTGTGCTTGACTGATGCCGAGTGCACTTGCTGCTTCTCTCTGCCCTCTTCCAACGGCTTTTAATGCGCCACGTAGAGTTTGAGAAGCGTAGGAAGCGAAGATCAATGACAACGCCACCACGCCAGACAAGAACGGGCTAACTTCAATAAAGTCGCCGGTGATTAAAAACAGAACCTGCGTCGAACCAAAATAGATGAACAACACGACAAGGATTTCTGGCAAGCCACGTACAATCGTCACAAACGCCGTCATTGGCCATTTAACGAAAACGCGGCGAGACATTTCACCACTGGCGAATACCACTGCCAGAATCAAACCGACTAAGAGGCTTGTGAAGGCTAGCTGGACAGTCATCCAACTAGCTTGAACAAGCGATAAAGAGTAACCCGTTAGTGCCATATTACTTACCGAAGTATTTGTTGTAGATTACGTCGTATTCGCCGTTTGCTTTCACTGTTTTCAGTGCTGTGTTCAGCTTGTTCACTAGCTCGTCGTTACCTTTATTTACTGCGATACCGAAACCGTTACCGAAGTATTTAGGGTTAGTGATGTGCTCACCCACGTAAGCTAGGTTGTCTTCTTTCTTGAACCATTCTGCTACGACTGCTGTGTCACCGAATACAGAATCAATACGGCCATTTTTCATATCGATGAACGCGTCTTGGTAGCTTGAGTAAGGAACCGCGGTTACGCCCGGCATTTGCTCAATCAGGTAGCTTTGGTGTGTTGAGCCGTTTTGAACACCAACACGCTTACCTTCTAGTGCTTTTTGATCAGCCACTTTTTCTTTGATAGAAACAAACGCTGCTGAGTTGTCATAGTATGCATTCGTGAAATTCACTTGCTCCAAACGCGCCTCAGTAATGTCCATTGCAGAGATTGCCGCATCGTAGCGCTTGAATTTTAATGCTGGGATCAGGCTGTCAAAAGATTGGTTGTGGAAGGTGCATTTTGCTTCGATTTCTTTACATAGTGCATTCGCCAGATCCACATCAAAACCTTGGATTTGGTTGTTTTCATCCATGTATTCGAATGGGGCGTACGTCGCTTCCATCGCAAATTTGATCTCTTCTTGTGCTGCTGCGTTCGCTGAGACAAGTCCGATTAGTGAAGCTAGTAGAATCTTTTTCATTGCAATACTCCGTGTGTACTTAGTGGGCTGACACTCGCAATGACAGCCGAGCTTATCTGTTAAATAGACTGAACTTTAAAAACGTGATTTAGTGATTTAAGTAGTCAGCAAACTGGGCGGTTTGCGGGTTAGAAAACGAATCATTTGTGCCGTGCTCAACGATGTGTCCTTTTTCTAAATACAGTACGTGACTAGCGATTTTCTTGGCGAAATCCACTTCGTGCGTCACAACTACTTGTGTAATTCCGGTTTCGCTTAAATTTTTAATAATCTTAACGACTTGGTTAGTAATTTCCGGATCAAGCGCAGCGGTCGGTTCATCAAAAAGCAAGACTTCCGGTTTCATCATCAATGCACGAGCAATCGCCACACGTTGTTGCTGACCACCAGAAAGTTGCATCGGCCATGCATCCGCTTTGTCTGCCAAATGCAGCGTCGCGAGAATTTGCATTGCCTGCTTCTTCGCTTCTTCTTTATCCATGCCAGCGACTTTTACCGGAGCCTCAATCAGGTTCTCCATCACTGTCATATGCGGCCATAGGTTGTACTGTTGGAACACCATGCCCACTTTACGACGAAGCGCTAAACCTTGCTTCTCTTTGATTTCAGTTGAAAAGTCGAATGCGTCATTAGCGATGTTTAACTGGCCGTTATCCGCTCCTTCAAGAAGGTTAAGAACACGTAGTAGAGAGCTCTTCCCTGCACCACTCGGACCGAGTAACACCAGTGTTTCCCCGCTTTCACACTTAAAGCTGACATCGTGAAGCACTTGTGTCTCACCGTAGGATTTATTGATTCCGCTTACCTGAATAGTCATGCTGACATACCGCATTAATTGTCACTTGGTATTTATATTACTCAACTGGACTTTTTATGCAATAAAAATGTATAAAAATTTAATTTGTTAATTTTTTGTATGATCAGCTACCACCAAGACAGAGTATCTGACTGGTTTGAAGAGTTAGTTTTAACTGAATTTGTTGAAGAAAAATCCAACAACATGGTGACGACCGAAACAAGGTTAAAATGGTGGTTATTTTTGTACTGACGTGTAGAGGAAGTTTTGAGTCTATGAGGATGATCTATTCCAAGTACACCTTCTCATTTTTGCCGGGCTTCCCCCCTCGATTTCCGGTAAAGCCTTCTATCGGCGGGTTCCTGATTAGGACTTTGTGAATGGACTATAATTTCTCTTTGTATTCTGGCCCTTAATTCGAGTCATCTAAGTATGAGTGAGATAACCCCATGTTGAAGTCGCATTGTTTTTCTCTCATTGCACTTGCTTCTCTGAGCTTACTTTCTATACCCAGCGTTTGGAGTAGAACATCAATCGTGTTACCTGGATTGCATGAACAGGGTATTGATCTTCAAGATAAGCCTATATCTGCTGCCGCTGCACTTGAATGGGAGTTGGATAATGCCGATATCGTGTTTGGAGCTTACAAAGATAAGAGTGATAACGAGCGTGTAAAAGCGCTTGGTTACATGTACAACCAAAAGCTGGAACTTAACTCAGGTTGGCTGGAAAACGATATACGTAACCAAGCAGAACTGAATGGAATTGACTACGAAGATTTCTTTCTCCACTTTTCTGAAGACACTATCCTAGCTGAAGTCGACTCAAGCCATGGTGAAAATACCTTACTCAATCGAAAACCGATGATCGTTGGCTATACCGCCAGCGCTGACCACGCCGGCTTTTGGCTATATCAACCACCGCCATGGGATGCTGATGTATTTGGCCAGGCGAATAATGGTGGAGCCCTCTATGTCTATCACTCAGAGAAGTTCGACCGCTTAGCCTTTACGTTCTCTCAGTTTGCTCAAGGCGGCAGCTTCACGATTGAATACCCTTCTGCTATCGACTCGTTTGGTCGGGTAACAGAATGGAAACGCTTCGCGATTAAAAAAGACAAAACTGAGAACATGACTAAAAACCAAACAGTAAACTGGTCTGTTCCTTCGGATTGGGTTCGCGCTACAACGCATGATGGTAGCGGAAAAACTTATGGTGGCGGTCAGTACTTTGGCTCCACCTTTTTACGCGACGGCGGCCGCCTTTACTTTGCGAAAATTACTTGGCATGACGGCAACATAGAAAACCGCCCACGTCTCGAAAACATTCAACTCAAAAATAGCTTCCCTGCCGTCAATATCTCAGTAGCACCAACGGAGACACCGGAAGGTCAAACCATTCAACGCTGGCGTAAAATTCGTGGCTTCGACAAATCTGCAGATCGAAACCAAGACAATTATCTTTCTTGGAATGAATACAAAAACCGTTCGAATAAGAATGCAACGGCCCGATTTCGTTGGGAGTCACGGGTTATTCCATTTGGTCGTATGTGGAATCAAACCTCTTCTTGGGCATTGACCAATCTCGGTAATCCCGTTTTTACCAATACAATGCGCCACTATTACCAAGCTGAATGGGCGAAACAAGGTTTAAATGGTGCGTACAACGACGATACGAATAAGTTACTCGGTGCAAATCAGTTCTACATATATTCCGGAGGCACAGTGGATGAACTTGGTTTGGTGGCGGGTAGCCAAGCTGCTGACGATGCTTACAAAGCGCAATTCTCGGCGTTCTTGAATAAACTGGCAACGCTGGATGAAGATGCGTTAATTGGCCTCAACATAGGTACGGCAAACTTATTCGGTCGTAATGGGCAAAACCACTTGGTTTACGCTGGCTCCTTGTACTTGCGCGAGCACTACCTTTTCCCTGCTACCGGCTTTAGTGGCTATGCTGGCTTGGCTAAATTTTGGGATAACTCTGCACTCGCCAAAGCTGGCCAGAAAGTGATTTATCAAGCGACCACGCGTTATGGTCGCGTTCAATACTTTGGTAACACAGAAAACAATTGGAAACAGGACCAATACTCTGCACTAGCGGTGTTCTACTTAAACTATCACCCTGAGCGCATTTACTTTAATCAGTGGAACAATGGCTACTTATATGGAAGTAATAACACAACAAGTGACAACTTCTGGAAGGCAGGCGTACCAAAGAATATTGCTTATCAACCTAGCACCTTGCTTGCCGTTGATTTAGGTATGCCAACCAATCAAATCCCAGATGGGTATCAGGCGACTCCGCTAATGATGTCCACCAGCACGCCCTATTCCGCCGATTACACAGTGATTGGAGATGCTTCTATGAGCAAAGTGGCTCATCCTGACTTGCCTAATGGCGCTATCGATTTGTTACCAACCCATACGTACTTTGCGTATCACTCAGACGATACGGTAGTGATGCATGGCCCTACAGAGATGGTGTTAGCCCGCGAATTCACCAAAGGCCGAGTTCTGTATCGAACTGATTTCTTTGGCAAGAATATCGATTATTTCACCTCACCGAAGATGACAATCGTGCTTCCAGAGCCTATGCGACCTGTAGATCAAGACGGTAACATCGGCGACTATGTTTCTCATATTGAGATTGGCGGCTACGAAGGAGTGTTCTTGCTGTATTAACTCCCTTTCAACACGCCTCACCAAACGCTTCATAAATCACCGTTTTTATGCTTAACGTCACTGAAAAAAACTTGTTCACTGAATCTTTATAAACCGATGTATATACTGAAGTAAATGACAACGACAAGGAAATTCAGTCACATGAAAACGACACCTTCAATGCTCTCTGTTCTGCTGCTATCAGCATTATCTACTCATGCAAATGCGGACGAATGCGGAAAAATAACCATCGCAGACATGAATTGGAATTCGGCCAGCTTAATGGCGCACATCGACCAATTTGTCTTAAATGAAGGCTACCAGTGCGATGCGGAATTGATCCCTGGTGATAGCGTTCCTACAGGCACCTCTATGATTGAAAAGGGACAGCCTGACGTTGCGCCAGAGTTATGGACAAACGGTATTAAAGAAGCACTTGATAAAGGGATTGCGGATAAACGCTTGCGCATCGCTAGTGAATCGCTTGTCAATGGTGGTGAAGAAGGGTTTTGGGTTCCCGCCTATCTGGTAAAACAGTATCCAGAACTCGCGACGATAGAAGGCGTCATCAAGCACGCCAAACTATTTGAACACCCAGAAGATGATGACAAGTTCGCGTTCTATAGCTGCCCTGCTGGTTGGACATGCCAAATCACCTCCGGTCACTTGTTTAATGCATTAGGGTTAAGTGAGCACGGCTTTGAGATGGTTGACCCAGGATCTGGCGCAGCATTAGCTGGCACCATCGCCAAAGCCTATGATCGCAAAATGCCTTGGTTTGGTTACTACTGGTCACCGACCCCCGTATTGGGCAAGTATGATATGGTCAAAGTGGATTTTGGTAGCGGAACAGATTTAGAAGAGTATCGCAACTGTACCACTCAGCCTGATTGCGCTTCACCAAAAGTAACAATGTACCCACCTTCTCCAGTTCGCACAGTAACAACTGAGGCGTTTGCGAGCAAAGAACCCCAAGCATTCGCGTACTTGCAGAAACGCGGATTTACCAACGAGCAAATGAGTGAAATGCTGGCCTGGATGGAAGATAACTACGCGGACGGTGAAGAAGCGATGTTTTACTTCTTTAATACCTACCCTGACTTGTGGAAAGGCTGGGTATCTGAAGACGTCGCGGTGAGAATCGAAAAAGCGCTTTGATGATTAATACTTAAAGTGCCACAAATCATTTAACCTCCCATACCGTTTGAATAAACGGCATGGGAGACTCGTCAACGACTCGTTAATACATGGTGTGACCATTCAATGTTTCTTTAGGAATCTCTTGCAGAGCGTCCCAATGTTCAACAATCTTCCCATTATGATCAAAACGAAAGAAATCCATCGTCACGTATTCAATATCATTAGGCCATGTTTGGTGAGTGTGTAGTGCCACCAAGTTCCCTTCAGCAATGGCTCGCACAAACGTAATGTCTTTATTGGGATACTCATTTTGCATCCGCTCAAAATACTCGATAAAAGCCTCGGGGCCATTTCCAACTAATGGATTGTGCTGGATGTACTCATCGCCAACATAGTCTTCAACCGCTTTTCTTGGATTACCTCGATAGGAGGTTTCGTAAAACGCAATGGCATTTCTTTTATTCTCTTGCAGATCCATTTTTCTTACCTGTGTTGCTCCATCTTGCGGATAACGGTAATCATAGTCTTTGAACTTCAGAAGTGACCAAACTTCGCGCACAAAAAAGGCCGCTAAAGAGCAGCCTTCATCACTTCTACTTGGAATCATCGCCTTTCATCGCTTAAACCACACCGCCAGCACCGAGCATAGAACGCTCACTGTTCTCCACCAGCAACGCGGTTGCGGTTTGTTTCAGTGTTTCCCATTCTTGGTCTTCGACAAAAATACCATTTTGCCAAGAGGCTTGTTGCGTGTTGCTTAACTCATCGCCTTCAATGTGAATGGTGTATCCCTGTGCGCTTTTCTCGATATCGAAATCGTTCACAGAGAGTTCGATAACCATACTATGCAAATCCGTATCATGCCCATCAAACTGATCCGAGAAAAAGACTTCTGGCGCGATTCGTCCGCGGTTTAACACATAAAGCGTTCGCTTGGGACTAGAGCCATTGACCCATTGTGCGCGACACGCGATGCCTTTCGCAGAGAGCTTCAACAACTCACTGAAACCCAACCAACGGTTATGACACTGCTTCAACGTAATGGTAATCGACTTACGGTTAATCATTTTCTCAAGCGCGAAATCCAACACAGCGGGTAAATGACACGCTACACTCCCGTTATGCAGTTCTACCTCTATGCTTGACGGCGTAATGTTGGTCACCGATACGGCGCAGTCTGAATCTAACCCAAGAAATAGACTGGCGTTATTAAAATGACGAACTCCATGTAAGCCAACCATTTGCAAGTCCGCCACCATGTTCGCAATGACATCCGCCTCACCACAGTGACGGCGCATGCCAAGAAATGCCTTATTAACCGCGGCCACCAATTCGTTGTGAGAGACGATCATAATGCAAATCCTCCGTTGATTTTTTGATTGTCACTTTGCGCAATTTCGTCACGCGGCGGCATGCTAGGGAAAATCCATGTGTCTGCCAGTTTAGGGTCGTGAATTTCATCTAACAACGGCGCACCTTGGAAGAAAGTTACTCGAACCCAACGATCCGAGCGCGGATCAAACTTAGTCGCACCAAAGATCGCCAATTTACAGCGCAGTAAGTGCATTGGTAACGCATCTTTACGCAGCACATTCATTTGAATATCCCCCATCGCACGGTTGCCTAACGTCCATACGCGACGTGTGATCGAACGATAAGCCGGTTTTTGCAATAGAAACTCTGCTACGGACATTTCTACATCACAGTCAAGCAAGGCCTGGTACAAGCGATTCACTTGTCTGCCGATATCAAGCGGCAGTTCTTTTTCTTCTCCAGCCTCTTCCCCGCGAACACCAAGCCTTGGCTCTTCTTTGTCTTGTGAGCGATACCAGAACCAATAATTGTTCTCGGCCAGTGAGTAATCCGCATCAATCGCCCAGCGGTACTTGCTTTGCAACACTTCCAGTAAATCTTGGATCTTTTTCCCGCCCGGAATAGATAACGTTTCATCCGTATTCATTTGGCTAGCAAATTCATCCACTAAAGATGGGTAGAGTTCGATCAAGCAAGAGGTGAGGATTTCTTGGGCTTCCACACTCATTGTTTTCTTATGCTCGACCAAACTCGCCCAGTTCGGATGTAATGCCATTAACGTTGTTAGCTCCGATAGCAGTTGTTTGATGTCTGCTATCGCTTGATGATTGAGCCTGTCTTGATGTTCATTAATGGTGATGACTTGCTCTAAATGACGCTGTGCTTTTTGCAGCAATCCTTGCAAAGGAGCATGGAACGACGCTTCACACGGCATCGCAAAGACTCGCGCTACCGCACGTTCGCGAGAAGTCATCCATTGGTCAACAATACACGGGTGATTAATCAAGTATGGAGCCATGCCTAAGCCAGTAGCATTACCGACACCAAGGTAGCGCTGCAAGCCACGATGCAAAGCCACCGCGTTGTCGCCACCTTGTTGAAGTGCCAGATAGTGCACCCAATCTAGGCTGAATTCACGCAACATATATACGGCACACATTTGCGCACTAAAAGACTGGCTGAAATCTGAGTTGTTCTCTAACAGTTTGAAATCGGCGATACCAAACTTTCCGTTACCATAAACAGCTGTGGTACGCAGGATATAACCCACTTCCGCTAATTCTTTCGGCTCAGGCTGCTCGCCTTGAGAAAGCGCGCTAACAATGTGCTCAAACACGCGCACACTTTTATTTGCGCGAGCAAGAACAAGTACGTTGTTTGGATTACGTCCCGCTTCTTGCAGCGGTACATTTTCTCGCAATCTTTCCAACAAAGTAACATCAACATCGCCTTGAACCAGTGCAAATGTGACGTCCCACTTTTCAGCAATTACGCGATCATTACGCTCGTCGTCGGCAATTTCATCACAGAATACCACCAAATGATAAACGTGCTCTGGCGTGGTCAATTTGTAAATCACATGACCATAACCACGAGGACAAAGCTGCCACTCATGCTTGGTTACTTGCCAGTTTTGGCTTGCCATATTACGAATCAGACTGCGAACAAAGCTGATTCGGTTTTGGTGCATTGCGCCAAGCCTTTCGGCTGCCATGACAATCGCTGCATCGCGCATAGTTGCTTCCGTATAAGTAGAACGATGTGCATCCATTTTGCTCACCACCTATTTGTTATTGTAAGAATACTAGGGTTTGTGCGGACGCAGGAGGAAAACACCCGCACAAGCTCCACGTTGTTTGAATTGGATAATTGTTATAGCCCTTGCTCTTTCGCCATTTTGATTGCAATTTGTGGCGCATTCCAAAGTGACGGTAACAGAATCAACGAAACCGGAACCGCGGTAATCACAATGAAAGATTGCAGAGCAGAGATGCCGCCAGAGCCAAGGGAAATTAGGATCAATGCCGTCACACCCATCATTACTCCCCAGAAGGTACGGATGATCGCATTCGGCTCCGTTTCACCACTGATCACGACACTGATTGTGTAGGTCATTGAGTCGCCCGTCGTGACGATGAAGATCGTGGTTAAAATCAGAAATAGAATTGAAGTCAGCATTGGCATTGGTAGTTGCTGAGTCACTGCAAGCAAAGCACCTGGCAAGTTAAAGCCCTCAAACGCCGCACTCACGCTACCCGGTTCAGCAATTTCAAACGCAAGGCCTGAGCCGCCCACAATCGTGAACCAAAAACAGGTGGTTAACGGAGCCACAATGCTGATGGTGGAAATGACTTGGCGAATAGTGCGACCACGGGAAATACGCGCAATAAAGATTGCCATCATCGGACCATAACCCAGGAACCAGCCCCAGAAAAATACTGTCCACCAACTTAGCCAACCTTCGTCACCGCGATAGGTCGCCATTGGGATAAAGTTATCTAGCATGCTCCCTACACCTTGAATGTATCCGTTAAAGATAAAATTCGTAGGGCCAAAAAACAGGATGTAAACCATCAATGCCATTGCCAGAATCACGTTGTAACGACTAAGCAGTTGCATGCCTCGACTTAATCCACTGAGTGCTGACAAGGTGTAAAGAGCAATCGCAAACAAGATGATGATAAGCTGAGTGGTAAAGCCATCAGGAATATCAAACAGCGCATTTAACGCGTAGCTAACCTGCAAGCCTAGAAACCCAATTGGCCCGATGGTGCCTGCGGCTACCGCGATAATGCAGCACGCGTCAATCAATGCACCGAGTTGGCCTTTAAGTGCTCGTTCGCCCAAGACTGGGTAAAGCAAAATACGGGGTTTTAGTGGTAAACCTTTGTCGTAATGCAGGTGCATCACCACGATGGAAGTTAAGCTACCTACAATCGCCCAAGCCAGAAAGCCCCAGTGCATAAAGGATTGCGACAACGCATTCACCGCACCTTGCTGCGGGTTATCTTGCGCGCCGTACAAAGGGGGTGGGCTAACATAGTGTGCGATAGGCTCAGCCGCGGCCCAGAAAACGCCACCACCAGCCAACAAGGTACAGAAAATAATCGCCATCCAGCGGAAAGAATCCATTTCTGGTTTAGCAATCCCGCCCAACATCACCTTGCCTGTTCGCCCTGCAGCCAAGCCAAGACCAATAAGAAAAGTGAGAAGCAGCAGTAACTGCCAGTAAGGACCAAACACCTGAACTGCCCAGCCAAAGCCAGCGTTAACGATCGTAGATAACAACTCGCCGTCATAAAGTGCAATAGCAACGAACAACGCGATAAAACCACCGCTATACCAAAAGGCCGGGTTATTCAGTCCCAATTTGTCCGTCGTGTTTTCTGTTGTTGATGTGTTGTGTGTTGCTTTTGACTTGCCCGATGACACGCTCATCGTGGAAGCTTTCATGCTATTGGTTAAATCAGACATACTCTGGCTCCAGAGGTTCTTTGCAGCAGCCAAAGACTGGCTACAAATGTGAGTTTTACGCCTGCCGTATTGTTATTATGTGGACAGGCGGTTCCTACTTTGGGGAATGCTATGAAATAGGCTCTAATCCTTCTTTAAGGAAGTTGAACCAGTTTTCACCCAATATTTTTCCAGCCTCAGATTCACTGAATCCGTGACCCATTAATCCGTTGTAGATGTTCTCCATCCCTGCGCTGCCGCAGAACCATGGCAGCGCATCTGGCCATCCCGAGTTACTTGCTGAACCTTCGCCGTAATCCATCGCTTTTGACCAACGACCGTTGCGCATCCACTCCAACACTTGTTGCGGCTGATTTAGGCACAAATCGCTACCGATACCTAAATGGTCAACGCCAAACATGTCTGCGGTTTTCGCAACCATCTGGCAGAAATCATCCAGCGTGCACTGGCTGCCATTTGGTAAATGGAACGGATATAAACTGAATCCAATCAAACCACCGCGCTCCGTCAGTGCTTTGATCACGGTGTTGGACTTGTTGCGCAGTGCGTCATGCGCAAACGTCGGGTTAGCATGGCTGATACAAATTGGACGCGAAGAAAGATCGATGGCTTCCAACGTCGAACGCTCCGCACTGTGGGACATATCAATGATCATCCCGACTCGGTTCATCTCTTCAATCGCTTGTTTACCAAAGCGAGTTACGCCGGAATCGTTTTGTTCGTAACAACCTGTCGCCAGTAAGCTTTGGTTGTTGTAGGTCAGTTGCATGATCAGCAGACCTTGGCGGCGCATCACTTCAATCAGGCCAATTTCATCATCAATCGGTGAGCAATTCTGCGCGCCGAAGAAGATTCCGACTTTACCTTCTGCTTTGGCTTTTTCTACATCTGCCATTGAATAAATAGGCATGATGAGGTCCGCATTTTGCTCGAAGCGCAAGTTCCACTCAGCAAAACGCGTCAAGGTTTCGCGCGCAGTTTCGTGGTAGACGATGGTGGCATGAACGGCGGTAATGCCACTCGCCTTAAGTGTTTGGAAATACTCTCGATCCCAATTGCAGTACTGCAATCCGTCAATCACAATCCGTTGTTGGTACATAACCACTCCTTAAACAATTTCTTAGCCTTTTCGTGCGGGCAACTGACACCATCAGTTACCCTGCCGATCTTAGTAAGGACGCTGATAAGCGGTTTTCACTACGGTGTAGAACTCTTTGGCGTACTGACCTTGCTCACGAGGACCAAAGCTAGATTCTTTACGACCACCAAATGGAACGTGATAATCTGTACCCGCAGTTGGCAAGTTAACCATGACGCAGCCCGTTTGGACTTGCTGTTTGAAGATCGCGCTATTGCGCAAGCTTTGCGTGATAATGCCGCCTGTCAGGCCAAAGCGCGTATCGTTCGCGACTGCAATTGCCTCATCCAGATCAGAAACGCGAATCACGCTCGCCATTGGCGCAAAGACTTCTTCTTGGTTCACTTCCCAGCCATTCTGTGTATTTAAAAACAGAGTTGGTGACATGTAGTAACCGTCATGCTCTAGGCTCAGACGCTCACCACCGAAAGCCAGCTCCGCGCCTGCTTGGCGTGCGTTTTCGATCCACTCAAAGTTCGCATTCAGCTGGTTACCATCAACCACAGGGCCCATGAACACGCCCTCTTCCAGTGCGTGACCCACTTTAAGTTCGCTCATGCGTTTGATTAGCGCTTCAACATACGCGTCGTGAATTCCGTCCATAACCACAAGACGAGAAGACGCGGTGCACTTTTGACCTGCACCCGAGAATGAGCCTGCGATTGTTGCTTCGACAGCAATCTGAATGTCTGCATCATCTGCCACTACGAGCGCATTTTTGCTACCCATCTCTAGCTGACAACGCACAAAATTTGGTGCTGTTGCCGCTGCAACTTTGCGGCCAGTGTCCACAGAACCAGTGAAGCTAACGCCGTTCACATCCTTCGAATTGATAAGGGTATTACCGACTTGCGAACCGCTACCCAAAACGAGGTTAAACGTGCCAGCAGGTAAACCTTGGCGATGGATAATCTCTGTCAGCGCAACGGCACTTGCTGGGGTTAGGTTGGCAGGCTTCCAGACGACGCTGTTGCCAAACGCAAGTGCTGGCGCGATTTTCCAAGCCGCTGTTGCTGTTGGAAAGTTCCAAGGAGAGATAATGGCGATAACGCCGACGGCTTCGCGAGTAACTTCAACGGAGACACCTGGACGGACGGAAGCAGCGTTATCGCCAATTTGACGCAGTACCTCAGCAGCAAAGTATTGGAAGAATTGGCCAGCACGGTAAATCTCACCTCGACCTTCAGCAAATGGCTTACCTTCTTCACGCGAAAGCAAGGTACCCAATTCGTCACATCGTGCAATGAGCTCATCACCAATCGCTTGCAGCACTGCTTGTTTGCGCTCGATTGGTGTTTTTTCCCACTCTGGCTGCGCTGATTTAGCCGCTTGAATCGCTTGCTCTACTTGCGACACACTCGCTTGTGCGAAATCGCCAATGTTTTCGCTGATATCAGAAGGGTTAATATTGGCGATGGTGTCCATGCCCGATTGCCACTCACCCGCTATATAGAGGGATTTTTCTGCTTGAACATTGTTAATAAAAGTCATGGTTCTTTCCTTGTTCTTCCGATTTGTGATGGCAAGCCACCCACTCACTGATCTCTAATTGTTCTTATTGGATTTATTCTGGTTGGCTTGCCGACGCGTAGACGACAAACTCCACCAACATCTCTTCTCGCGCTAACCCTGCAACCACCATGGCGGCACGATTTGGGTACGGCGCTTCAAAATATTCCGCGTACACTTGGTTAACGGTCTTTAAGTATTCTCTGTCGGTCACGTAAATCAGGACCTGTAATACCGAGTCCAAAGATTCCCCTGCACACTCCAGGGTGTGAATGAGATTGTTAAAGGTTTGACGTGTTTGTGCTTCGATACCGCCTTCCACAACCGCGCCTGTGTCATCAATAGGAATTTGAGCCGTATACAGGGTTCCGTTGTTGACTATCGCCCATTCAAGCGGCGCTTTAGAAGCAAATAGACTGGTTTTAACTGGGTGTTTTTTAGTAGGAGTATTCACGTGCCTTTCAACCTTTGTAACAGCTTTGTTTCAATATGGTTAAATGATGCACATTGACAGGCGATAAATCTAACGCTAAATTTTTGACATTTGATAAAATAAACTTATCACTCTGTTTAAAATAACGTAAATAAAGGGATTAAGAGGCATTAGGGATGAGTATTAAGCTTCAACAATTAATGCATTTTGTGATGGTAGTCGAGGAAGGAGGCTTTCGAGCCGCTTCACATCGTGCAAATCGTTCTCAGGCGGCACTGTCCACATCGATAAAAGAGCTTGAAAAAATTCTAGGGCAAACGCTGTTTGAACCCGGAAACAAAACCAAATTGACCCCGTTTGGTGAAATTTGTCTGCCCAAAGTGGTTCAGTTTCTCAATATCTACAGTGCACTAGACAACGATCTCAAAGCAGCCGCTGCCGGACAGCAAGGGAGAGTGCGAATTGCGAGCGTTCCTTCTGTTGCAGCGAAGCTCATTCCTAGCGTGTTGGGCGCCTTTTGCGAACAGTATCCAAATGTAGAAGTAAGCTTGATAGACGATAATGCCGCTGGCGTCGAGGCTCGCCTACTCTCCGGTGAGGTCGACTTAGCGCTCGGTAACCCCTCTCACCTCGATGAGGGCGGCATTGACTTTACGCCGCTGTTAGCCGATCCAATAGGCGTGGTGTGTTTAAAGGACAACCCTATTGCGAGTCATCCAGAAGGAATCGAGTGGCAAACTTTGTTGGAACAACCCTTTATCCGTAACGGCACTTGTACACTTCTCGATCCAACCCCAGCAAGAGCTCTGAGTCAGCAAGCGCTCTATTCAGTCGAAAATATTACTTCGCTGTTTTCTGTCTTAGAACTTGGGATTGGTGTCACGACCCTACCGAAGCTTGCTTTCCCAACCAATGAAACACGCTTGGTTTGGATTCCGCTTATCGATCCACCACTTGAAAGGCAAATTGGTATATTTACGTTAACCGATCGCACGATCTCGCCTCAAGCTAAAGCATTTCACGATCTTTGTGTGCATTATTTAAACTATCAAAAAGAAGATAAATAATGGTTCGATTAACATGCGGATAATTAAAAGCCTCCATATTCAGAGTGGAGGCTAATTTGTATTTGTGTATTCGCTTCGTTCTATTTTTTGCGACGATTTCGGTTCTTATACACCACGCAAAAGTTACCACGCTTGGTACGACACTTTGAGCAACGTTCACAATCTACTGGTGCGCGATTGCCTTCTTTCCAACGTTTTATCAACTGTGGCTCAGCCAATAAAGGGCGTGACACAGCAAAAAATTGGATATCTGTGTTTTCTGCAATTTTCTCAATCGCATCAATGTCGCTCAGCCCGCCGACAGTAATCACCGGTATGCTAACGTCCTGGCTGATCACGTGACCATATTCGTGAAAGTAACCTTCTTCTTGTAGTGTGTAACCATCGAACGTTTGACCAACAAGTTCGTTTGCTTTGCCGTGAACATTGCCAGATACGATGATCGCATCAACGCCTACTTCTTCAAGTTTCTTACAGACGACGCGAGTTTCATCGAACGTTAAACCGCCGTCAAAGAACTCAGTTGCCGTCAGTTTAACGAGGATGGGAAATTCGCTTCCAACCAGCTTTCTGGTTTCAGAATAAATTTCTAAAAGAAAGCGCATGCGATTTTCTAAGCTACCACCATATTCGTCTTCGCGACGATTATAGTACGGGCTTAAAAACTGGTTAATTAAATAAGTGTGCGCCGCATGAATCTCTACGCCGTCAAAACCAGCGTCTTGAGCACGTTTACTCGCCAATGCGAATGCCTTTACGATGTAGTCGATTTCGTCCTTTGTCATCGCTTTGCCTTGCGTATTTGTACCACGCTCAGGCACGTCACTCGGAGCGAAGATGACACGCTCACCGACGTTATGGATGGTTTTGGTGCCACCGTAAGCAATTTGCATCACGATTTTAGAATCTAGTTGATGTACTAGCTCTGTTAGCTTTTTGTATTCTTCAATAAAAGAGTCGTTGTAGATCCCCATCATACCTGCGTTGGGTTTCTCTTCTTCAACGATATTGGCATAACCCGTGACAATAAGCCCAACTTCCCCTTTCGCAAGCGTTTCGTAAATATCGTAAAGCTTTGCCGTCATGTGACCATCTTCGGTCGCCATGTTCTCCCACGTTGCGCTTCGCACAAAACGGTTCTTTAGGGTCATGTTGCCAATGCGGGCTTCGGAAAACAAAATGCTCAAAACCAGTCCTCTTAAAGTTGTCTTTATGTTTTATCTTTTCGCAAGTAAACAAGAACGAAAAAGGAACAGCGATACACGATGTATGGCTGTTCCTTCTCTGAATCCTTGAGACCTGCAAACTACAGGCGCACCTTAATGCCTCGGAGACGACAAAACTTTAATCTGGGTTAAGGTTTAGTGAGTTTTTAGATTATGTAAATGGATGATTCTTAATCGTGTTCATTTCACTGGAGTTAAGATGCTTCGTCACCCACTTTCAGTCGTAAAGCTTTTGTATTTCGCTAGCTGGTGATTCAACTCAAACATTCACATTGTTAGTTTGTATGCTGCTATCGGAACTAGCACTACCCCAAATGTTTACATTACAAACTATCGATATTGAATTCTCATATGGCAAATAGAGTTATTGCGCTGTTTATACTTTTTGGCTTAATCGTCGCTATCTCTTGGCATTATTACGCGTCAGCGGAAACACGCGACCCACTATGTTTTACACACTGGTTGTTTTTGCTTTTAGATATGAATACGTGATAGTGAAGCTAGAGGAGGAACAGGAAAAACAAAGGACAATAGAAAGTTAAATGACCTTACTTCTAGGTAAGGCCATTCATGCATTCAGCAGCAAAAGATATTGGCGCTTAGCAAACGCTTAGGTTTGGTTGTTACAGAGCTAGAGGAATCAACTCGACACCAAGCACACCACTAATCCCCATCACCACTAGCAGTGAGACTTTAAACACCGACTTTGACCAAGCGATGTAGTTGTTGTCATCAATGCTGCGAAAGGTCACTTTCGTCCACATAAAGCAAACAACCGCTGCAACCGCTAAGTATTCATACCCGGCTTCACCTAGTAAAAATAACCCCAATGATGCTGCTCCAAACGCCACGACATACGCTTTCATGTGTCGATGCGCTTTATGAATGCCTTCTTTAACTGGCAATACGGGAATCCCGGCTTCTCGGTAGTCTTGCATGCGGAACATGGCAATGGCATACGAGTGCGGCATTTGCCAGAGACAGAACATGGTAAAGAGTAAAATCGCTTCCAAGCTAATGAAGTTTGTTACCGCCAAGTAACCCACCAATGGCGGAACTGCGCCTGAGATACTTCCCACTAAGGTTCCATACACCGAGTTACGTTTGTACCACATCGTGTAAAAGAACACGTAATACACGTAGCCAAGCAACACGACGACAGCGGATAGTGGGTTTACTCGGATAAATAACAGTGCGGTTCCTACCAGCAATAATGCAAGTGCATAAACAAACGCAATATCGATATTGATGTTGCCTTTCACTGTTTCACGATTTCGTGTACGTGCCATCTTTTGGTCGATATCACGATCGAAAATATTATTCACCACACAACCTGAAGCGATGACTAACCCAACACCAACTAACGTCGTAACGAACAACATTAGACTGGCTGGTTCTGTTTTTGCGGCGAGGAAGAACCCCGCCGCAACAGAAATCAGGTTGCCGAAAATAATGCCCGGTTTAGTGATAGACAAATAACTTTTCAGCATACCTTGGCCTACAACTTCATGTTGACGTTCATGTTGTAGATGATCCATACCGAGCCAGCGATAAGGATAAGTACAACAATGGCGGTAAACATCAGTGATACAAGGTTCCAACGTCCGTCGGATGTTTTTGTTTCCATGTGCAAGAAGTATTTAAAGTGAACAAATATCTGCACTAATGCACATCCAAATAGAATCGCATAGGCCGTTGTATCTGGTAATGATTTCGTCCAAACAAAGTAGAACGGAATTACCGTCAGAATCAGTGAGGCAATAAAGCCTTTCACGTAATCTGACGAACTGGTTTCTACATGTTGATCCATTACATTACCCCCAGTAAGTAAACGATGGTAAAGACACAAATCCAAACGATATCTAGAAAGTGCCAGAATAGGCTTAAGCAGTTAAAGCGCATTGACATATTGTCGTTCAGACCTTTCGTCGACAGTTGATGATACGTTACCGCTAACCAAATCAGACCAAAGGTTACGTGCAGGCCGTGCGTACCAACCAACGTAAAGAATGCCGATAGGAATGCACTTGTTTGTGGCCCATAGCCTTCTTCAATCAGGTGATGGAACTCATAGACCTCCATACAGATAAAGCCAAGACCAAGCGCGAACGTGACTAACATCCAACGTTTGAGACCAGCAACGTTGTTGCGCTTCATCGCGATAATGCCAAAACCAAATGTGATACTGCTAAACAGCAGTAGCATGGTTTCGACAAACACAAATGGGAGTTCGAAAATGTCTTTACCTGTTGGGCCCGCAATTGAATTGCTCGACAACACAGCGTATGTCGCGAACAAGGTCGCAAACAGTACACAGTCACTCATCAGGTAAACCCAGAAGCCAAATAGCTTGTTGCCATTCGTGTCATGGTGGTGATCATGGTCGTGATGTGCTGCGATATTAGTTTGCATACGTCACCTCCAGATCATCTTTACTTTCGCTGTCTTTCACTGAGTTTTTCTTCGCTTCTTCAAGCTGAGCTCGACGTTCGGCCTCAATTGCTTTGATCTCTTCAACTTCCACGTAGTAATCCACATCATCGTTATAGCTATGCTGAATACACGTCACGATAATACCGACCAAACTTGCCGCCGCTAGCCACCAGATGTACCAAATCATGCCGAAGCCAAATAGGAGCGACCAAGCCGACACGTAGATGCCTGTTGCCGTGTTTTTTGGCATATGAATACGTTCGTATTCCACTTCTTTATTTGGATCGAACTCGCCACTTTGTTTCTGGTACCAGAAGGCATCCAGCACATCACCTTTTGGTAGGTGCGCAAAGTTGTAGAACGGCGGTGGAGACGATGTTGCCCACTCAAGAGTACGACCACCCCACGGGTCACCAGTTAGATCACGGTTTTGCTCGCGGTCACGGATACTCACGTAAATTTGGATGAACTGAGACAATACGCCCAGCGCAATCACAACCGTACCTGCTGCGGCAATCGACAACAGTGGGAAGTATTCTGGGTTGATGTCTTGGCTTAAACGACGAGTCATCCCCATGAAGCCCAGCGCGTAAAGCGGTAAGAACGCCATTAAGAAACCAATAATCCAAAGATAGAACGCGCGTTTGCCCCAAGTTTCATTCATGGTGAAACCGGTCGCTTTCGGGAACCAGTAAGTGATCGCAGCGAAACATCCAAACACCACACCACCGATGATAACGTTGTGGAAGTGAGCGATAAGGAATACTGAGTTATGCAGAACGAAATCTGCGCCCGGAACAGCCATTAGTACGCCCGTCATACCACCAACAGTAAAGGTGATAAGGAAGCCCACCGTCCACATCATTGGCGTCGTAAAGCGGATGCGGCCTTTGTACATCGTGAATAGCCAGTTGAAGATCTTCACCCCAGTTGGGATAGAAATGATCATCGTGGCAATACCGAAGAAGGCATTTACGTTCGCGCCAGACCCCATCGTAAAGAAGTGGTGTAGCCAAACGACAAAGGCAAGAATCGTGATAACTACGGTAGCCCAAACTAGCGATGTGTAACCGAACAACTTTTTACGTGAGAAGGTTGCGGTGACTTCTGAGAACACACCAAAAATTGGCAAAATCAAGATGTACACTTCTGGGTGACCCCAAGCCCAAATCAGGTTGACGTACATCATTACGTTGCCGCCAAGATCATTGGTAAAGAAGTGCATGCCTAGGTATCTATCCAGCGTAAGCAGAGCGATAGTCACCGTTAGGATTGGGAATGAAATGATGATCAAAATGTTTGCACACAGAGACGCCCAAGTGAA
Source organism: Vibrio sp. Vb1554 (assembly GCF_033344235.1). Classification (NCBI taxonomy): domain Bacteria; kingdom Pseudomonadati; phylum Pseudomonadota; class Gammaproteobacteria; order Vibrionales; family Vibrionaceae; genus Vibrio; species Vibrio sp. Vb1554. The sequence continues at coordinate 339,443 of NZ_JAWPOJ010000001.1, read as the reverse complement.
AACTGGCATCTTCATCATTGGCATAGACGGTGTACGCATACGCAAAATGGTCGCGAAGAAGTTCACGCCTGTTAACGTCGTACCAACACCTGATATCTGCAGCGCCCAAATCCAATAGTCGACCCCGACTCCTGGGCTAGCCTCAATACCTGAAAGCGGCGGATACGCCAACCAGCCGGTACGACCAAATTCACCTAAGCCGAGAGACATGTTTGTTAGGATGACACCTACAACAAACAGCCAGAAGCTCAAGTTATTCAGATACGGGAAAGCTACGTCACGCGCACCAATCTGCAGTGGCACGATGATGTTCATCAGACCAATGACCAATGGCATCGCTACGAAGAAGATCATGATCACGCCATGGGCAGTAAAAATTTGATCGTAGTGATGCGGTGGTAAGTAACCTGCTTCACCCGCAGAAGAAAGGAGTTGCTGACTACGCATCATGACTGCGTCAGCAAAACCACGAACAAGCATCACCATCGCTACTGCGATGTACATGAAGCCAAGTTTTTTATGGTCTACTGAAGTAAACCATTCATTCCACAAATATTGCCACTTTCCGGCTTTGGTCACCGCGTAAACTACGGCTAAACCAACCAGCGCCACAACCGCTAGGGTGATGACGATAATAGGTTCGTGGAATGGAACTGAATCAAGAGTTAATCTTCCAAACATTACGATTATCCTTGGTTTTCAGGCAAACAGTTCATTGAACCAGGATGCTGAGTCACAACGTCGGTGAACAAGAACGGAGGAACGCTAGAGAACAAAGTGACTGGCTCTGCGATACTTGGCGCTGCCAGTGAGCTGTATTGCTCCCAATCTTCAATACGATCAGGGCTCGCCTTCACTTTCTGCACCCAATTTAGGAACGCAGCACGATCAGACATTGCTGAAGCTGTGAACTTCATTTGCGAAAAGCCTTCGCCGCTGTAGTTCGATGCAAAACCCTTGTAGTCACCTTCGTGGTTCGCTATCAGGTTGAGCTTGGTTACCATGCCTGGCATCGCGTAGATCTGTGTACCTAAGCGAGGGATGAAAAAAGCGTTCATGATGTTGTCCGAAGTCAGTTTGAACTGCACTGGCACGTCTTTCGGGAACGCCACATAGTTCACCGTCGCAATGTTTTCTTCTGGATAAATGAACAACCATTTCCAATCGAGTGACACCACTTCGATGGTCATTGGTTTAACATCACTTTCCAAAGGTTTGGATGGCTCTAGTTCATGAGTCGAACGCCATGTGATCGTCGCAAGAATCGCAATGATGATGATTGGAATTGTCCATACCACCACTTCGATTTTGGTCGAGTGTGACCACTCGGGTGCGTACTCTTCTTCAGTGTTAGAGGCGCGGTATCGGTAAGCGAAGTAAATCGTCATTAAAATCACAGGGATTACAACGATCAACATCAGCAAAAGAGCAGTAATAATTAACTCTTTTTCTTGCACACCAATGGCACCTTTGGGGTCAAGTAAAGCTGAATTACATCCTGAGAGCATAAGTATGACGGACGCCAAACTTCCCCTCGACAAGATGCGTTTATATCTTGAGGCTTCCATTAACTTTCTCGATGGTTGTCTGGTTTCAAAGCAGATGCCAATCAAAGTAAATAAAAGCTCACAAATAGCGCAGAGGTAATGTATGAGAACAAGAAAAAACTTCGATAAGTAGTTATTCTACTTACAATTTTTCAACTTCGTCATCAAGCATTTAACCAGCTAGAATGAACCGTTATTTGCTACGATACGATTGGTATCAAGCCAAGAACCAGTTGTTATAGTCATTAGAATGTTTATGTGTTGAGCATGAGTAACGTCGGGCTCAGAGCGAAACAAAACGGAATTGAGTGGAGATCAAAACCACACTCTTAGTGTGAGTTTATTGTTACACTTTGAAACACTATGTTACATTTGGCGCATTATGAGGAGTAAAAAGTTAAAGCTCATTAGCCACAACTGGAAACTAACCTTCCATTAATGGAAGTTACACACTTTAAATCGAATATTAACCTCAACACGAATTTCTCGTGCTTCAACAATTAATTATTTAAAAACAAATAGTTGAAACTTAAAATTGATGAGACTGACTATCAACTTCATTTACGCAGATAGCCTTAATCAGAAGCGGAAACTAAAAAACCAAAAGTGTGATAAGAATCAAATTAATGATTTCACTTAATATTTGAGTGGTATTTACATCTCTTTATTGGATTGTGAGAAATCATTCTCAAGGTAAATCCAAACATAAGTTGTAAATACATTTGGGTTGCGCAGAATTAGCACTCCACAACATAGAAAATGTTGAAATGGAAAGAGACTTATTATTCAGGTCTATCAGAGCCTTATTTCAGTGTTCACTTACATACGAATGCCGCCATCCACTTCTAAAACCCTGCCAGTAAAGTAATCACTCTCAATAATGTATTTTACTGCATGCGCGATTTCGCTTGTTTCGCCCATCCTGCCAACTGGGATCATCTTTTCTAATCGCTCTATGGCTTCGGGTTTCATTTGCTCTGCCATCGCGGTATGAACTACACCTGGTGCAACCGCCGCCGCGCGAATACCGTATCTTGCGAGCTCACGAGCCCATGTTGTCGCCATGGTCGCGACCGCCGCTTTTGACGCAGAATAATTGGTTTGTCCGATATTCCCAGCTCTCGCAACACTAGAAATATTGATGATAACGCCTTGGGAGCCACTCTCAATCATCTTGACGGCAGCTTCACGCCCACACAAAAACGTTCCTGTCACGTTAACGTTCATGACCAAGTTGAATTGATCCAAAGACATCTTACTGATCACGCCATCTTTTGCTTTTACAAGTAACCCATCTCTTAACACGCCAGCGTTATTGACTAAGCCATTGAGTTGACCAAAATCTTGGATAATCGCTTCAAACGTGGTTTCAACGTCGATTTCGTTGGTGACATCCACTTGATATGTCAACGCTTTCGCACTCAGCATTCGACACTGCTCTTGTGTTTCCATTAAGCCACTGGCGTTTACATCCAATAACGCTAAATCAGCGCCAGCTTGAGCAAGGGTAATGGCCATCATTTGCCCAAGCCCCTGCCCTGCTCCTGTAATGGCAATAACACTACTTTTTATGTCCATATTGGTGCACTCCATAGCTCGTAATGTTCTCTATCTCAACCAGTCTAAGTTGACCGAAATGATGCGCATTTTATGTCACCATCTCGGGCTGGTTTGTCACAAAACTCGGTCTAGCCTTTCTTACTCTTGTATAACTCAAATAAGCTTGAGAAATCGAGTTCGCCGTGGCCGCTCGCGTTGTGGAAAGAATATAAGTTGCGCGCTAACGACCCCATCGGAACCGAAGAATGTGTTTGTAACGCCGCATCTAACCCCAAGCCGAGATCTTTTAGCATGAGTTTGCTCATAAAGCCCGGTTGGTAATCGTGACTGGCTGGCGCACTGTCCATCACGCCTGGGCAAGGATTGTAAAGTTCCAATGCCCAATTTCGGCCAGAGCTTTGCAGCATAATGTTTGATAGCACTTTTGGATCGAGTCCATGATCGATACCTAGGTTTAATGCCTCGCACGTACCAGACATTAAAATGCCGAGCATAAAGTTGTTACAGATTTTCGCCATTTGACCATCGCCTGCTTTGCCAGCATGGAAAACATTTTTTCCCATATACTGCAAAATCGCATTGGCTTTAGAAAACGCTTGATCCGAACCACCAACAATAAAGGTTAATGTCGCCGCTTTAGCGCCAGCAACGCCCCCCGAAACGGGCGCGTCGACAAACAACACGCGTTTATTTGCCGCTTCATTGGCGACTAATCGCGCAGAGTCCGGATCAATGGTTGAACAATCAATCATCAAGGTACTTGGCGAGACAAGATTGAGGACACCTACGCCGCCGTGTAAGTCGCCAAGATACACGGAACGAACGTGAGATCCTGCTGGTAGCATCGTGATGACCGTGCTTGCACCATCCACGACTTCCTCGATAGAGCTCGCCACCACCGCACCAAAAGGTGCAAGTTGCTTTGCCGCTTCGCTATCGACATCAAATACTTGCACGTTAAATCCAGACGCTAATAAGTTTTGCGCCATCGGATGCCCCATTCTTCCTAAACCGATAAATGCGATGGTACTCATGATCATTCTCCTTATTGACCTAGTGTTTGTTCACCCAAATCAGCAAGCGGATGTTCGTCATCCGGCCAAAGTGAGGTAAACAAGGTATCGATGACATCTTCATCGACTTCACTGACACTGTTAAATATCCAGCTCGGCTCGCCATCCCGGTCAATGAGCCGAGAACGGACGCCCTCTTTAAACTCACCTAATAAGGCACTGCGAACCGACAAACTCAACTCTAAACGGAAACAATCTGCAAGCGGTAAGCTGTGGTACTCTTTCACTTGTCTAAAGCAAATATGCGCGGTGATCGCACTGCCCGATGCGAACGTTTGTTTCGCGTTTTCTATCCACTGGCTATTCCCTTCGATAGCCATGATTCGCTGTGCTATCGCATTAAGATCAAAGCCTTTGCACGCTTCCTCTATCTGATCTAAATATGGACAAATTTGCGTGGTTGGTTTGCTATCAATAACTTGTTCTTCCATTAACTGTAGTAGTGCAGTTACCAACTCTTTCGCATCTTCTTTGCCCCACTGGAGCCGCTTTAGCTCATCCAGTAAGGTGGGATACTGCTCTTCCAACAGTGACCAATCGGCCAAACCAATAGTGACAGCGTCACTTGAATTTACCATTGAACCTGTCAATCCGAGGAATAAACCCACTTGCGGATCTATCTGGCTTAAAAACCACGTACCTCCCACATCGGGATACAGTCCAATATTGATTTCTGGCATAGCAAGGCGTGATGTTGTTGTCACAACTTTATGGCTGGTTCCCATAAAAAGCCCCATCCCACCGCCCATGACAATACCTTCTCCCCAACCGATAATGGGTTTGTTGTAAGTGTGGATGAGATAGTCACACTCATACTCCAACGAGAAATAGTTCGTACAGAACTCTACGATTTTTTCTTTACTCTCGTTATGCATGACGTGATACATAGCTCGAACATCACCACCAGCACAGAATGCTTTTTCTCCAGCGCCAGTCAGTACCACACAAGCCATATGTGGATCATCTTGCCACTTGATAAGCTGATCGTTAAGTTGGACCAACATGTCATACGTCAATGCATTCAATGAAGCGGTGTTGTCTAACGTTGCGATACCAATGCGGTGCACGCCATCTAAGCACTCTATTTCACTGATGGTTACCATCCCTGCCATGTGGCCTCCTATCGGTTTTTCCATTGCGGTGGGCGTTTTTCTAAAAAGGCGCGAACACCCTCGACTTGATCTTCCGTATCAAAAAGATTCAGAAACAACTCTCGCTCTTTCATTAAGCCGTGCTGAAGTGGCGCAGAGCGCATATTTTGAATGAGCGCCTTACATGCGGCGACAGAAGATGGCGACTGGTTCGAAACAGATTCAGCAAGCTCCATCGCTTTACTTAAAGCTTCGCCTTTGGGAACCAACTCCTCAACTAGGCCTAGTTCTTTTGCTTTGTCAGCGCTGACTTGCTCTCCACATAAAATGATGCGCTTTGCCCAGCCTTCCCCCACTAACGCTGTGAGGTTTTGGGTACCACCAGCACAGGGCAAAAGTCCGACTTTGGCTTCTGGTAAAGCAAGTACCGCTTGCTCTTCAACGACTCGAATGTCACAAGCTAATGCCACTTCTAACCCTCCGCCCATGGCGTAACCATTAATGGCGGCAATGGAAACACCACGGAATTCAGAGAGCGTTTCAAAAGCTTCACCAAAGCATCGCGCCATGTCTAACGCAACCACTTTGTCACCATCAGAAAATAGCTTGAGATCCGCACCAGCAGAGAAAAACTTTTCTCCACTGCCGGTTAAAACCAGTGCGTAGACCTGCTTATCATTGTTAAGTGTGAGTATCAGCGACTTCAGTACCTTGAGGCTCTCTGCTGTCCACGTATTGGCTGGCGGGTTGTTCATCGTCACCACCGCAACGTGATTAGTGATCGTATGTTGAATGGCTGCTTGGGTTAATGGCATATCTGAATCCTTTCTCAATGAGCAAATACCATACTTTGCTAAAGCAAAGCCGACTCCTCAGAGAGCAAACGACGTGCGATGATTAAACGCATAATTTCGTTCGTTCCCTCCAGAATTTGATGCACACGCACATCTCTGAAATGACGCTCCATTGGATACTCTTTGATGTAACCATAGCCACCATAAAGCTGCAGCGCGTGGTCGCAAACCTGAAAGCCCACATCGGTTGCGAACCGTTTTGCCATCGCGCAATAAGCCGTAGCATCAGGGTCATTTCGGTCGAGTTTACTGGCGGCATAGCGCACCAACTGCCGCGCAGCCACTAGCTCTGTCGCCATGTCTGCCAATTTGAATTGTAAGGCTTGAAATTGCGCAAGCGGCTTGCCGAACTGCTTACGCTCTTGAATGTACCGTGCCGCCTGATTAAGGGCCTGTTGAGCCGTACCGACGGAACAGGTCGCAATATTTATACGCCCTCCATCAAGCCCTTTCATCGCAAAGACAAAACCTTGCCCTTCTTCGCCCAGTAAATGGCTAGCTGGAATAACGACATTTTCAAAAGTAACCGCTCGTGTTGGTTGGCTGTTCCAACCCATTTTGGGTTCTTTGCGCCCATAGCTGATACCATCAGCGTGAGCAGGAACAACAAATGCGGACACGCCTTTGGCACCCTCATCTCCGGTTCGCGCCATCACGACCAAAACATCTGTCTCTCCTGCGCCAGAGATAAAGGTTTTGCCGCCGTTGATGACATACTTATCTCCCTTTTTTGTAGCGGAAGTGGTCAGTGCAGCGGCGTCTGATCCTGCGTTAGGCTCAGTTAAGCAATAGGAGCCTAACCACTCCCCCGTAACTAATTTCGGACAGAACTGCGTTTTGGCTTCATCGGTAGCAAAACTGGCTATCATCCAACTGACCATGTTGTGAATCGTCATAAACGCCGTAGTGGACGTACATCCCATGGCCAGTTGTTCAAAGATAATTGAAGCATCCAAACGGCTTAACCCTAAGCCGCCATGTTCTTCTGGTGTGTAGAGACTGAGAAACCCCAGTTCCCCCGCCTCTCTCAATACGTCTTTGGGGAAAATCTGCTTTTCATCCCACTCCGCCGCCATCGGTGCTAAACGCTCATCGGCAAATTGTTGAGCGGTATCGGCAAATGCACGTTGATCTTCATTAAGTTCAAAGTCCATAAAAGCTCCTTTTATTCACTCAGCGCAGTTGGATGGTCAAATTAGGCCCCGTTGGAATATCGTCATCAAACCAACGCGCCGTCACCGTTTTGGTCTCGGTATAAAAACGTACCGCTTGTTTACCATACGCATGTAAATCACCATAGAAACTACCTCTCCAACCAGTAAAGGAGAAAAATGGTAAAGGGACTGGAATAGGCACATTGATCCCAACCTGACCGACTTGAATGTCATGCTGATATTTTCTCGCAGCAGCGCCATTAGCGGTAAATATAGAAGTTCCATTGCCGTAAGGGTTGCGATTCACTAACTCAATAGCTTCTTGCAACGTTTCGACTTCCATACAAACTAAGACAGGGCCAAATATCTCTTGCGTGTAAATCGACATGTTCGCTGTTACACCGCTAAACAAGGTTGGGCCAATCCAGTTTCCATCGGGAAAGCCTTCCACTTCACACTGACTGCCATCGAGTTCACACACTGCGCCTTGTTGTTTGCCATCTTCAATTAGGTCCAATACGCGTTGTTTAGCTTGCTCACTGATCAGTGGGCCATAAGCAGCTTGCTCATCGTCCCAAGGCCCTGGGTGTACTTTCGCCATTGCCTGTTTGAGGTCTGTAATCCATTGTTTTGAATCACCGACAAATACCGCAACAGAAATTGCCATACAACGCTGCCCCGCAGCCCCTACGGAGGCTCCGATTAGGTTATTCACCACTTGATCTTTGTTTGCATCAGGCATGATCACCATGTGATTCTTTGCACCAGCAAAAGCTTGAACCCGTTTAAAATGTTTAGTCCCTGTGGTGTAGATATAACGGGCAACGGGAACCGAGCCAACAAATGACACCGCTCGAATATCAGGATGAGCCAGCAGAAAGTCGACTTGCTCTTTGCGGCCATGAACGATCTGCAACACCCCTTTTGGCGCGCCGGCTTGCTCAAATAGTTCGGCTAAACGAATAGAGGTCAATGGCACTTGTTCGGAGGGTTTGAGCACAAACGTATTGCCCGCAGCGATGGCGATTGGGAACATCCACAACGGAATCATGGCAGGAAAGTTAAACGGCGTGATCCCACAACACACACCTAAGGGCTGAATCATTGAGTAACTATCAATATCCGTGGCAACGTTTTCGACGGTTTCTCCCATCATGTTGCTAGCAATGTTTGCCGCCTGCTCAACCACCTCGATACCACGCCACACATCGCCTTTGGCATCCGCTAAAATCTTACCCGTCTCATGAGAAAGCAGTGTGGCAAGCTCATCATGATGTTCTTTGAGCAAGTGCTGATAGCGAAGCATGACTCTGGCACGCTCGGATACTGCCACTTCCTTCCAAGATTGGAATGTCTCTTTCGCATTATCAATGGCGGCTTCCATCTCGTGCTCTGTGGAACATGGAACGTACGCAATGACATCATTAGTGGCGGGATTGGTTACCTCAACCCAATCCGATGTTTGAGATTCACGAAACTCGCCACCAATAAACAAGGGAACCAAACGAGTCATCATTTACTCCTTTCTGATTTCAATTAAAGCGGTATTTCAATGCCTATCGCCGTGGCTTCTCCACCACCGATACAAAGTGACGCAACACCCCGCATCACTTTTTTGGCTTCGAGATCACCATTGGTGCCTAACGCTTGTAGCTGACGCAAACTGTGAATCAATGTCACCAGAATTCGTGCGCCACTAGCCCCTATCGGATGCCCAAGCGCACAGGCTCCACCTTTAATATTTACTTTGCTCGTATCTAGTCCAAGTTCCGCCACCGCTATTTGTGTCACGACGGCAAAGGCTTCATTGATTTCCCACAGGTCCACTTCATAAATTGACCAATCTAGCTGGAACAGCAGTTGCTCAATTGCGTAGACGGGTGCCAAAGTAAATTCTGCAGGTTTTCTGGCATGTGTAGAGTGCGCCTTGATGATCGCAAGTGGTTTAAGCCCCTGATGACGCGCAGTGTCTTCATCCATAAGCACAAGAGCCGCTGCGCCATCTGAAATGGCACTCGAATTAGCAGCGGTCACCGTACCTTTTTCATCGAATGCAGGTTTGAGTTGAGGAATTTTACCAAGGTCAATCGAGCGAGGGTGCTCATCGTAGTTCAGCACCGCTTGTTCTGACTTGGTATTGAGTGAAACCGGCGAAAGTTCATCGGCAAACAAGCCTCGCTCTTGAGCTTCCAACGCACGTTTTGCCGACATCACGGCCCATTCATCCATTTGCTCTCTGGTGAACTTAAGCCTGTCAGCGACTTGCTGAGCATAAACACCCATTAAGTGCCCTTCGTAAGCATCTTGTAGCCCATCGAGAAACATGTGGTCATACGCAGACTGGTGCCCCATACGCATTCCCTTTCTCGCCTCCCTCAGCAAATACGGCGCATTGGTCATACTTTCCATACCACCAGCAATGGCAGAGCGAATCGTTCCAGCTTTAATGAGATCGTGCGCTAACATGACGCTCTTCATGCCAGAGCCACACACTTTGTTAATGGTGGTGCACCCTACGCCCAAAGGAAGATCTGCCCCCATAGATGCTTGCCTAGCAGGAGCTTGTCCACACCCTGCTGGAAGCACACATCCCATGAACACTTCATCCACCGAAGTCACATTCACTTCGTGCATTGCCGCCTTGATCGCCAGTGCGCCTAATTGAGGAGCAGAGTAAGTTTGCAACTTGCCTTGAAAGCGCCCAATTGGCGTTCTTTTCGCGCTGACAATCCAGATGTCTTTTCCCATGATTCGCATTCCCTTAAGGTATATGTGAACACTTGGCAGACTGATGACACCCTACATAGAGTTACTCACCAAGCGCCACACCAGCCTTTATCGCCTTTTTCACTAACAAACTTTCATTCCGCGATTTCTTGACGTTTACGTAAGCATAGCACTAGCCTTTACAATGAGATGAAAAAACACACCAAGCAGGCGTTTATATTTCAAAGTTGATGTTCGACCTTCCCATTAAAGGTTCGATTTCCAGAAACTGGATTTTTATTCGAGGTAAGTATGTTATGGAAAAATACAAGATCAGTGACCTCGCCAAGGAGTTTGATATTACTACTCGCAGTATCCGGTTTTATGAAGACGTGGGTCTGATTGAACCAGAGCGAAAAGGCAATATGCGCGTTTATCAACGCAGGGATAGAATTCGCCTCAAACTGATTTTAAGAGGGAAACGACTCGGTTTTTCGTTGGCAGAAATTCGTGAACTTTTCGAGCTCTACGACATGCAACAAACCGAAGGACAGTTGTTGAAAATGCTCAATATCATTGAAGAGAAACAAGCCGTCCTACAGCAACAACTCAACGACATCAGCGTCGTTATGGCAGAGTTGAATGCCGCTAAGGAGCGTTGTATTCAAACACTCAAAAGCAAGCAGACATAAACGCTATACTCAATTAGCAACACCGCTACAGGCTTTTCCACCTTACCTCTGATACCGGGAGACGTTATGAAAAGCACCTATACCCCACTCAATTTCGGACTTGGTGATACCATCGATATGCTCCGAGAACACGTTAATGCCTTTGCTACGGAACATATCGCGCCCATCGCCGCTGAGATAGACCGCGATAACCAGTTCCCGAATCATTTATGGCCTTTGTTGGGAGAAATGGGGTTGCTTGGTGTGACCGTCGATGAAGAGCTTGGTGGTGCAGGCATGGGATACCTCGCTCATGTTGTTGCCATGGAAGAAATCAGCCGTGCCTCTGCGTCTGTCGCTTTAAGCTACGGCGCTCATTCTAACCTGTGCGTCAACCAAATCTTTCGTAACGGCACGCCTTCTCAACGCGAAAAATACCTTCCAAAACTCATTGATGGTACGCACGTTGGCGCCCTAGCGATGAGCGAGCCCAATGCCGGTTCAGACGTGATAAGCATGCAACTGAAAGCGGAGAACAAGGGCGACCATTTTGTACTGAATGGCAACAAAATGTGGATAACAAATGGGCCCGATGCTGACGTAGTGGTGCTTTACGCTAAAACAGATGTCAGCGCAGGTTCACGTGGCATTACCGCATTCATTATTGAACGTAACTTCGCAGGTTTCACTCATGCTCAAAAGCTGGACAAGCTAGGCATGAGAGGCTCGAATACTTGCGAACTTGTATTTAACCATTGCGTAGTGCCAAAAGAGAATATTCTTGGCGAGTTGAATCAAGGCGTCGAGGTATTAATGAGTGGGCTGGATTACGAGCGCGTCGTCCTCGCTGCCGGACCACTCGGGATAATGCAAGCTTGCATGGACATTGTGGTCCCGTACGTACATGAACGAGAGCAGTTTGGAAAATCCATTGGCGAGTTTCAGTTAGTTCAGGGCAAGATCGCCGATATGTACTCTCGAATGAGTGCAGCAAAAGCGTATGTATATACCGTCGCAGCGGCTTGTGATCGAGGTAACGCAACACGCAAAGACGCCGCTGGCGCGATTTTGTACAGTGCAGAACTCGCCACACAAATGGCACTCGATGCAATACAACTGCTCGGTGGGAATGGCTACATCAATGAATACCCTGCTGGTCGTTTGTTACGTGATGCAAAGCTTTATGAAATCGGCGCGGGTACCTCAGAGATTCGCCGCATGTTAATAGGCCGAGAACTGTTCGAAGAATCTCGCTAACGGAACATACGACAAGGAAGTCATTATGGCCATTATCAAAAGTAAAACTAAGCCAACTGACGAGTTATTTCTTTCCAATAAAGCTGCGATGGAAACGTTGGTCACTCAACTTAATCAACACATCGAGACCATCAAACAGGGCGGCGGTGAAAAAGCCATTGAGCACCAGAGGCAAAAAGGAAAACTCCCCGCACGAGAACGCATCGCGCGCTTGCTTGATGACAACACTGACTTTCTTGAAATCAGCCAGTTTGCCGCCTGGCAAGTGTATGACGAAGCGATCCCCTGCGCTGGTGTTATCGCCGGCATTGGTATCATAGAGGGGATTCAATGCATGGTCATCGCCAACGATGCTTCGGTAAAAGGCGGAACCTACTACCCACTCACGGTAAAAAAACACCTTAGAGCGCAAGAGATTGCCCAACGTTGCCAACTCCCCTGCGTGTACTTGGTGGACTCCGGTGGCGCAAATCTCCCTCATCAGTCCGACGTCTTCCCCGACAAAGAACACTTTGGTCGCATTTTCTTTAACCAAGCGAGAATGTCGGCGAAAGGCATCCCCCAAGTTGCTGTTGTGATGGGGCTTTGCACTGCTGGGGGCGCGTACGTTCCTGCCATGGCGGATGTGTCCATTATGGTTAAAGAGCAAGGCACCATTTTTTTGGCGGGGCCACCTTTGGTGAAAGCGGCCACTGGCGAAGTCGTGACGGGTGAAGAGCTCGGCGGTGCAGACGTGCATTGTCGAAAATCTGGTGTCGCAGATTATTACGCTGAAAATGATGAACATGCCCTAATGCTTGCGAGAGAAGCCATTGCCAATGCCAATAGAACAAGACCTGTTAAGCCAGAAAACACCGTACTTCCTCCCCGCTACGACGCAGAAGAAATCTACGGAGTCGTGAATGCCAACTTACGACTGTCATTCGACGTTCGAGAAATTATTGCCCGCATCGTCGATGATTCTGATTTCGACGAATTCAAATCCTTGTACGGCAGAACGCTAGTGTGTGGCTTCGCTCGTATTCAAGGACACTTGATTGGTATTGTGGCAAACAACGGTATCTTGTTTTCTGAATCGGCACAAAAAGGCGCGCACTTTATTGAGCTGTGCGCCAAACGGAAAACACCGCTTCTTTTTCTCCAAAACATTACCGGCTTTATGGTCGGAAAAAAGGTTGAAGAAGAAGGCATCGCAAAACATGGCGCCAAGCTAGTGATGGCCGTCGCTTGTGCTGACGTGCCGAAGTTTACCGTGATCATCGGTGGATCGTACGGCGCTGGTAATTACGGCATGTGCGGCCGAGCGTATGATCCAACCATGATGTGGATGTGGCCGAACGCGCGTATTTCTGTGATGGGCGGAGAACAAGCAGCAGGCGTTTTAACACAAGTTCGAAAAGACGCGAAGGAACGTCAGGGGGAAGCGTGGTCAGAGCAAGAAGAGCACATTTTTAGAGAATCGATCATAGACTTGTATGAAACACAAGGACATCCCTATTTTGCGAGTGCTCGGCTATGGGATGACGGAATTATTGACCCTAAAAAAACGCGTCAGGTGTTGAGTCAAGCGTTAACGGCAGCATTAAATGCCCCCATTCCTGATAGCGAGTTTGGCGTCTTCAGAATGTAAACATCCAAAGATGAATTAAGGAAGTTAGTATGCAGGAAATGCAACCAAGCATTATTCCCAACGCCCAAAGGCAAGATGATGTTCTTTGGCATGTCGATGATAATGGCGTAGCGACCATTACCCTAAACAGAACAGCTAAACACAATGCTTTTGACGCTTGTACGATCGACTTGCTGATCCACCGCCTAGATTATCTCGCTTTACGAACGGATGTGCGGTGCTTGGTATTAAGAAGTAACGGCAAGCACTTTTCATCCGGGGCCGATTTGAATTGGATGCAGTCGATGGCCGACAGCACGAGGCAAGATAACTTCGTTGATGCCCAAAACTTGGCAAGACTCATGGAAACATTAGATTCGTTCCCTCAACCCACCATCGCAGTTGTTCAAGGTTCCGCTTATGGTGGTGCTTTAGGGTTGATTTGTTGTAGTGATATCGCCATCGCAAGCCAAAGTGCCAACTTTTGCTTAAGTGAAGTTAGGCTTGGTTTAGTTCCAGCAACCATTGCGCCTTACGTCATGCGCGCGATGGGGAATAGACAAGCTAGACGCTATATCTTAAGTGGTGAAGTCATTTCAGCCGAAGATGCCGAACGGTTTGGTATTGTGCACGAAGTGAAAGAAGCCAAACAGCTTGAAAGTGCGGTCGATAGCGTAATCAAGACGTTGCTACTGAATAGCCCAGATGCGATGCGTAAAGCGAAAACGCTCTGCCATCAATGTCATCAAAACCCCATCGATCAACAACTGATTCACTATACTAGCAAGCTCATTGCGGACATTAGAGTATCACCCCAAGGTCAAGATGGGCTGCAAGCGTTTCTTGAAAAACGTAACCCAAGTTGGGTCACCAAGTCACAGGACAAGTAATGCTGCCTTCCAAAGTAAAGATTGTCGAAGTAGGTCCTAGAGATGGGTTGCAAAATGAATCTCCTGTTGCGACCCAGACTAAAGTCCGGCTGATCAACTTACTCTCTGATACTGGGCTAACGCATATTGAGGCGGGCTCTTTTGTCTCACCCAAATGGGTGCCACAAATGGCGGACTCAACAGAGGTCATGAAAGCAATAACACGGCGAAATCATGTTACCTACTCTGCCCTGACACCAAACCTAAAAGGCTTAGAACAAGCGTTAGAGGCTGGTGCCAATCAGGTCGCGATTTTCACTTCATCCTCAGAAGGATTCTGCCAACACAATATCAATTGCTCGATTGCAGAAAGCCTAACTCGCTTCGAACCTGTAATGCGATTAGCCACCAAACACAGCATCCCTGTTCGAGGTTATCTATCCTGCGTTGCAGATTGCCCTTACGACGGTCCAACAGCCCCTAAACAGGTGGCGAGCGTGACCAAATCGCTCATCGATTTAGGGTGCTATGAAGTATCTCTAGGCGATACAATCGGCACAGGCACGCCAAATCGAATTGCTGCTATGCTGGAAGCCGTCATGTTGGTTGCACCTCTTCCCCAACTTGCTGTCCATTTCCACGATACATGGGGACAAGCTCTCACCAACATTCATCAAGCCTTGAGTATGGGCATCAATACCATCGACAGCAGTGTCGCTGGGCTGGGTGGATGTCCATACGCTCATGGCGCATCAGGAAATGTCGCAACGGAGGATGTACTATATTTATGCCAAGGGTTAGGAATAGAAACGGGGATCGACTTAGAGCTACTGGCTAAAGCTGGCTGGATGATCAGCGAAGAGCTGGGTCGGCTGCCTACATCAAAAGTGTCATTAGCATTGCGTAACCGCGTATTATCACTTTCGTAGAAGGCCATCCGGCACCTCAAATTCTCCCAACCCAAGTTAATTTGCTCTACTTTCGAGTAGGGAAGCGAAACCGCCCG
Source organism: Vibrio sp. Vb1554 (assembly GCF_033344235.1). Taxonomy (NCBI): domain Bacteria; kingdom Pseudomonadati; phylum Pseudomonadota; class Gammaproteobacteria; order Vibrionales; family Vibrionaceae; genus Vibrio; species Vibrio sp. Vb1554. The sequence continues at coordinate 324,046 of NZ_JAWPOJ010000001.1, read as the reverse complement.
CCAGTACGATAAATAATTAGAGAAAATAAGATAAGCACACAACCTACTAGTTTATTTGCCGTTAGCACTTCGCCATACCACAGCACGCTCAGAATAACCGTCCAAACTGGTTCTAATATCATAATTAGAGCAGCGTTACCTGCCTGAACAAATTTTTGCCCCATGGTTTGCATTACGTAACGCAAGCTCGTCGCTAATAAGGTACTCAACGCAAACCACCACCAAATAGAGGAGTCCACCTCTACCGGGAAAGATTCCATAAAAAATGAAACCAACAAACCTAAACAACCTGCTGAAAAAAGTTGCACGCAAGTAAGCAGCAGCACAGGTAGTTTTTGAGAGTATTTGCTGTTCACATTAAAATGAAGCGCCAAAACCAGTGCTGCACCAAGAAACCACAATTGACTGGCCGATTGTTTCCAGCCACCAACTAAAGAAAGACAAGCAAGACCTAATACAGCGATAGGCAAAGAAAGCCAGAAAATTCGTTGTGGTCGTTGACGAAACATAACCCATGCAATAATCGGCACAAACAGCATGGAAAGGCTCATGATAAATGCGCCTTCCCCGAGAGTATCACTGATAGAAATAGCGTAAATCCATGTCATAACGGCACTGCCTAACAGGAGCCCGACACCACCAGCAGAAAGCACATCTTTTAAGTTTGCTTTCAGCAAAGGTCGGTAACATAGAGGCAGTAAGCAGAGCGAAGCGATAGTAAATCGCGCCCCAATAAAGCCAAAAGGTGGTAAACCCTGTATTGTTTCCTTAGAGAATATCCAGCCAAGTGCCGCGATCATCGTCGTCGCAACCAGAATAACCGTCGCTTTGCGTTCTGAGTTAAACATAAGTACTCACAAAATATGGAACACACAATAGCGCAGCAAGAGAGTTTTACTGCGCTATTGTGTAAATTTGAAAGGGGTTTGTGTCGAGCGAAAAAGTGAAAGCCCGATCCTCTCCTGTATTGTTGTCACGCAGATTGAAGTTCTGCTGCTAGATACATTAAATGCAGGCAAAGTCTTAAGGCAAGCCTTTTCGCATACTAAATTACTTTAGCATTCTATACAGCAAGCAAACTGGCTAAAACCTGTACGGGGTGTCGAACTACCTCTCCTTCAAAACGCTTAACTTGACTGCGGCAGGAGTAGTATTGCGACTTCAGCGCTCCTCAATACAGGTTGAATAAGGCGAATTGCTTTTTACCCATCGCCCCTACAATGAAAACTTATTGATTAACTACAACGAACGGTTAAATTGCTCTACGGCCTCTACAACACGGCTAGCGCCATCTTGTATTTCATTCATCACATTGCCTGCTTTTTCAGAGAGCTCTAGCGTATCTAGTGCTTCTTTTTGGCATTTAGCGATCAGCTTAACTGCGTTATCTGTTCGCTGTAGGTTTTCACTGACCATTGTGACAATTTCATCGGTGGTTGCATTGGTTCTTGTAGCAAGCTGTCTGACTTCATCAGCAACAACGGCAAAACCTCTACCATGCTCACCCGCACGAGCCGCTTCTATCGCCGCATTTAACGCCAATAAGTTAGTTTGGTCAGCGATACCACTGATGCTATTTACCAACTCGCTAATACGCGATGAGTGCGCTTTAAGCTCGTCAATCGCGGTGTTCGCTTGCTGCATTTGCTCGGAAAGTATCTGCATCTTTTCTAACGTTGAGCCTATAACCTCTTGCCCTTGCAGGGTTTGTGTTCCAGTTTCTTGGGAGATTTCGTTCGCCAATTGCGCAGCCTGGGCCATTTTCTGTTCCTGCATCACCTGCTGGGTAATATCTGTCGCGAACTTAACGACCTTGTAGAGCTCTCCTCTGTCGTTATGGATAGGGTTATATGAAGCCTCTAACCACACCTCTTCACCATAACGGTTAACTCGTTTGAATCGCTCTGATGAAAATTGCCCTTTTGCTAAACGTTGCCAAAACTCACGGTAAGCTTGAGAGCTCGACTCTTCCTGATCACAAAACATGCGATGATGCTTCCCTAGAATCTGATCAAGCGTATAACCCATTGTGTTTAGGAAATTATCGTTGGCTTTTAAAACATGGCCATCTAATGTGAACTCAATCACCGCCATAGAACGACTTAATGCATTTAGCATGTCCTCTTGCTCACGGGATGATTTGATCGTTCGCGTAAGTTCAGAAGCAAAAACAAAAAAGCTTTCTACTTCTCTGCGCTCATTTAAAACAGGCTGGATAATCGTTCTTAACCAGGCTTCCTCACCATTACCTTTCCGTACTTGCAATGCCCCATTCCAGAACACTTTATCTTGGACGGCTTTCTTCATTCGATGAAAGTGGTCTGTATTGCGCGAATTTGACGGTACCAATTCAGTAATTGATTTCGTTAAGATCTCATCATCATGTAAGAAAAGTTCTTGCTGTAGTTTGGTATTTGCAGAAGTAATGAGGCCTTTACTATCCAATGTTAAGCGGATCATCTCTTCATCTAAACTGGTTTGGATTTGCTGCAGGATTTGCAACTCCTGCTTTAATCGTTGATTTTCTTGTTGAAGCGACTTATTAAAAAACATGACTTTCTCTCATTTGACCGACCTTCGGATTAGTCAAAGGTTTATTATTTGTATACCGAATAAACTGCAAGCGGCAAAATCGTTTGGTTGCATATTCAAACGCGATTTCTATTTCTTATCAAAGGACCCCGCTGGGAATACGGCGATTTTTTCTCCAGTGTAACCTAAGCGCAGTATACTGAAATTTCTTCAGCACCCACGTTGTTTATATATTTATCAATATTAAAGCTCTTTATCGCCAATTTGAGGTTTGTATTTGTGGATATACTTATATGGAGAAGTGGTGTGTTCAGATCAATAAGCCTTTTCATTTAAAAAAAGGGCCTTGACTTAGTTCCAATAATTTTCGCCGTTTTACCGCTTTTCCACCCGACTTTTGAGCGATTACCCACTCCTTATTCGCTTGTATTTCTATTAATAGCGCACGGAGGAACCAGCAACAAGCGCATCGATTTGCCCAGTATCAATACGTTGTGGTATCCGCTCATTCAGTTTGCCGTGAAGGTGATGAATCACCACCTCACCAGTCGACTCGTCACGATCAGAAATGAGGCAATGAGGTAATGAGGTAATGAGGTAATGAGGTAATAACGCATGACACCAGAGATTACATTATGTGTCCAACATTGTGCCCACTCCTAAGTTTCATAACTTCCTTCCCTCGGACGCTTCTATCTCTCACCACAGCAACTATGCTTTAAACGACATGTATTCAATTGTCTAGCTTCAACATATGAAGGTTAAGTGAACATAAACAAGCGAAGGAAACAGGGCCATGGAAGTCGATAAAAATGATAAGTTAACAAAAAAATTACAGATAGTGATTCATTGGTCTGTAAGAGTATTGTCGATAGTTATGTTGTTTGTAATCGTCATGGGTGTGATAGATGTTGCATGGACGATATATCAAAAACTTATCACGCCACCTAAACTTATTCTGACGATTTCAGATATGCTAGCCACTTTTGGTGCTTTTATGGCCGTTTTAATTGCTATTGAAATTTTCATCAATATAACTATTTACCTGCGAGAGAATGTTATTCATGTAAAAATCGTCATGGCCACCGCGCTGATGGCAATCTCCCGAAAGGTCATTATTATAGACTTTGAAACCTTGTCTCCAATGTACCTGATTGGAATTGCGGCTGTAGTTCTTAGTATGAGTCTTGGTTACTGGCTGATCCATAAACTGCCCAATAAGAGCCATACTGAATAAACATCTCAGCCTCCCGGCTTTGCAGATACTCTCAAAGCATGAAAAAGTCTTGTCTTGGCACGTTGAAGCTAATAGATTCCTCCATGCTAGGCTCTATATACTGCGAGACTACAAGATTATAGAGTAGTGCCTAGGCGGAGAAATTATCGATATTGTTTTCTAGCAGCTAATCTTTGAGTATTGGCACAGCTCAATGGGGGCAAGTGTTGCTCCAGTTCCCCCATCTGATATATACCCTCAACATCTATGCATTTTACTTTCAACTTTTCCGTGGTCCTCTTAAACAAGGTCGTCACGAGTAGCCTGAAGGATTACATCCGGCTAGAAGTAACAGCCAGAAAAGAGATTGTCAGGTGGTCGGTCATCTCGCCGTAAAATTAGCTCTTAACGTATACCTTCAGCTCAGTTTGCGAAACAGCCTTAAAGGTCAAAGTAACTTTCAATCCCATTCAGAGTGTTGGTCGTGGCCACAGCGGCTAATATCAACCCCATGATCCGACTTACAGCGCTAGCTCCTGTATTCCCAATAATCCTGTGTATGCCGCTGGCCATTAATAGCAAGATATAAACAACCAATAGTACCAGCAGCATCACAGCCACGGTCTGGACTTGCTCCCAAATATTAAACCGCACGTTCTCTGTGAGTAAAACGGCGGCTAATATTGCGCCAGGGCTAGCAATTGATGGAATGGCTAGAGGAAAAACTGCTGTATCATGATGACTATTGAGCGTTCTGATTTCTTCTGCTGGTTTACTCTCACCAAATATCATAGTCAAAGCAAACAAGAACAATACGATACCGCCCGAGATTTGAAACGCAGACAAGGGAATACGCATTGCTGTAAGTATGATTTCACCAGCAACAACAAAAAACAGTAGGATAGCAGCGGAGAATAGAGTCGCAAACAGAGCGACCTTACGCTTTGCCACTTCTTCATAGCTTTTTGTGGCTGCGATAAAAACGGGCACAGTACCTATGGGATCGATGACAGCAAAGAAAAAGATAAAAGTTGCCACAAAGTCAATCATGCTACTTTCTCCAGTACTAATTTAGCTTTAAGGATAGAAGATCAGCTTGAAGTAGCAGAGAAAATGTTTGACGCTAACATAGCGAGAGCTCATTCAGAAAAACAAAAATGGTGCGTTATTTACAATACAGAACTTACTTCTATCCTATCGATAACTATTAATATCTCAAAGGTAATGACTACCATACCTAACGGTAGTCGCCATCGCTTTAGACTTCTCAGAGAACATCAAAAAAACAAGTGAACGAGAAGAATATCGACGTCATAAGATAGTGAGGCTTTAGTGTTTATACCAGTGCTCTTTTGACTCCATTTGAGCTTTTACTTCTGCACTATATTCAGCAGTAGGTCGTGCCAATAACCTTGGAATGCCGATAGGTTCTCCGGACTCTAAACAATAGCCATACTCCCCTGCGCGCAAGCGAGCCAACGATCGTTGAATCTTAGGTAACAGCTTTTGCTCTCTATCTATGATTCTTAATGCGATTGCAGATTGCTCCTCACTGGACGCCCTATCGCTTTCGTCACTGAATTCCATTGGCGCAATCATCTCTTCTTTCGCGCGTTCAATATGCGCTAACGTCAATTCATAAAGCTCAAATAATCGGTTTTCAAAAAACGCGAGCTGAGCTTCATTCATATAATCCGCCTCGGGCGCTGCAAGAATTTCTTCTTCTGTCATGACATGCTTTTTCTCTTCGTTCATAGAACCTCCACACCGAGATAAGAGTTCGATCTCTAAATTCCGGACATCTGAACCTGTGCAACTAAACGACAAATAAAGCCGCCAATAAGGTGCAGTGCTCGACACACTCACAAACTGCTTGATGCCAGAGTTAAGATCACCGACTATATTAATTGTTATATTATAACATTACACTATAAAGAGCATGAGCATGAACACCCAGAAACTCCCTGTTACGGTTTTGTCCGGCTTTCTAGGCGCAGGAAAAACAACCGTTTTAAGTCATATTCTTAACAATAGACAAGGCAGAAAAGTCGCGGTCATCGTCAACGACATGAGCGAAGTCAACATCGATGCAGCGACCGTTCAGAATGAAGTTTCTCTCAACCACAGTGAAGAAAAGTTAGTTGAGATGAGTAACGGCTGCATCTGTTGTACCCTGCGTGAAGATCTACTTGAAGAAGTTACTAAACTCGCGCAAGAAGGCAGATTCGATTACCTAGTTATCGAGTCCACTGGCATCGCCGAGCCACTTCCCGTTGCAGAGACTTTTACGTTTGCTGATGAAAACGGGCTATCACTTTCAGACGTTGCACGTTTAGACACCATGGTTACGGTGGTTGATGCGATTAACTTTCTGCGTGATTACGATGAAGCTAAGTTCTTAACAGAGACCGCCGAATCCTTAGGTGAAGACGATGAACGCAGCGTCGCCGACTTGCTCGTTGATCAAGTCGAGTTCGCTGACGTTATCTTGATAAGTAAAACCGACCTCGCTGAGAAATCAGAAATCGAAAGGCTTCTTGCGATTCTTAGAACTCTCAATACATCCGCCACCATCCTTCCGATCTCAAATGGTGAAGTAGACCTTGATGCGGTACTCGACACACAAAGCTTCAGTTTTGAAAAGGCACAACAAGCCCCAGGTTGGTTAAAGGAAATGCGAGGCGAACACATACCTGAAACCGAAGAATACGGCATTTCTAGCTTTGCTTATCATGCGAGACGCCCTTTCCATCCAGAGAAGTTTTATGACTTCCTCCACAATGCGAAAGATTACGGCAAACTGATTCGTTCCAAGGGTTACTTTTGGCTAGCAACAAGACCAGAGTTTGTCGGTCAATGGAGCCAAGCGGGAGGCATCGCACGTTATGGTGTTGCTGGTATGTTTTGGAAAGCGATTCCGAAGGAGGAGTGGCCGACGGATCAAGATTACCTAGATGCTATAAACGACATTTGGCAAGAACCATACGGCGATATGCGACAAGAATTGGTGTTTATTGGTCAGGGATTAGAGCAACAGAAATTGATTGCTCGTCTTAACGAATGCTTGTTAACAGAAGATGAGATGGAGCAAGGGCTCGACTATTGGTTATCTCTGGAAGACCCTTTCCCTGAATGGGAACAGTAAACGACTGAGATACAAAAAAGCCTCCCACCATTCGGGAGGCTTTTTCGTTACCCAGAGCCAATTTTGGTATACCGAGCCAATTCAGTAAGTCCGTTCTTGGTACAAGCCGAGATTCAAACATGCACCAAGGGAATCCTCACCAGTACATTCAAACCGTCTTCTTCTGGCTCAACTTAGCTATTTTCTTTGGCCAAGGATCTTCAAATGTTGCCCCTTGTTGCCATTGCTCCAGTTCCGCATCCGTTAAAAAGCAGTTTTCCAGCGCATCAATAAACACATCGACTTCGTTTTCTTGCCCAATCACCGTTAAGCGACAACGACGATCACCAAAGCGGCTTTCAACGCTGTCTATCTTATCTTGCAGGATTTGACGATGTTCCTCAGTGAAGTTTTGCGATTCGTCATTGATTACCGAAGCGCGCCAAAAGCCTGTAATTTCAAGCCCCACATTGCCGCTTGCTTGGCTCCAAAGCAGTGAAACATCGTCTCGAGTTGGAAACCAAAAGAACCCCTTACTGCGGAACACACCTTTAGTTAAATACTGGTGGCAGGTACTCCACAAACGCGCAGGATGAAAAGGTCGATCATCTTTGATCACTTTGGCGACAAGGCTTTGTTCGTCTTTATCAGAGAGATTCAACGGCTCATTCACCGTCTCACGAAGTTCTGCGATTAACTGCTCAACAAGGAAGAAATTGTAGTCTTGCTCACCTTTCAACATGCGGATATCCAAGTTTCCCCATGACGTTTTGATTATCTCGGTGTAAACATTAAGCGGATGAATCGCCTGCGCGATGTTACGAACGGTATTGTCATCCACTTTGTCCGTCTTGGTGAGCATGACACGGTTTGAGAACATGATTTGCTCTACCAACAAGTTTTCAACGCCGCGAACACCCTGCTGTACGTTCTTTTGCCACTTCGGAATTAAGGCAGAGCCTTGTCGATAGTCATCTCGCAACCAAGTCGCATCCACCAACGTAATCACGTCTTTGAGAGCGAATTGTGCGTTATTTTTGAAATACTCAACCAAAGGCAAAGGATGACTACTGCCCGATGTTTCAATCACAATCCATTCTGGCGATTTTTCTGCGCAGAGCTTTTTAAGGGCTTTATCGAGCTGCTTTACACCACTCAGGCTGCTGATGCTGTCTCCACTGATCGTGACAAAGTTGCCCTGCTCTTCACTCACCGCATCGGTATTTAAGATAAGCACGCCATCGACGTCTAACTCACTCATGTCATTCACAATAACTGACAGATCAACACCAGAATAATCGGCTTGTTGAAGAATATTGCGTAAAAACGTGGTCTTCCCTGACCCGAGAAACCCATGCAAAATGGTGACTGGAATTGATGGCATACCTTTGACCTACAAACTCTGGATGAATGCATGTTATAACATAACAATTTGATGAGTTATAGAAGGAATCCAATTGCTGTCTTGTACCCAAAGATTAAGAGTCGGTTAAGACCACAGAGGCTGATTTTTCAGAGCTAGCCTTCGTTTCTCATCACGTTTCATCACCAGCAAAGGTCTGACTATTGATAAAAATAATAAGTGGTTACAAAACGACCATTGCTTTGTTTATAAAATTGGAGAAAGATGACAGTACAGCGATTTATAGGAGGTGGTGTTATGACTTTAGTTCTTACCATTCTTATTTTCCTAAGTTGTATTGCGATGCTCGCGATTGGTGTGATGTTTTCACGTAGGCCGATCAAAGGCGGAGGTTGTTGCAAAGCGTCCGATGTTGCGGATGTGGGCGCACGTAAAAGAAAAAATCGCAGTCATTATTCTTCTAGGAACACATATTGACACTCACCTATTGCTCCAACCTCACAACACAAAATAGCATAACTGAGCCCTAACAAATTGTCGGGACTCAGTTTTTCGTTTCTACTAGATAATCAAACTCTGATACTCGCGCCAAAAATGAAGGTTTCTGGATGTTAGGAAGCGACTTCGCGATAGGTAAGTCGGCTTTCATTGCATCAACCGGACGATTACGAACTAAAACTTCAAAATGTAAATGTGGTCCGGTTGAACGACCAGTATTCCCAGAGAGGGCTATTTTTTGCCCACGCTTTATAACTTGACCTTTTTTAACCAAGATTTTATTCAAGTGTAGGTAACGAGTTTTGTACACACTGTTATGTTCAATCACTAAATAATTACCGGCATAAGGGTGCTTGCGGACCGCAATTACTTTTCCATCCCCAGTAGAATAAACTGGCGCACCGATTGGTGTCGCGAAATCCGTTCCGTTATGCGGGGTGACTCTTCCCGTCACTGGGTGTTTACGCTTAGGGTTAAACCCAGAGGTGATTCGGCGGTATGCCCTATCGACAGGATAACGGTTAAACGCTCGCTCCAAACTGTTACCAGCTCTATCATAGAACCGTCCATCCTCGGCTAGAAATGCAGCGACTTCGCCCTTCGCTAAGTTAAAAGAAATAGCCTTAATCTCACTATTGCCAGTTTTGTGTTCACCTAAATATTGCTGTTTCACTAATATATCGAAACGGTCACCGGCTCTAAGAGATCGCGCAAAATCAATCTTATCTTTCATCACCTGCGTAATATTTGCGACGTGGCCTAATGCCAATCCTACTCGATGTGCCGAGACTGAAAAACTCCCTTTGATTTCTCCCGAAAATAAGGTTTCACGCCATTCCCCTGAAATTTCCTGAAATTCGTAAGAGAAGGAGCCATCGTTTTCTCTAGTGTAGATAGCCTTCTCTACAAGGCTCATATGATAAATTAGTCGACTCAATTGCCCCATGTCATCCATCACTAATTCAAGCTCTTCTCCGGGCTGAATCATATCTAGCTGGAGGTGATCAAGATCAACTGAGAGAATTTGCTGCAAAATACCGTAAGGGAGACCCAATTGAGCGAAGATACCACTGAGCGTATCTCCCACTTTAACTATGTAGTGTATTTGTTTAGGTTTAGGTTTAGGCAACGGAGTCAAACTGCTATCTGAGGGAACCAATATCTTTGATGATGGAGGTGGTGACGAATCACTGCTTTGATTCAGTTGAGTGCTGTGACTATCTTGATTTGGCTCATCCTCTGTAGGTAGAAGCAAAGCGACCGAAAAACAAAACACAGCAACGATTAAAGCAATAAATTTAAACTGACTCATGAGAAACTAAGTATCAATAACAACGATTGTTATGTTATAACATATCTAGGATTATTTTTACTCAGTTTAGTAAACGTTTATTCAGTTCACTGGATTGGCTAAGAGAAGACCAGTCATTCAACCCATTCTCTTTGAGAAGGCTCAATAATGAACACATTCAATTCAGCACTTATCGTTGCAGGAACACACGGAAACGAACTTTCTGGTATTTATTTACATAAACTAATCAAAGAAAAACGTTACTCTGTCAATAGATCAACCTTTTCAGCCTGCTCGATCATCGCAAACTCCGAAGCAGCAAAACACAACGTCCGATACATCGATACAGACTTAAATCGCGAGTTCTCAGCAATGAATAGCAATCATTGTCCTGATTTGCATGAAAGCAAGATTGCACATCAATTTATCGAAAAATATGCAAACCAAGAAAAACTGTTGATTGTTGACCTGCACAATACAACAAGCAATATGGGAGCGACGTTGATTTTGCTTTCTAACGATGTTTTTTATCGGAAACTGGGCGCGTACGTCAAACAACGAATGCCATCAGCACATATCCTTTTCGAAGAGCGAAAAGAATGGCAAGAGCAACCTTACCTTTGTACTGCTGGGCAATATGGAATAATGATTGAGGTCGGGGCGCAAGCACATGGTGCGCTAGAGTACAGTACGTTGGAGTTGATGAAACAGATGCTTACCGCAGTATTGGACTATGTTGAAAAGCACAACCTCAACCAAATAGGCTTACTGAGCGATTATGAGGCGTTTTTTTACACCGAAGAAATCAGGGTTCCACTTGATCAAGAGGGTATGCGGCAAGCACTAGTACACCCTACTATTTGTGGCAGAGATTTTGAGGCGGTCAAACCAGGAGCACCTTTATTAGCGACTTTCGCTGGTTATGATATCCATTGGAATGGCAAAGGGGAAATTTACCCGCACTTTATCAATGAGAGCGCCTACAGTACCGCAAATATAGCAATGGCCCTCGCTAAAAAAAGACGTGTTTCTTCCGTGTAACTTAAAGCAAGTAATTAGGCCACGTGTAACGTGGATACCTCACCCCATGAATAAAACTGTGCCTGAACCGCATAGGCAGAAAATACGGGTACTAACCCCACCCTAATACGGCAGCATAAGTGCCCTAAGCGCAGCTTTAAAAGAAACCCCACTAGAATTTTAAGGAGGTAAGACATTATGGTTAAAAGGAGAGTTTTCTCTTTTCTATCATGATGCCTTCTCCAAACATCGAAATAATCTATCTTCAAATTGGTCATCTAGACCGGAAGAGATCAGTTCTAGGCGGCTTTCTGAACACTCGTCTAGTTCAAACTCTGTGAGTCCATCTGATGTTAGATTGTAACCAAAAATACCGCTTCCCGTGATAAAAACCGCTTTCATTCGTTCGACCTTGAGGTCGAGCAGCAATAATCTCAGCTTTTGATGATCGAACACGTTTTCAGCGGATATACGCCAACCGATACTGTAGAAACCTTCCCCCTGATTGGTTGCTTTTAGAATGCCGCTCTCAGGCATAGGCAACTCAGGAACAAGTGACTTTTTCTCTCTTTCACGATAAAGAACAGAGGGCGTTTTTTGCACGTCAATACGAGTCGCTCCCTCACATTCATGAAAAGGGATAGCGCCATGTTCAGCGAAAATCACTTTTGTTTCCCGCAGACCGAGCTTTGCTATATAAGCCGTCAGCTTTTGCTCATCTTCATCTTGATAGAGATCGCGCTTATTACCTACCACTGTATCTGCGATAGTGATTTGCTGGTTAAACGTTTCATGCTCAGTGTACTTAGGATCCGATAGTTTACGTGCATCGACTAAAGTAATGTTTTTTTGCAAAGCGAGAATTTGACGATAATACTCGGTCGATAGCACTTGCAGTACTTCTTTAGGATGACCAAGGCCTGTAGGTTCAATCAACAATCGATCTGGCCTTGCTTCAGACAATAATTGATTTAAGGCGATTTGCATCGGAAGACCTGCTGCACAGCACATACATCCCCCGGGGACCTCTCGAATAAACACTTGGTCTTGTTGTTTTTTTTGGCCTTGTAACAAGCTGCCATCAATACCAACTTCGCCAAATTCATTGACCAATACAGCCCAACGTTCATGACTCGGTTTATGGGTCAATAAGTGCATTATTGCCGATGTTTTCCCCACCCCGAGAAAGCCAGTGATGATGTTAGTCGGCACTCGCGAAATCAGTGGCTTATTAAAGTTCATTGGCAATTCTCCGGTAGCCTTGGACTAGTTCATGGTTGGCAGAAACGACGGATTCGGAAAAAGCTGAATATTCTGGCGGCACTTTAGAGATACTCTCTAAATCAAAACCGACACCAATATTGGTCATCGGTGGTACATGGAAATAAGCGGGTAAATCGAGGCCATCGACGACACAGTTATGACGAATAACACACCTCTCACCGATGACGCTATTGAACACGACGGAGTTGAAGCCAATGAAAACATCATCACAAACCTGGCAAGGACCATGAATAATGGAACGATGAGCAATGGATGAGCGCTCACCAATGGTCACCGCAGCCCCTGCCTTAGAGTGAATTACGACACCATCTTGGATATTGGTGTCACGTTTGATGACGATAGCTTCCATGTCTCCATGGTTATTAACTTCGTCAGCTCGAATAACAGCATAGGGTCCAATAAAAACGTTATCCTCAATAATGACTTTGCCACAGATAATAGCGGTTGGATCGATAAAGGCTGTTGAGGACACCTGTGGCATATGGCCCGTTGGGTTTCTTCTTAACATAATGCTTCCAGTTTGTTTATGGCTCTTTCTTTGCGGTCAGCGACTTAACGATTGAAGGATAAACGCATCGCTCCAGCTGGTTTATCGATGACTTTGTTATTGGCATAAACTAGCGCGCCATTGACCCAAGTCTTTTGAATTTGAGCTGAAAATTCATGTCCAGCAAAAGGCGACCAACCACAGTGATATAAACTGTTTTCGTTGCTAACTCGTGTTGGGGTATGAGCATCAACCAACACCAAATCGGCGTAGTAACCTTCACGAATAAAACCTCGGCCTTGAATGCCATAGCGAATGGCCGGGTTGTGCGCAGTTTTTTCGACTACTTGAGTCAAACTCATATGACCTAAACGGACATGCTCGAAGAGAGTAAGTAACGCATGCTGAACTAACGGCAGTCCGGCTGGAGCCTGCTCGTAAGGCACTTGTTTTTCTTGCCAAGTGTGAGGAGCGTGATCTGTTGCAATGATATCTATTTGCCCCGTATTTAACGCTTTTAACAACGCATCGCGGTCACTAGGAAACTTGATTGAAGGATTACATTTGATCAAATTACCAAGAGCGCCATAATCTTTGTTGCTGAACCAAAGATGGTGAACACAAGCCTCCGCGGTGATTGATTTATCTCGAATGTCTCCCTCGTCAAAAAGTGCTAGCTCCTTCGCCGTTGTGATGTGCAGCACATGCAGTTGGCTGTGATACTTTTTGGCAAGTTCTACCGCATAAGAAGATGAAGCGTAACAGGCCTCTTCGTCACGCAAAATGGGATGGTCTTCGATAGTGAAACCTGGCTTCTTAAGCCTTTGCTTTTGCTGGTTTTGTTTAATAACAGTCCCACTTTCACAATGAGTAACAATGAGTACTGGAGAGTCACGAAAAATTGACTCCAACGCTTGCGGATCTTCGACTAACAAATTTCCTGTTGATGCCCCCATAAATACTTTCACACCACAATGTTGTTTGGGGTTAAGTTGTTTAATCTGTTCAAGATTGTCTTCGGTTGCACCGAGGTAGAAAGAATAATTCGCAAACGAGCTTTCTTTAGCGAGAGCGAACTTGCGCTCTAACGAGTCAATAGTCGTTGTAGCCGGACTAACATTGGGCATTTCCATGTAGCTTGTAATACCGCCGGCTACCGCTGCCCGCGACTCGCTTGCAATTGTGCCTTTATGTGTCAGCCCAGGTTCTCGGAAATGCACTTGATCGTCAATCATGCCTGGCAGTAAATAAGCCCCTTTAGCATCAATTACAATATCTCCGTGTTGTACGGATATATTAGTAGCAATCTTGTCAATTCTTTGATCAACAATACGTAAATCTGTTTCGGTAATGGCTCCTTCGTTGACCACCCGAGCGTTTTTAATCAATGTTGCTGACATAATTCATTCTTTTAGATAATTTGAAAAGGTGGCCAATACTCGGTCACCTTGTGAAGCTATAAGGGGAGATCGTGTGTCTGCCTCATAGGGGGCGGTTTGCGCATTCATCGCAAACACAGGAAATCTCAAATTGTGGGCTAAGAACGGTGAAGCCTTCTTGTATGGCTTTCGCACATACGCTAGAAATAACATTGGCTTCAACCGCTATTTCACTAACCTTTCCACACTGAGAGCAAATCAAAAACTGTGGAACGCCATGCTCCTGATCGCACGCGATTTGAGAACAAACGACGTATTTACTAGATGTATTGAGCTTATGGACAAAGTGCTCTGCTTCAAGGAAATCGAGTATTCGATAAACCGGCATCGCTTGAATGTTTTGAGAAAAGTTGTGATTGCAGTAGTCAACTAGTTCGTAGGCAGAAAGCGGCTTCTCCGCATATAGCAGCGAAGTCAGTATCAATTTCCGTTTAGTAGTGAGTTGTTTACCTCGCAGCAGGCAGATTTTCTCTACCTGCTTCATGACGTCATCTACCGTTTTGAGCTTTCTCATATCTCTAGATGAAATCCAATGTGAGTAGTAAGCGACGTTCATTATCTGCAACATGTGGAGAGCGATGTATAAGTCCAGTGGCTTCATTGCCTTCCCAACCACTTCCTTTGAGCAGGGCAACATCGCCAGGCTGCATTCGTCGTATGACACTTTCAGAGTCGTATAAGCCCGATAGGTGATCAGGTTGACCAAGACTACCGGCACCGAGTTTAGTGCGATCAATGGTATCGTTGGTTAACCATTCGGTCGCTCGGCCGGTATAAGTTATGACAAGTCTGCAAGGCACACGATCAAAGTGAAATTTCGGGCACATCGGGCTGTCTAGGCGAGTTAGTCTCAAACCTGCTTCTTTAACCTCAAACAAACAGCAGAACATATCGACGATTAAAGCAACATCTTCACTCAGCGCATCAGCACACGCATAGCCCTCTAACTTGCTTCGTACCCATTGTGCAGCATCATCTGGCGTGACACTTTGTACCAGTGCCAATCTAGGCTCCTGAGCCAGCATCAGATTAATGTCCTTCGTCAACTCTTTCGAGAGCGTTCGCTGCCATATGGCAATATTGTGCTCTGGTTTGTAGATGTCGCTAAGTATGTTCGCTGATGTCGATATCGCCAACGATGATGTTGTTTGGACACGAAGCGGGTTCTCAACTACATCAATGCTCATATATCTTCCTCCCAAGCGTTAAAAAGGTCAGGTAAAGGTTTTAATAACGTTGATTTTCTAGGGCTATGAGACCTAGTAATCGTTACGATTTCGCTCTAGTTCACGGACATATTGACACAGTCCCACCCCATGTAGAGTCAAGTCAGACAGCGCTTGTGAAGAAATCAACGTTTACTCTCTCTCAATAGGAGACTACTGGTTGTGAGATCAATTCTTTAAACAACAAATTGTAGAGCCCCAAACAAGGAAATGTTATAACATAACAATTAATCTTTTCAATATTTACCTTTTTTGATTAAAGATAATTAGGGGAACATCATGAGCATGCGAGCACGGAAATTATATTCCGCGATTAGAAAAGTAACGCGTGGGTGAATCGCCATAGACCCGACGAAACATCGCAATAAAGTTACTGGGCGTCGAATAACCTAAAGCATGTGCAATATCTCCCACCGATTCCCCTCGAGCTATCATTTCTAATGAATGTATTAGCAGTACTTGTTGCCGCCATTCACTAAAACTCATGTTTAACTCACTACGAATCAATCGTCTTAACGTCCGAGATGAGACTGCCCCGATATTGGCCCAATGCTCCACAGAATGCTTGCTGTTTGGGTCTATTAAAATTGCTTGAGTAACTTTTTGCAGTCTCGGATCACTGGGCAGTGGGATGTGGAGTGACTCATGAGGGCTATTGACGATTTCATCGGATATTACGGCAAGAATACGTAAAGACTGTATGGATAGATCGTCTGTTTTACTCCATATCGATGCTCTAACCGATAGGGCTTTCAACACATCGCTCATTTGGATCACGCAAGGTCTCATTGGAAACCGCTCACAACTCTCTGGAGTAAACAGTAATGAACGACCTTTCAGAGAACCACAAAAATAAACACTGTGCATCGCACCCGGGGGGATCCAACCAGCTCGGTGAGGTGGTAGTATCCACGTTCCTTCATCGGTTTTGACCTGAATTAGCCCTTCATCTATACACAGTAACTGGCCTCGATGATGACTGTGCCAATTATGTGGCCGTTGATCCAAATGGTTGAAGTCGCTCCTTTCATGCTGCCACTCCTTAGCGATCAGTGCGGCACCATTTTTCCATTCGCTGTAATCAGAGTTTGTCACTTTATTTACTCAATTCCATTTTGGCCATTATTCATTATTTTCTGTCCTCTTAACGTTACCATAGCAAGTTAGCGTTCGAGTAACATTTTAGCAACGATCATTTTATCGAAGGCAGAACCATCATGAACGAACCTATCTTTATTATCTATTACATTACAGCAGGCTTGGGCATTGGCTTTCTCGCAGGACTCGTTGGTGTGGGTGGTGGTGGAATGGCCGTCCCTATTTTTGCGTTTCTATTTTCACTACAGGGAATAGCTGATACGGAAGTAGTGCATCTTGCGTTAGGGACATCAATGGCTTCGATGATTGTTACAACATTGGGCAGCATGCGCGCTCACTACAAAAAAGAGAATGTAGACTCGACAATGGTAGTAAAAATGTTGAGCGGAGTTCTAGTCGGAACATTTTGCGCCACATTCGTAGCATCGTATCTACAAGGAGTCTATCTGGCAGGCTTTTTCAGCGTATTCATGTTGTATGTTGCTTATAAGATGTTTCTCAACACTGAAAATGAGTACAATCCGAACCCACATGGGGCTATCGGTAATATCACTGTAGGCTCGGTGATTGGCTCTGTATCAGCACTTGTCTCTATAAGCGGTGCGGGGTTGATCATCCCCTATCTTGTCCAGCAAAATTTTGAGGTAAAACGTGCTATTGGTACCTCTGCTGCGATAGGTTTCCCTATCGCGCTGTCAGGAAGCCTCGGTTACATGTTAAACGGATGGGGAAACACAGATTGGAACAACTTAGTATTAGGATACATATACCTTCCTGCAATGCTCAGCTTCTCCATTAGTAGCTACTTAACTACTAGCCTCGGCGTGCGTTGTGCAGAGTATTTCCCAAATAAAGTTCTTAAGAAAATCGTTGGTATTTTGTGTGTTCTTCTAAGTTTCAAAATGTTGGTACAAGTACTTAGTTAGAGCAAATAACACGGTCACTAGTAGGCCTTGCACTATGGTGAAAGGATAAGCCTGCAAAAACTTACTTCTCGCTTTGCTGGTCCAAGCACACAATGTGTAAGAAAGCTCCTCATTGTTGCACTCTTATGACTTTGTTAACCTGGCCAGAATTACATCCAAAATGTGCTGATGATTGTCCTTTCTGGAAACCTCGTCACGCTCCTGACAAAGTGCTTCCTCCCCTTCTGATGCGAGAATTTTAATGCCACGCTCAGTACATTCTGCGAACGCACTAAACTGACTCGCACTAGGAATCTCTTGAAACGTCACATTGGGAAGATCAACAAGTGATTCGGCTGGTGTCAGTGCGGGATGTAGCCGATCAGAAAGCGTCACCACGGTGATAGCATTGTTCATCAAAGCCAGAGTTTCAGGGACAAAAGTTTTCGTTAGCTCAGGGTTGATAACGACGACCGATTTCAGTTTGTTTTCAGACTGAAATCGGGGGAATTTTTGATCCGGGATGCTGGTAATATCAACGTTATTTTCACGTAACCAATGACAGTCTACATTGGTGGCGTTGTGACACGATGTTCGATATTTCTCCGGGCTTATTTGCGCTCCGGAGAGCATCAGCATAGATGTGCCGCCCAGAAAAAAGCCGACCCCCTGCACTGCATCAGTATCTACGCCTCCGGACAGTATCCCGACCGAACTTAATTCGTTCAGCCCAAGCACCAAATCACTGGTTCTGAATGTGATTTCATCAACAGCCATTTCTGCATTGATTTCGTTCGGTGCAGGAGGCTTTGGTACCACAACGACATAACCTTGTTGCGCCAGGCTCGAGGCTATCCAACCACTGTGGGAAAACGCTGACCGTGTTCCGCCCTGCGACAAAAGCACAACGGGAAATTTTCCACTTGCTAAAGGGGCATCTAACTGCGTTTCGACTGATTTAAAAATGTTCCCCCTACCAAACGTGAAATTGTTTTTTTCGTTCGTTGTGGGATACCAATAATAGACTTCTACTGGCTTGTCTCTGTCTTCACTGAATGCCGTTTTGATTGTTAGCGCAGAATGGTATTTCGGCTCATTCGTACTGGCGCTGGCACTGACACACAATGTAGCGAGTAGAAAAGACATTATTATTTTGGTTTTCATTTTTCCCTCAGCCGGTCAACACATTATTCTGCACGGCATCTAGAAAAATAACGCGCAGGAGATTCTCCATATATTTTGCGAAACATAGCAATTAAGCTATTCATAGTCGAGGTAACCCAAAGAAAATGATAGACCGCTCCAGCTAGAGCCTTTCTTTTCAATAATTTTCTGCGGATATCCACCATGCAGAAGTTTGTACTTTACTCATTGTAAACGACTAATCATGGCCTCTTAAGGCAACATTAGAAAACCAACCGTATTCACAATCCATAACTCGTAGTTACACCGATGTATATCTAAGTGAGCTGAAGCTTCATTGCCCATCCAGTGCCCTTTGCATTTTTATAGCAAGGTAGCCAAGCACCATTTTATTACGGACCATTGCTGCCCGCACTAACACTTTTGTTTTGTATCGTAACTGATTTGCTTACTGACGTTCTTTAGTTGCACTCCTGCCTTATTAAATGCCTTTTGAATAGTTGTGGAAACATGCTGGCGGCCCTCTCCTTCAAAAAAGTTAGCTCGATCTTGCTTCGTTTCGAATACGCAGACTATTTCTAAGCTTTGTGGAAAAGAAGAGAATTTGACGGTATGAGTCACCCAAAGAAAGCCATCGTAGCCTTTTAGCGTATCTTCACAAACTTCGGTCAACACTTCTCTAATTAGATTCTCGACCTTCTTATCTGATTTGCGCATAAATTAAACTTCATTCCTATCTAACGCCTTTAATTAGGTTTCAGTGTACATTGTCTTAAACAGTATTTGGCAGTGGTATTTAGTCAATAGCCTGTAGATGAGGTTATTCGCACGAAGATTTACCGACCTACTCGCTTCGAACTACATCTTACGCTGTTAAAAATAAGCGCTTTGCAACTCTACAAAACGCTTCT
The DNA here is from genome assembly GCF_033344235.1 of Vibrio sp. Vb1554. Classification (NCBI taxonomy): domain Bacteria; kingdom Pseudomonadati; phylum Pseudomonadota; class Gammaproteobacteria; order Vibrionales; family Vibrionaceae; genus Vibrio; species Vibrio sp. Vb1554. The sequence continues at coordinate 304,509 of NZ_JAWPOJ010000001.1, read as the reverse complement.
AACTTATTAGATTATTTTAAGTGTGTTTCAAGGAATGCAGAAACCTTGTCCATTGCAATGCCGACTGCTTCTGGATGGTCATACAGTTCATAGTGAGACCAATTTTCCAAATTAACCAGCTGTCGGTCTTTTGATTGAACAGAGCGGCCATAAATTTCCTGCCCATCACGATAAGCACCAAACGCCCCGACTTTTTGCCCTACCACGGCCATAACAGGCTGAGTCAATAACGTTTCGGCAAATGCAAAGGCATCCCAGCTCAGTGTTTTCTGTGCATGTGAAAACAGCATACGAGTTGCACCACCTTCGGTTTGTCCACGTGATGTTTTGTAGTATTCAGTAGCTTCGAACACGTCTCGTTCTGTTAATCCATTTTCTTTTGCAAATTCAATATTTGGAGGAAGAAGTTCATCGATTTTCAGCTCTGAGCCGCGAGCTTCGGCTGTTCTCTGTGCAGCCATAGCTTCAAGATTGGCGATAGGGTCGTACATACTAAAGCCTTCACGGAACAAGCGACCTAAGTTAACAGGCGTAATACCTACGACAGCTTTCAAGCGCTTTTCGGTTAGGGCTGAATTGATCATGTAACCACCACCGCCGCAGATACCGAGTCCACCAATTCTATTCTCATCGACATAAGGTAAAGTCACTGCATAGTCGATAACGCGACTGATATCTTCAACACGTTGACTTGGGTCTTCTACGTAGCGAGGCAATCCCCCCGATTCTCCTTGGAAGCTCGCGTCAAATGCGATCACGACGTAACCTAACTCAGCAAGGGCTTTACCATAGACAGCGCTGGATGTTTGTTCTTTACAACTACCAAAAGGATGAACACTTATCATTGTTGGGTAGCGTTTCGATTCATTGAAGCCTTCTGGAAATAAAATTAATGCAGACATATCCCAAGCCATATCAGCATTTCTAAAAGTGATTTTTTGCATATTCATAATCAATACCTTAAGAGTAAAAAGCCTTGAGAGCAGAAAGGCTCGAAGCAATTGAGCCTTTCATCGGGAATATTAAAGAGTGCGTTGGAAGAAAGATGCGAGTTGGGATACTGCGTCATCGACGTATTCGGCAACATCATAAAGCGACATATGGTTTGCACCATCAATGGCATACAAGGTTTTATCTGAACTCGCTGCACGTTCTATCAGGTCATCACTCATCCATTTGCTGCCTGCGTCACTACCAACGACAGCAAGAATTGGCTGAGTTAGGAATGCTTCCGCTTTGTGGTACGCATCGTAAGTAATGATCTGGTTTAAGTTACGAGTTAGAGCAAAACCCGGCGCATTTGGATGTTCACAACGTGGTGTGTGGTAATACTCCCAAGCTTCGCGTAGCTCTGCATTTGAGGCATCTTCTTCACGCATCGGAGCTAGAGGAATAGTCGCGAATTCTGTACCATTCGTGTCGGTTGTGCGAGCATTCGAACCAAATTCTAAGTAACCAACAGCGTCAGCATCGTTAACCGAATTATCCCAACCATTACGGAACATTTGGCCAATGTTTACGGCACTAACCATACCCAGTGCTTTGATTCGACGATCATTGATCGCTGCATTTGCACTATAGCCCGCACCAGCACAAATCCCCATTGCGCCAATTTTATCGTTATCGACGTACTCTAACGTTGTCAGATAGTCGACGACTGCGCTCACGTCTTCAGTACTCGTGTAAGGGTTTTCCATTTGGCGAGGCTCACCTGTACTTTCACCTTGATACGAACGGTCAAACGCAATGGCAATTATGCCGCTTTTTGCAAGTTTACTCGCATATAGGCCTGCGGTTTGCTCTTTTACGCCACCACCTGGGTGTGAAACAACAACCGCCGCATATTGTTTACTTGCATCAAAATCTGTAGGGAAGTTGATAACCGCTGAAATCTCAATACCTTGACCATTGAGATTTTTGAAAGTGACTTTAGACATAGCGACATTCTCCATTAGAGGTTAACTGTTCATCTCAGGCTGACCTAAGCTTCGATGTAATATTAGTCAACACACTGTTTCGGATAAATATCGTTTTATCTACATGACTGTTTAGTTATACTTAACAAATGAGAATAGAACCTTCTTTAATTTCATCACTGACGTGGTTTGGACATATTGCTCGCCATCGCAGTTTCACTAAAGCAGCCTTAGAAATGGGGGTAACCCGTGCTGCCTTATCACAACACCTAAAAGCGTTAGAACAACAGCTACAAGTTCGGTTAATTAATCGAACCACCAGAAGTATGTCGTTGACTCAAGAAGGCCAACGTCTGCTTGATATTTTGCAACCTTCATTGATGAACATTGAGCAGGTCGTTAACGAATTGAACGACTCTCATCTTGAGCCTTCGGGATTAATCCGTATCAGTGTATCAAGAACCGCTGCTCGGCTGCTTATTGAGCCCTATCTAGGTGAGTTCCTCTCTCGTTATCCTAAAATACGCCTAGAGCTAATCATGGATGATGGGTTTTCTAACATCGTCGCAGAAGGCGTTGACGCTGGCATTCGCTTAGGATTAAGCTTAGATGAACATATGGTTGCGGTCCCTATTACTCCGCCGTTAACAACGGCAATAGTGGGCTCTCCTGAATACTTTAGGCAAAATGGACTACCTCAAACTCCTGAGGATTTAGAAGGTCACAATTGCCTTGCTTATCGTTTTACCTCTAGCGGAACAATTGATCATTGGTCGCTAACCTCTCCAGATGTTGCAAAGCGCACCCTCGTTTTCGAGCCTAAAGGCAATGCTATTTTTAATGATGACTATAGTATGTTACAAGCTGCAATACAGGGTGTGGGTTTAGTGAAGCATATTGATTTATGGGTGGAAAAGCACATAAATGAGGGAAGATTGACCCGAGTTCTGACACCTTGGTGCAAAGAGTTTCCTGGGTTTTATTTATATATACCTTCACGAGAGCATATGCCGAAAAAAATCCGCGTCTTGATGGATTTTTTAATCGAAAAGCGCGAAGCTCTGAAACTCAAAGAGTAATTACCAAATTGCTTTAAGTAAAAAAGCGAGCACGAGGCTCGCTTTTAACTTTCTGTTTTCGTTATATATTACAATAGCTCAACCGATTGTTTAGCTATCACAAATTCCTCGTTAGTAGGAATAACAAGAGCTTTGGCACCTAATAACTCAGATGTTGCAATAACACCTGCGTTACCAAATCTTGCATCTTCGTTACCTTTCTCATCTTCAACAAAACCTAACAGTTTTAGGTTTTTCAAGATTTCACGACGAATTGGTAGTGAGTTTTCACCAATACCACCAGTGAAGATGATGCCGTCTAATGAATCCAGAGCCGCTAGGTAGGAAGTAATGTATTTCGCAACGCGGTAAGTGAAGATCTCAAATGCCAACTTCGCACGTGAATTCCCCGCTTCCATTGCTTCTAGTACGCCACGAGCATCACTTGTCACACCAGATACACCTAAGAAACCTGACTTCTTGTTCATCATCTCGAACACTTCGTCTTTTTCCCAGCCTTTACGGAAAAGGAACTCGATAACACTTGGATCAAGGTCACCACAGCGAGTGCCCATCATTAGGCCAGCTAACGGCGTCAAACCCATACTTGTATCAACACATTCGCCATTTTTAACCGCACTCACTGATGCACCGTTACCTAAGTGCACAGTGATAAAGCTGCTTTCTTCAACCGGCTTATCTAGCATTTTCGCTGCTTCACGGCTTACGTAGTAGTGGCTTGTACCGTGAGCACCGTAACGACGCACTTTATGCTCTTCGTAAAGCTCGTAAGGAAGTGCGTACATAAAGGCTTTGGCTGGCATTGTTTGGTGGAAAGCAGTGTCAAATACAGCAAATTGAGGCAGTGAAGGGAACGCCGCCATTGCCGCTCTCATGCCTTCAGCGTTCGCTTTGTTATGAAGTGGTGCAAGTTCAGCAAGGCGCTCTACTTCTTGAATAACTGTTTCATCAACTTTCACAGTTCCTTTAAAGGTTTCACCGCCTGCGACAATGCGATGGCCTACAGCGACAAATTTTGAGCTCAAACCTAGAGTATCGAGTAGTTTTACCACTCGCTCAACAGCGTACTGATGATGGTTGCCACCAGCTGGAATTGCTTCAACGGTTTTTTCTCCCTGATATTTCCAACTGATTTCAGCTTCAGGTAGGCCAAAACACTCACCAATACCTGATACCAAAGCTTCACCGGTTTCAGAATCAATAACAGCAAATTTTAATGAAGAGCTACCAGAGTTGATCACCAGTACAAACGAATTAGACATGAAATAGTTATCCTGTTGTAGAGCAGAGGTTGTAATAGCGCTTGTGCGCTGCGTACTTCTTGTTTGTCCCTCTATTATTCAATAATTTTTTAATCTTTCAACAATCTTTTAGTAAAAGCGATTTGATTGAACAAATTTTGTTGATCTGTAGCAAGTTTTGATTTTATTTGAAGACTAAAAAATATCACTTGTTAAACATAATTTATGAATAGGTCAATTTGTACAAAGTCAGATATATAAGCTACGTTGTTTATTGGGTGAACAAAAATAACAAACCAATCAATAAATCGGGGTAATAATGTGCCCACTATTGCATTTCTATTAGTGATCTTAGGTTTGATTTTGCTCTGCTGGGGATGGCAGATGACAAAAAACATCTGCTCGAAAACTGACGTAACCGGGTGGACTTTCCTATTATTGTTAATCAGCTGTTTCATTTTTGCTTATGCCGTTTTTTTGCACGCTATCATGCAAAAACCTATTACTTCTCTCTTAGAAACGGGGGTTTCTCTTATACTTTTTGGCGGCAGTATCTTTGTCGTGCTGGTGATTAAGTGGAGCAACGATTCGATATTAAAGCTTCATACTGTTGCTGAAAGAGAGAAGCGCAATGCCGTCCATGACGCTCTTACTGGGCTCCCTTATCGTAAATACTACTTTGAGTCTATCGAAGACATGACACAACCTGAAGGCCAATGACTGATTCAAATTATGAGATAACCTCAAAAACGTCGAAAGATTGATAATACGTTTCAAGGTAAGCTGGTTAATTTCTTTTCACAGCAAGCCGCACTGAAGGCTCCCGCTCTATCGTTGAGAACACGATTGCGCTAGCACATGGATTAGGGTATTCGGTCGTAGCAGAAGGCGTTCAAGACATGGACACACTGCATTTTTTGAGAAGTCGAGGCTGTGACATCATTCAGGGTTACTTGTTCTGCCCTGCCCTTAGACGAAGTAATAAGTTGGGTAAACAAACACGATGAAAAGCAAAACCGTATTAGACGCGCATAAAAAAGCCGAGCGCTTTGCTCGGCTTTCAATTCTTTTTGTAGCAACTTAAACCGTCGCTTTAATCACTCGTGATTATGCGTCTGTACGACGGCCACGACCGTGACCACGTTCACCACGATGTGCACCACGGTGATCACCACCACGGTTGCGATCGAAACGACGTTCGCCACCTTCACGATTACCATCGCGGTTGCCGTCACGGTTACCACGGAAACCACCTTCGCGACGACCGCCTTCACGACGATCACCACCACGATTGCCGCCTTCGCGGTTGCCACGGTAACCACCGCCATCACGACGACCACCATCGCGACGACCACCGTCACGGCGACCACCACGAGACTCGCGGAAATCATCGAAATCACATACTACAGCACCAACATCTTGTTGACGGATACGTAGTTTGCTTAGCTTGTTCGCCGCGTCTGAAGTCATTGCTTTAGGTAGCTGTACGAATGTGTGACCTTGAGCTAGCTTGATCGCACCGATAGAACCTTTACCTAGACCTAGTTCGTTTGCTAGAGCGCCAACGATGTCTTTAACTTGAACGCCTTGCTCACGACCAACTTGAAGCTGGTAAGTATCCCAGTCTTGGTTGTTGAAGTTACGACCGCCGTCGCGACCACCTTCACGGCGCTCTTTACGACGTTGCTTGTCACGCTCAATTGCTTCAACCATTGGGTCTTCGCCAATGTAGAACAGAGGACGTTTGCCTTGCTGACGCTTAAGAAGCATAGCAGCAAGTGTTGCTGGGTCGATGTCTAGAGAAGTTTGTAGTTTCTCTACCAGCTCAGCAAATTTGTCTAGTGCTTTGTGCTCTTTCTCTGCTTCAAGCTCAGCGCCTAGCTTAGCTAGACGAGCTTCAGCAACTTGGTCACGTAGAGGAAGTTGGATTTCTTCCATAGATGACTTAGTTACACGCTCGATAGTGCGAAGCATACGAATTTGGTTAGTGCGAACTAGAAGGATCGCTTTACCCTTACGTCCAGCACGGCCAGTACGACCGATACGGTGGATGTATGACTCAACATCAAATGGGATGTCGTAGTTAAATACGTGCGTAATACGTGGAACGTCAAGACCACGAGCTACAACATCAGTTGCAACTAGGATGTCAATAACACCTTGTTTGATGTGATCAACAGTACGTTCACGTAGAGACTGAGGAATGTCACCGTGCAGTGCAGCTGCTTTGAAGCCACGTGCAGATAGCCAGTCAGCCAGACGCTCAGTATCTTGACGAGTACGTACGAATACGATTGACGCGTCAGTTTCTTCAGTTTCAAGAAGACGAGACATCGCTTCATCTTTCTCTACACCTTTCACTACCCAGAACTGTTGTTGAACTTTGTCTACAGTGTGGTTTTTACCAGCAACGTCAACCGTTACAGGGTCACGAAGGAAGCGTTCAACGATCTTCTTCAGCATTGGAGGCATAGTTGCAGAAAACAGAACGCGTTGTGCTGACTCTGGAGCGTGCTCCATGATCGCAGTTACGTCATCTACGAAACCCATGTTTAGCATTTCGTCTGCTTCATCAAGAACGAAAGTACTAACTTCGTCTAGGTGTAGACGTTCGCGATTGATAAGATCTTGAACACGGCCTGGAGTACCGACAACTACATGAGCGCCACTTTTAAGAGCACGCATTTGGTCGACAATAGATGCGCCACCGTAAATCTCTAGAACTTTCAAACCTTTGATATTTTTACCAAGGTTTTTCATTTCCGCTGCAACCTGAATTGCCAGCTCACGAGTCGGAGCAAGTACAATCGCTTGCGGTTTGCGTTGGTTTAGATCGAGTTTGTTGAGAAGAGGCAGAGAGAACGCTGCTGTTTTACCTGTACCTGTTTGAGCTTTACCCAGCGCGTCAGCACCTTCCAATAGGTGTGGGATTGCCGCAGCCTGGATTGGAGTTGGTGACACGAAACCCATTCCGTCTAGAGCAGAAAGGATAGAATCATTCAGAGATAAATCACTGAATTGAATAACAGAATCTTGCATTGGGATCCTACTTAATTAAACAAAAAAACAGTCCCATATGCTCTTCCAATTCGATACTGATCCATCCAGATACTGATTCCATTCAGACGGGAACACAGCACAGTACACAACCGCGATAAGCCATTAGGGACGACTAAGGGAGGCGGATTATTCCTTAAAAGCATAAAAAAATCCAGAAAAAATTGAATTACATCACAATTTATTCTCAACAATGGTATTTTTAGCATATTTTTCCACCAGCCCTACCATTCCCCGTAGATTCGCGTAACTCACAGATGAGAATTTCATCAATATTTAAGCCAATTTCTCGTGGTTAAATTGGCAAAATTCACGGCGAAATTACGCTCCACAGGTAGTAATAATAGCTCGCAATGATTATAGTGTGCCCAACTCCATAGGTAATTTAAGAAAAGATGTTTCAAGATAACCCACTACTCGCTCAGCTTAAGCAGAAAATCCAAGAAAACCTGCCCAAAAAAGAAGGCTCAATAAAAGCCACAGATAAAGGCTTTGGCTTTTTGGAAGTGGACAGTAAGACGAGCTTCTTCATCCCGCCTGCGTACATGAAAAAGTGCATGCACGGTGACAAAGTCGTCGCCATTATCCGCACCGAAAATGAACGCGAAGTTGCAGAGCCACAAGAGCTGCTGGAACAAGCCGTGACTCGCTTTATTGGTCGAGTAAAAATGTTCAAAGGCAAGCTCAACGTAGCACCTGATCACCCACAGCTTAAAAAGCTATCTCTTAAAGCGAAACTAAAGAAAGGTCTAAAACCTGACGAGTTCGCCGAAGGTGATTGGGTTGTCGCACATCTTATTCGCCACCCTCTAAAAGGCGATAATTCCTTCTTCGTAGAAATTTCTGAAAAAATCACTGACGCGAATGATAAAATTGCGCCTTGGTGGGTAACGCTTGCTCAAAACGATCTACCAAACTCTGAGCCAGCAGGCATCGATAACTGGGAACTGAAAGACGACGCGGAGCTAGAACGCGTAGACATGACTCATGTTCCATTCGTCACTATCGACGGTGAATCGACTAAAGATATGGACGATGCGCTGTACGCGAAGAAAACCGTATCTGGCGATTTCGAACTCACCATCGCTATTGCGGACCCAACCGCCTACATCACACCTGAAGATGAAATGGATAAAGTAGCACGTGAGCGTGGCTATACTATTTATCTTCCAGGCCGCAACATCCCGATGTTACCTCGTGATTTAGCGGACAACCTATGCTCTCTGATTGAAGGTGAAACCCGCCCTGCTATTTGCTGTACCGTAACGGTAAGTAAAGATGGTGTGATTGGCGACGATATTAAATTCTTCGCAGCAAACATCAAATCACATGCACGCCTAGCATACGATCACGTGTCTGATTGGTTAGAAAACGGCAGCTCTGAAGCATGGACGCCATCTGAAGAGATCGCGACTATCGTTCGTGATCTTTATGAGTTCTCTCTTGCTCGCGCTGAATGGCGTGAGAAAAACGCAGTGGTCTTCCCTGATCGTCCTGACTACCGTTTTGAGCTCAGTGAAGATAACGATGTAATCGCTATCCACGCAGACATGCGCCGCAGTGCAAACCGTCTTGTTGAAGAATCCATGATTACCGCAAACATCTGTGCAGGTCGTACATTACGCGATAAATTTGAAACAGGTGTCTTCAATACGCATGCAGGTATCAAGAACGAGAAGATTGAAGAAGTGGTTCAACTTGTCAATCCAGAAGGCCAGTTGGAGTTCACAGCGGAGTCTATTGCTACGCTAGAAGGCTTTGCTGCGTTGCGCCGCTGGTTGGCAGCTCAAGAAACGTCTTATCTAGATAACCGCATTCGTAAGTTCCAAGCATACAGTGAGGTGGGTAATCAGCCTCTGCCTCATTACGCAATGGGTTTAGACATCTATGCAACTTGGACATCACCAATTCGTAAATACGGTGATATGATCAACCACCGTATGTTGAAGGCCGTCATCCTTGGTAAAGAACCCGTACAAAAACCAGATGACCAAGTAGGCGAAGAGCTAGCTCTACATCGTAAACATCATAAAATCGCTGAGCGAAATGTCTCAGATTGGCTATATGCACGCACGCTTGCTGATGAGCCGAGTAAGAAAACTTGTTTCACAGGTGAGATTTTCGATATTAATCGTGCAGGCGCACGTGTCCGACTTCTCGAAAATGGCGCAGCAGCCTTTATTCCTGGTGCACTAATTCTTGATAATAAAGAAAGAATTGAGTGCAATGGCGACAACGGTACCATCTCTATCGATAAAGAGGTCGTATACAAACTTGGGGATACATTGGAAATTGTCCTTACGGACGTAAACCAAGAAAACCGCAGTTTAGTTGCAAAGCCAACCCAGGTATTCGCTGAACAACCAGCAGCACAAACAGAACAGACTGTAAGTGAGTAATACCGAATGAAGTTAAAAGGCGCTCTATTGAGCGCCTTTTTTATTTGTTATGTAAAACGATAAGAAAGAGTATGCCGAACATTGAGATCATTCGCTTTAATCACTTCACTGCGCGCAAAAGTGAGCGTTACACTGCAACACATAATGGGTTATATATTGTTGAAGAAGGTGCCCTATTAGTTCATCAACCTAATGGCGAGCAATTTGAACTTAAAGCCGGAGATTTCACACTCTATAACTCCGCAGATCTGAGCAGTGCAGAAGCCGTCTCTAGTGACGGAGGCTTTAAAGCACTGGCTTTAGTCTTCAATCCAAATATATTCTGTGACTTTAAGAAAGCGCACCCGATGCTACGTTCCAAAACGGAAGAAAGGCGCTTCTATCCTTTTTCAACGCAATCCAGTAGCGAAGTAGCACAATTGAAGGACATGTTGGTTAAGTTAGCGAGTCGCAATGCTCCAGACTACACACAAAGCCATATCGCAATGGCATTGCTGTCGTTGATGGTTGAGGTAGAGCCAAACATCCTATCTATCATAGATGATGCAAGTAGCCTGAGCGACTCTCAAAAAGCCATTAAGTACATTGAGGGTAATATTGAAAAAGACATCACGCTAGAAGGCTTAGCGGCTCATATGAGCATGTCCATCGCAACCTTAAAACGTCGCCTCGCCGCAGATGATCTTTCGTTTTCTCAGATATTAAAGGTGAAACGGATAAACTTCGCAGCAACCCAACTGCGCAAGTCAGAAAAATCAATAACAGAAATAGCGTTTGAGTCTGGCTTTAAAAGTGCAGCGCATTTCAGTACAGCATTTAAATCCGTTTACAACATGACCCCCAAAGACTTTAGAAACCAAGTTGTTAGGCCTAAAGTATAAATCATGTCGGCATTCGCATCCGTTGGGCTCGCCCTATTCCCAAAAACACGCTTGAGGATCGCGCTCCAACTCGTTGAGTAAGTCCTCAAGCATTCGGCTAAATGGAAGTGGCTTATAAGGCACCCACCTTAACAGCTCGTTGTGATATGTGGGAACATAGAAATACCAAAGTTGGTTTTCCTCATCAAACATGATCTTCGCGACGGGAGAAGTATACTCGCTATGCTGGGAGTCGAGGAGAAAATGCGCCCGATGAAGCTCAACGCCATTTTCTACTAGCTCATAGAGGCACTTGCCCTGTTCGACAGGCAAGTTAGCATTACGCGCAGAGCAGAGCGATTGAACTGATTTGTATAAACGACTTGTCGCCATTTGGGACACTGACATCAACGTTCTCCCGATGGATGATAGTTAGAGCTGTCGATCCTAGTATATAACCTTTACATCATCACCGATGGTAGTTATCTACCTAACTCAAGTATAAGATAGCTATATTATCATTTGCCCAGATTATCATCTCAGTCCACTTGGAAACGCTAGCTCCATCACCTCTTGACTAGAAACAATTCCCCTGTTTAGCGCTAACAGTTCACAAAAGTGTAACCTGAACGCAATATCATAAACTCTGCTTTATCCCGTATATGGAGTTTAATATGTTACGTTTTACTGTGGCGACGTTATTGGCCATAGCAGTCTCCCTCCCTACCATTGCAAAAGAAATCAACATCTCGGGTTCAACGTCGGTTGCTCGTGTGATGGATGTACTTGCTGAGGAATACAACAAAACACACCCAGACGATTACGTTGCTGTTCAGGGCATTGGTTCGAGTGCTGGTATCACCATGGTCAATAAAGGAGTAGCCGAAATAGGCATGAGCTCTCGCTATCTGACTGAAAGCGAAAAAGGTGAAGATCTCAATGTATACCCTATCGCTTATGATGGCCTCGCTGTTGTTGTAAACCGTACCAACTCTGTAGAAAACCTTTCTCAGCAACAGCTGTTTGATATTTACAAAGGTAAGATTAAGAATTGGAAAGAGGTCGGGGGCGCAGATCAGCCTATCGCGGTGGTTACTAGAGAAGCGTCTTCAGGTTCACGTTACAGCTTCGAAAGCTTGCTGGGACTGACCAAAATCGTTAATGATCGCCTTGTCTCGGATATCAGCCCAAACAACTTGGTTGTAAACAGCAACAGCATGGTAAAAACCATTGTTAACCATAACACTCGCGCCATTGGTTTTATCTCTGTAGGGTCAGTAGATCGCTCGATCAAGGCGATTCAGTTAGATGGTATTGACCCAACCTCGACAAACATTAGCAATCATAAGTACAAGTTGGCGCGACCATTCCTAGTGCTATACAAAGTAGATAAGATTAGCGATGCAGGTAAAGGTTTTATCGCTTTCCTTCGTTCAGAGCAGGGACAAAAAGCGATTGCAGATTACGGTTATACGCCAGTAAAAAACTTTAATCAGTAAAAATGAAAAAGAGAGCACCCTGATGCTCTCTTTTACTATGTCGTGTTCTATCCGGTTTCGGAATTAGAAATGCAGTTGAATTACAGAGACCACAACCGCACCAGGTCGACGAATACCTTCAATTTCCACTTTAATTTCGCGCTCAATCTCCAAACCTTTTTTGATTGGCGTTACTTTTGTTAACGTGCTGACTGCACGAACATTATTGCCTGCTTTGACAGGGTAAGGGAAACGGACTTGGTTTAAACCCAAGTTAACTACCATTTTAGCTGTTGGGAACATTGGCTTGTCTGGATCGACTGAATCCGTCAGTTTAGGCAGCAATGCTAATGTTAAAAAGCCATGAGCGATAGTTGTCTTAAATGGAGATTCAGTTGAAGCACGCTCTGGATCGGTATGAATCCATTGCATGTCTTCCGTTACAGCACCAAATTGGTTAATACGTTCTTGAGACACATGAACCCAATCACCAGTGTGAATAACTTCGCCAATTTTTTCACTTAACTCGTCATAAAGCTTTTGAGCCTCAGGTGCCATTACGATCGGTGCAGGTTGAGGTGCAACTTCTTCGTTGACGGCTGGCTGCTGGTGATCACGAACTTTTGAGAAAAGAAAGCTATTTTGAGCTTTCCCCAAAAAGTCACTCCAATAATCGCGTAACGTTGGAGACATCCAATTCATAAACTCGGATTGATGAGCAGAAATCGCATCAACTTTGTCTTTAAATAGATTTGTGACCTTCATAAACACCCTTAAGAATTCTAAGCACAACTGGCTATACCAGTTAAGTTTGAATTAGTTCACAAAGTCTTGCAAATACTTTCGGGCGAACACATGTACCCTAAAAGCATGTTATGTCTTATATATCAGCAAGATAACAATAAAACACCATTTTATTGACGTGCGCCAATATAAAGTAAAAACTCTATAAATTGGTACTTTTTGTCCCTTTTTCACTCCGTTTTCAAACTGTCCAACATCACATCAGTGATCATAAAACAAGCAAACAGTACTTCTATTATAATTCAGCACTTTACAAGTCGGACTATGCTCCTTATTATACCACCCACAACGGAGAGATGGCTGAGTGGTTGAAAGCACCGGTCTTGAAAACCGGCATACGTTAATAGCGTATCTAGGGTTCAAATCCCTATCTCTCCGCCACTTATTTAGAGAGCTCGCATTTATTGCGAGCTTTCGTCGTTTTAGCTCTTAAAAAACGAGATTTAGAAATCCTCGCTCGTAAACGAATCCGGCACTTCACTATATTCCAGTTAAAAGCCCGCTAATGTTTAGCGGGCTTTTAACTTCGATTTTCTAAAGTTTAAGCAAACTTCTTAATCATTTCAGACAGGTCATTGGTGCAATTTTGCACTTTGGTGTTCATATGATTCGTTTCAGTCATCAGTTCATACGATTCACTGTACTTTAAATTAAGCGACTGGATGTTTTCATTTATTTCATCCGTTACATAAACCTGCTCTTCTATCGCGACCGCAATTTGTTGGTTTCGTTCGACGACGTCCTGAACAAGGGATTCCAATTGTTGAATGCTATCCAAAGCAGTACCTAACAATGTTACCGTTCCGGTCGACATTTCATTACCTTTCTCTAACGCAGAAACCGCTGATTTGCTCCCATTTTGAATCCCTTCAATGGCCGATTTAATCTCTGTTGTCGATTCCTGAGTTCTTTTAGCTAAGGTTCTCACTTCATCTGCTACAACGGCAAACCCTCTGCCTTGTTCGCCTGCCCTCGCGGCTTCAATTGCAGCGTTCAACGCTAATAAATTAGTTTGTTCGGCAATACCATTGATGACTTCAACAACGGTTCCAATTTGCTCGGTTTGTTGGTTCAAACGTATGACCACTTTAGATATTTCGCCGAGCTCACCCACCAACTCTAAAACCGATTGGTTAACATTATCGATAACGCTACGGCTGTCTATCATCGTATTTTGCGCTTCTAACGTAGCCTCGGCGGTCGCTTGAGCATTATTTGATATCTCAGATGAAGAGGCTTGCATCTCGTTGACCGCTGTTGCGACCGAGTCAATCTCCACTTTCTGTGCGCTTAAGTTCTCCGTCACTTGCTGGCTATTTGTCGCAGCACTGTTAGCACTTGCGCGCGTTTCTTCGCAAGAGTCTTTTACAGACACGCCAACGCGCCCCAATAGCGCATTTGCAAATTGCTTACGCATCTTCATACCCAGCTCAATCTCAGCCAGATCGTTGATTCTTCCGCAATAAATATATTCCATGAGTGGATTGTTGAAGTCTTGCCTAGCCTGTTTAGCGAGCTTCTCAACTGGTCTGGTTAATACATAAATAGAGAAAACGGAAAGTAACGCAACAACGCCAAACGCTATCACTGGTGATTGATTCATTTGTAGAATGAGTAAGCCAAGAAGGTTTGAAATTAAAAGGAAGAAGGCCGATCTCATCCACAAACGTGTACGAGGAAGATACATTTTCCACGGCTTACGATTATTTCGAAGCTTCGAATACGCTTTTTCCGCTCGCTGGATGTGTATACGCTCAGGTTTAAATCTCACTGATTGGTATTCCACAACTTCACCATTAGATTTTATAGGAGAAGCAAACGCGTCAACCCAATAATAGCCGCCGTTTTTACGTCGATTTTTGACCATTCCCATCCAGTGTTTGCCAGTTTTCAGGTGAGTCCATAAATCTTTAAAAGCCTGTTTTGGCATATCAGGATGACGCACAACATTGTGGGGTTTACCGATAAGCTCCCCTTCATCAAACCCCGCTACTTCATTAAAGTTTTCACTGGCATATTTGATGTAACTGGAGGTATCGGTAATGGAAACTAGGCTGTAACTCGAAGGGTAATCGTATTCCGTTTCACTCATAAACATGTGTCCTTACATTGATTAATTAACAAACGGCAAATATGAATTTATCAGCATAACATTTACATGCATAATGATAGGTTGATTCAAAAATAAAACAAAATTATTGACAAGCTTACTTGTTACTTAATGACTCTAGTCGCATTTTTATCCTCTAATACAAGGCTTCGTTAATATGCACAAGACTGAGCACTGTTCAAAATTAATACACAAAAGCGCTTCCGTACTGAGTTCGTAAATTGTTATAAGTAATCCACTAAAACGAAAACAAGGAAGACAAACACAATGACTATTCACTTTCGTCAGCTTGCAGCTAAGAGAAACACGACACACTTGTTTATTGACGATTGGAAAATTAACACTCAGCAGTCTTGGGGGATATTCAGCGCGGATGGAGATATTGGCTCTCTGCTTGGAGACCTTATTTGTGATGAAATATCACCAAATAGTGGGGAAATTGAGCTAAATGGGCTGTCCGTTGCGCAAGTGTCGTTATCAGAGCAACAGCGATTACTGGAAAGAGAATTAGAAAAAGATGATACGGATTTTCTTGATCGTATCGACCAAGGAAGCACTGTTTATTCATTAATCCTAGAACAGAGCCAAGACACTAACTTAACTGAACAGCTAGTTAATGATCTCGACCTAAGTCATCTTAGAGATAGTGGCTTCCGTGTTCTCTCTACCGGAGAAACCAGAAGAGTAATGCTCGCCCGAGCTTTAGCCACACAACCTGACTTAGTATTACTCGATAATCCATTTACTGGCTTAGATATTGCGCACCGAGCTGCTCTCGCTCGCTATTTACACTCGCTTTCTCAAAATGTGCAACTACTCGTAACCTTCTCTCGCGAATCTGACATGCCTGAGTGGATCAATAGCATCGCGCTTTTCAGTGCAGGAAAGCTTGATAGTACAATGGATAAGTCCAGTTGGGATAATCATCCAATCATTGGACAAATTAAATCTCAGTCAAAGCAACAGAGTGAAGAAATGATGAGCTTGATACGTCAGCATCAGCACTCGACGCCATTCAACAACCCAATATTTGAACTAAAGAATGGGGCTGTCGAATACACCGATAAGAAGATTTTTACTGACTTGAACTGGCGCATAGACAAGGGCCAACATTGGCAGGTCAAAGGCCCAAATGGTTGTGGAAAGAGTACCTTACTTGGATTGATCTTTGGCGATCATCCGCAATGCTACAGCAATGACATTGATATTTTTGGTAAAAAGCGTGGTACTGGCGAGACAATCTGGGAAATTAAGCAGCATATCGGTATGGTGTCTTCAGCGCTACACCTCCAATATCGAGTCAATTGCAGCGCATTAGAAGTCATTTTGTCAGGATTTTACGATTCGATTGGGTTGTATAACCAGCCAACTCGCAAAGAGATGAATATTGCAAACGAGTGGCTCGATATCTTACATATGAGCCAGTACAAAAAAACCTCATTCAAGCAATTAGAGTACGGTCAGCAGCGACTGTTACTGATTGCAAGAGCCATCGTGAAACAACCCACATTATTGATTTTGGACGAGCCGTATCAAGGGTTAGATTTTTTGGGTAGACGGTTAGTTAAGAACACACTTGAGCTCATCGCTAGAGAGAATTTAAGCCAACTATTGTATGTGTCTCACTACCAAGAAGACCGCTTAGATAGCATCAAAAATGAGTTAGAGTTTGTGTTTGATGAAAATGCTCAGTGTTATAGAGCTAACGTCTACCAATCATAATGACTTCGCTGCGCAAGCTGCTCATAAGGTAATGGTTTGGAGTACAGGTATCCCTGATGATATCTCACTCCCATCTTCTTTAAGTGTTCAGCTTGCGCTATGGTTTCCACGCCTTCAGCGATCAATTGTACTTGTAATTCTTCCGCGAAGTGAACCATCGCTTTTAAGACAGAAGCACTAAGGCTAGGAATACCAATAGTTTCGACAAAGCACTTATCGATTTTTAAGTAATCTATGCGCATGTGCTGTAGAAATGCTAACGAGGTTTGGCCAGTTCCAAAATCATCGATCAGCACATCAATACCATGCACTCGCAGCGCTGCAATGCATTTTCTCGCCTCTGAATCAATGAGCTGACGCTCCGTTATCTCTACCCCTAATGAGACTTTGTTTCGGCTCAACTGTCTGTCGAGCAATTGAATTTTTCTGATCGCGTTTGGTCCGACTAAATAACCAGGCGGCACGTTAATACCAAGGTGGACAGGCTGATCAAAGCCTAATTTACTGAAGTCCTCTGCCGCTTTATCCAGAACGAAATCAGTAAGTAAAAAAACCAATCCACTTTGCTCTGCCGCAGGGACAAACTCGTCCGGAGAAATGAACCCCTTACTTTGATGCTCCCATCGCACTAGCGCTTCAAACCCGAATAACTGGCCGGTATCAACGTTAACTTGCGGTTGGTAATACAGGGTCAACTCTCCTCTTTTTATCGCTCTTTTAAGATCCAGTATCAAATTGCGATGAGGATCAATAAACTTATTCAACGCATACAAGCAAAGGTAGATCACGAAAATAATTGGAATTGAGTACAAAAAATAGGAAAGTGTTCTCTGTTTGACGAAAAGATCGCTGGCTTCACTCAAAGCTTCATACTCAAACATTTGCGACGATTTGATACCGATAGGATTACTTCCCGCTCTTAATGCTCCTTCTGGTGAAACTTGATCATGGATAAACAGCGCAGAGCGTTTTAGGCGTAAATCGTTGTTAAACCCTATTGTCGCATTAAAGTAGTCATGATCGATAATCGTTACGGCTTGATAACCCCGCTCTCCTTCCGTTACCACTAGCAAGAACTGATCGTACAAGCTATCAACACTACCAAGCGCTAGCGTTTGTCCCTTGGGAAAGGTGATGTGCTCAGCTAACGGTTTAGAGATACTTCCCAATTTCGAAGAACAAGTAATGACTCCCTCTTTCACAATGAGCATTTCTTCAATATCTCGTTCAAACATTAAGCTTTGCTGGAGCTCTTCACATCGCTCAGGGTGTAGCAGCGCCGTGCGGTTTTCTGTCTCTATTTGGAATAAAATTTCATCTGCAATTTGCACATTTTTTTCTAATAAATGATTGAGATTGTTTTGCACGCTTTCACGAGCTAAATACAAAACCTCTCCAATAACCAAGGGAATAGGCAGAAGAAAAATGATGGCTTTTTTAAAAATCGCCTTATTCAGCATATAAAAGTAACCTTTTATAAAACCGATTTACTGAGATGGTACCTCGATTCCGATACCCGCTAGCAACTCACGTTTTTTAACATTATTTGTTTGGATTAACTCAGTATGCGAAACGCTGAGTAATACCGCAAACTAAACAATGTCTTAATCACTCCTGTTCCAATTTAGTATCAAGCGCCTCAAACCTGAGACTTTAATTCGACACCATGTTATGTCTATCGGTAGTTGCGAAAGTCTTTACCTGTCTGTTTCTCATCATGTAAGAATTACCCATTAAAATTATTTTTCTTTTCTCAGTGATTAAGAATTATATTTGTCGTAACTCCTACAACACGTTACAACACTCTCATGACGACAAACAAAGCTAATGCTAACCAGGTAAACGAAAAATCACTGCAGTTGTTAATGCAAGTTGCAGTTAGTCCGTTCCCAGTTTCTGCGAAAACGCTAAGCGAGCAATTGAACGTTCCTTTAAGCAGCCTTTACCGACACTTAAAACTGCTTAAAGAGTGGAACTTGATCGAAGAAAGCGTTCACGACAAGACATTTGTCGTTGGTCCGGCGGCATTATTACTCATGCACAGCTATGAGACCGCGCAACATGGGCTCGACATGGTCGAAACCATACTGGCTAGGTTGGTACAACAAACCGGGGAAATGGCCGCTTATATGGTACCAGCGGGTTATCGTGCGCTATGTGTCAGACAGAAAGAAAGTATGCAGGCGCTGCGTTGCAGCTTCGTCCAGGGTCAAAGTCAACCTCTGCTGCGCGGTGCCTCATCTAAAGTGATGCTTGCTTTTATGCCTCAAAGTCGATGCGAGAAAATCTTGAGATATTTTAATCAAGATCACCGACGTGACGAGTGGGAAAAAGAGCTCACAACCATCCGTAAACACGGATATGCCGTCAGTACTTCTGAGATTGACCCTGGTGTGTCAGGTATTAGCGCACCGGTAATGAAAGGAAGCAAACTGATTGGCGCAGTCTCGGTAATGGCTCCGGCCCACCGAGTCGAAAAGGATAAGCAGCGCATTATTTTACATGTACTGCAAGCGGCAAGGGCACTACCACCAGAAAGGTAATTCATCATGTTAAGCTTTTTCAAACGCTATAAACTCCATCACACAGTGAAACAGCCGCAGCATTACCCTTTTTCTTTTATGACAGTGTGTGAGTATTTGCCTCCTATGTCGAAGGGTGCGTTTGAATTAGCTGATCAAAGTTTGGAAAATGCTAGCGATTGGCTATACCAACAGCATGATCATGAAACCGCTGAAAACTTTGGTCACTTCAACCACGACAAGCTGGAAAATGGCGAGTTTCAGGAAGCATTAAGCCTTTCGCTTTCTCGCCACTCAATTCCTGTTTTAGTAACTAACTGTACCGAGGCAATCTTGTCCATGTTACCTGTGGTCGTGTCCTATCGAGACGAAGTGGGTGTGGTAAATATTGGACATGACATGAACTTGAAACCAACACTTGAACCACGTTTAGGCTCGGCATTTCATTTTGCTCTTTCTCGCTATCAAAACGTGCGATTATTTTTTGCTGGTGTTAGCGAACAAGATACAAAGCAAGAAACGTGGGAATACGCGGAGGATCAAGGTTGTGACTGGGTAACCGATAAAGAGTTTTCTTTTCGTCATCGCAATAATGTTAAGCAACAGATCGGCAATTACCTAGACCACTGCGACCAAATAATCATTAGTATCGACCTTGGATCTCTAAAAACCAAAAACAGCCTTGATGGCGCGTCAGAAATTGATATCCAAATGGTTCTACGCACGATTAGGCAATGTTTGGTTGCAGGTAAAGTGCGAGCAATTCAGCTCGTTGGCGATCGAGATTGTCTGGTGTATTCGAGACAAACGAAAGCCATACTCGAAGAGTTATATCAGATGGCCCCACTCATCGTTCACGCTGCCTAGCGTTATAAACATTCAGAATCAGGATCGCGTCCTTCCTGATTCTGAACCAACATGCTTACTTATTATCCTTAACTAACAAATAGTTACACATATAAATCGACACACATCACACTTACCTCTTGAACTAACCTGACACTTACGTTGTAATAAGGCCGCTAAACTTTGGTATGACATACGAAATAAAAAATAACCAAAGTTCAATAACTAAGCGGCTTCAAAACAAAAAGTACCGCAGCTATTCCAATTTCAGTGAGCATTTGCTCACGCTCGCTTGATGCCATCTTGTTCCACTCATTAGGACATTTGATGATGCGTCTTTGCAGTATTTTCACTGCGGTTCTTTTTTTACCGCTAACCTCACACGCCACCACTTATGACTTAGCAGATATCAAGTCAAACACTAATGTTGCCTTTTGTAAAAACGGAACCATTCATGTAACGGGTTCTACTTACGATTGCACTACAAATATTGTTCTCCCGAAAGGCGATCAAATTATAAATAGTAGTCAAAGCTCATCGTCTTTAACCGCTCATGGTTCCATAACACTCCGTGGGCAGAATGTCATAGGCTCAAAGGAAAGCCCTATAAACATCAAAGCTAAAGGAACTTGGTTAAAAATTAATGGTAATAGCTACGTACTAGGTAATGTCTCTGCTTTAGGTTCTATAAAAATAACTGATAGTGAAATCGAAGGAGATATAGAAACCAATGGTGTTGGTGGAAATGGCCGTTCTGTCGAGTTTTACGGAGAGCACAACGTCCTTAATGGCAACATCATTGCTCAAAGTGACGTGTACATCGAATCTGGTATGTTCTGCGGTGATATCAAATCAAAAGGAACAAAAGTAGAAATTAATCAACTGGAATCGTCGCTTTCTAATACACCAATAGTTGTGGGCAACATTAATGCTCTATCGGGGATAAATCTTAATAATACGACAGTTTTTGGTTCTTTGACATCTCAGGGACATACTGTAGATACAGGTTTTGGCACGACCAAAATATATGCGAATAAGCAAGCTATTTCGGCAATGCATTTTTCAATTAATAACTCCAATACTTCTATTTGTGGTAGTGTGACAGCCACCCTAGAATCAAGTTCAAATTTCAACCACTATTGTGGCATTGATGAACCCAATTGTAGTTACGCAAATCAAACACCAACAACTTGCCCTATTCCTTCTTATATCCCTGAATGTAAAATTACGCCTCCATCAGAGAACGACTTCGACCTCAGCGTCACACCATCGGACGACATGGCACTGATGTGCGGCGACGATCTTCCGCAATTTACAGCAATGACAACCAATAATGGAGAAGTTGTAAGCGCAGAAGTCAGTGCAGCCCTATCACACCCTGACTTGTTCACTTTAGAGGTGATCAAAGGTCAGCAGACATTAAAAGCAAACCAATTTATGTCTGACGACAATGGTGAGCTCGTTGTTCGAATGGTCCCGAACGATATTGATACCATCGCGTTAGGTACTAACTACACGCTGACTTTCACTATGGCAGAAGACACCAGCAAGCATCAAACGGTTAGCTTTATGTTTACGCCATTTATGTTTGAGGCCTACTCAAAGACGAAAAGCGCCACTTTAAATGAAATACGCGTTATTGCAGGTAAACCAGAAAACGTGCATACGCGATTGCTTGCTTGTGCTTCCACCGGCGAACCTGTAGTCGCAAGCAACTACAATGGTACTCCTAAGGTTTTTCATCCATTGGTTCAACCATTAGGAGGAAGTGAAGGAAACTTTAGCTATTCAGCGGAATTTAAAGACGGCTTGTCTGAACATGGTCTTGTCACGAACGAGTCCGGCATATTTGAAGTGACATTGTCCGATCATTTTGAATGTGAGGGATTTGAAGAGTGCCCTGAAGAAGGCAAAGTGGAAGTGAAAGGGACATTTAATGTGCACTCGCGACCATGGACATTCGCTATCTGTGACAACCAACGTGCTTTGCCTTCTGGCACCTCTGAACAAGGAGATGGGTTTATTGCCGCCGGAGAACTTTTCTCTCTAACAGTGAAGCCGATCATTTGGCAAACTGACGGCTCTGTAAGTGGTTCTGTTGAATCAGCACGTTATTGTGATGCCTCTATCACCCGTAATTTTATGCTTGATGACGCTCCAGCAGCATCGGTTGCCTTGTCGAGTGAGCAACATACGCCATCAGAGACAGCGAACCAAACCTCAAAATTGCTAAAAAGTAGTGACTCACTGGCTCAGGCGCATAATTCAGCCAAGAATGATCAATTCGTCTTTAATGGATTATATTGGGAAGAAGTCGGGAGCTTGAGAGTAAAAGCAAACCTAGAAAGTAAATATCTAGGTATGACTGTTAACGAAAGCTATCGTTACATCGGTCGTTTTTACCCAAAATATTTTCAAGTGCAAGACCAAGAATGGCACTACCCACATGGCCAAACTTTTGCTTACATGAATCAACCTTTTGAGAAAGTCACTTACGATGTTGTCGCACTCAATGCGAATAAGGAAAACGTGAAGAACTACGTCCACTTTTCATCTAACCTTCAACAACATTTCGACTTAGGCGAGCTAAGCTCATACTCCGATCGGTTTTTGCCGCCTAAGCCTAAGAAGGTAGACTGGAAACTACTGGGTAGCGCGAGTGTTGGAACGTTTGTGATCGAGAAGCCCTCGACCAATGCGACTTGTAACAATAGCCCATGTTGGAAAAAGAACACGACAGATAAACAATACCCTGATGGCCCATTTAATAAAGGGACTAACAGTGACAGCAGCCAAATAGGTTTAGTCACGACTAAAGCCGTTGATGAGGTAAACTTCTTCGACGATAGCGAAGTGCTCACAAAACAACCAGACATTCGATTCGGTCGTTTGAACTTTCAAGATGTAGGTGGCAACCAAGGCATGGTGATCAAAGTGCCACTTGATGTGGAAATTTGGCAAAACGGTCGATTTACGACTAACTTCGATGACAGCTCAACAACGGCGAGTGGTGAATATTACTTCAGCACGCCAATTTGGTCTCATGCGCTAGCAAACAACGCCCTGCTTTCTGGCGTTGGAACGATGAGTATTGGCAGAATGACCGATATCGTTGCAAGCCAAATTGACTCAGCACGCGAGCAAATACAATTCCACCTGGATTTAGACGGCTCAGGTAATCGCATCCCTTGGCTGAAATACGATTGGGATAACACGACAAGTGAAGAGGAAAATCCACCTGTTACAGTTACGTTTGGTGTTCACCGAGGAAACGATCGCATTATTTATCGTGGTGAGCCAAATATGCTTGGCCTAAATTAACGCGAAACGACAAAACAAAAAAAGCCCCTATATTGAGGGGCTCTTTTCATCTAAAACGGATGTAATTTACTTTGCGCCACGACGCGCTTTCAGGCGCTTCACCATAGCAAGACGACGCTCTGCCGACCCTTGGTCTGTTGCCGACTGGTTCGGGTTATTACGACGACCTTGACGATTCTTAAACGCTGGTTTTGAGTGCAGCTTTTCAATGTAAGATTCACGCTGTTTTGGTTCATAGCCTGCAAGCTCAATACGGCGAATTCGCTGCTGGATTAGATTTTCAACCTGAACAACCGTGAGCTCTTCATCTCGGTTTACAAATGAAACGGCATGACCTTGTTTACCTGCACGGCCTGTACGACCAATTCGGTGAACGTAATCTTCCGCTAGGAAAGGCATGTCATAGTTCACAACGTGAGGTAAATCTTCAATATCTAGACCTCGAGCAGCGACATCGGTAGCCACCATGACACGTGCTTTACCGGACTTGAACTCTTCTAACGCACGACGACGAGCACTTTGAGCACGGTCACCATGACAAACCACCGCTTTGATACCATCAAGTTTCAGCTCTTTTACTACTTCGTTTGCGGTCTCTTTGTAGTTCACAAATACCAACACTTGTTTCCAGTTCTTACGACCAATCAGCTCCGAAAGCAGTTCCGTTTTTCGCTCTTGATCAACTGGATATAACACGTGAGCAACTGTCTGTGCTGTCGTATTCGCTCGCTCAACTTCAATACGCTTAGGCTTACGCAGGATATCTTTTGCTAACAGATTTAGTTGGCTCGAAGTCGTTGCTGAAAACATCATAATTTGCGGATCAGTATCCACATCTAGCATGATCTTACGTACTGCGTGAATAAAGCCCATGTCCAAGATACGGTCTGCTTCATCAAACACTAAAAACTCTAAGTGTGCGACCGAGACATTACCTTGTTCAATGTGCTCTTCCAATCGACCTGGTGTAGCCACTAGGATATCTACACCGTTTTCTAATGCCGTTACTTGAGAAGACATTTTACGGCCACCGAAAATCGCAGCCACCGACAGGTTCGTGTACTTCGTGTAAGCTTTGATGTTGTCAGCAATTTGTTCAGCAAGCTCACGAGTTGGAGCCAAGATAAGTGCGCGAGCAGTCTTACGAGAAGCGCTACGGTTACTGTCTAGCAACTGCTGAATCATAGGCAGAGAAAACGCAGCCGTTTTACCAGTACCTGTTTGTGCTGTAGCGAAAATATCATGGCCTTTGCGAGCCATTGGAATCGCCTTCTGTTGAATTGGCGTTAACTTTTCATAACCGCATTCTGCCAGTGCTTTAACCACTTCTGGCGCAAAACCTTGAGATGAAAATGACATTGAGCGTATTCCTTAAACAAACCACTAAAAATAGCTTTAAAAATTTAGCCGTGCACTATACCCGAATTTGAGTGATTTATCTCACTTTTCTCATTGAAATCCTACAAAAGAAAAAACGGTGAGCACAGATATATTAGTGGTTCACCGTTTTCGTTTAACCTTTGCGCGATTTAATGTTTGATGCCAGATAACTGAAGGAGAATTCGCTCAAGCTCATCCCATGGCAACAGCTGAGAATCTATCACTTCTAATCGTGATTCAAAGCCTTCTAAGCTGATTTCATTCACCGACACGACTCGGTTGGCAACATTAAACGCGTAACAACCTTGATCCGTATTGACCACTGCTTTAACACGCTCTGCGGTCAAGTCCGAAAGCATAGAGAAAAGCTTTTCAAAATCAAACTTATACTCTGCCCCAAACAACCACCCACAACTAAAATAACCCTGCCCTTTGTTCTCTTTGCGCACAAAGGCTTCACCAGGCGCCAATTGGAATTGAGGCTCTTGATGAGCGTGGTCATGATGATGTGACTCGATATGGGAAGAAGCGCTGCCGTAAACCCGCTCAATATCCAAGACTTCTATCGGCAACTCACCGTCATGAATAAGCTTACTGAATACTTTTGAAGGGGATTGGTCCGTCACCCAGTCATTAAACACATCAAGGTCGTGGCTGGAACATAGGTCAACCTTACTACCAATAACCACATCTGCACTGTCTAACTGGTCCACGAAGTTTTGGTTAGAAAGATACTTTTCATCACTTAAGTTACGCGGATCAACCAAGGCAATCGTCGCTTTAAGATCAACGTAAGGTTCATACTGCTGTGAGGTAAGCGTCGCGATAACCTGTTTTGGATGACCAAGGCCTGTCGGCTCAATCAATAAACGGTCCGGTTTTTGACGCAATAATGCGGTGATACCTACCGACATCGGCACACCCGCAGTGCAGCACATACAACCACCCGGCACTTCTTTAATCAGCGCGCCTTGGTCGGTCATCAATGCACCGTCGATGCCAATCTCACCAAATTCATTGACCAAAACCGCCCAGTTTTCTTTTTCCGGTTTGTTCTTCAGTAGATTTAAAATCGTGGTCGTTTTACCGACACCCAAAAATCCGGTCAGTATGTTGGTTGGTACTCGATTTGACATGCTTATCTCCGACACGTTAGTGCATTAATGCTCCAGCAAAGTATACGGAGAATGTGACTCGCTTCAACGCTTTTTATCGCACGCATCAAGCTCATTGCGTGATGCGTTGGAACACATTTTTCGAGCTTGTTTGGGTTGACTTATCAACTCTGAACGCTTCATATCAGACAGGTATCTACTGGTATAAATAACGCAAGTAAAAAACGCGATAATAGCGACTACGATGGGAAGAACTCCGAGCGTGTTTTCGAATTTAAGCGCAGCAATAGCCAACGCGAAAACAACGACAGAGATAAGTGCGATTGACTTACTTTTGTTGCTTTTCATAATAACTCGCCTTTCGTAAAGTTAGCCCCTAACACCTCCTGTACTAGAGGAATGCCAGTTTGAACAACATCCAACCTGACTATTCAATGCTACTCCTTTCGCTACTTGTGAAATTTGACAAAGCTAACATTTACTACAACATCAAACGACGAGCTTATTATTATCTTTCATATACTTACTGGATTTTAAAACACTTACTAGCAAATCGACCCGCCGCTGACCAATATGTCGTTTTCATTGGCAATACAAACTTGCGCCACCAGCCTTAGCCCTTCGACTATCATCTCCAGAGACATAGAAGGCTGACTGCCATCTGCTGCTTGTTCTGGCAATAATGGAATATGAACAAACCCGTGACGAATCGGATTGTCTTTCAAGTAATGTTGGATGCCATAAAAAAGGTGGTTACATACAAATGTTCCAGCACTGTTGGAAATCTGGCTAGGTATACCCTGCGTTTGCAATGTTTGCACAACACGCTTTATCGGTAGTGTCGAGAAGTAAGCATCAGGACCATCAGCCACCACGGGTTCATCAATCGGTTGATGACCAGCGTTATCTGGAATACGAAAATCATCGACATTGATTGCGACACGCTCTGGGGTTATCGCGCTACGCCCGGCCGCTTGCCCTACAGTAATCACACAGTCTGGCTGGTGCGCTTCTATTGCTTCAATAACGACTTTCACCGAGTCATATCGAACTACGGGGACTGGGCAAGTAACTATCACACCTCCTTTTATGGCCGCGGCCTCTAATTGCTTGACCGCTTCTAAGGCGGGGTTAATGGCGTCACCACCAAAAGGTTCAAAACCGGTAATCAGGACTTTCTTCATAACAGCCTTTAGGAAAAGAGTTTCAC
This sequence comes from Vibrio sp. Vb1554, assembly GCF_033344235.1. NCBI lineage: Bacteria > Pseudomonadati > Pseudomonadota > Gammaproteobacteria > Vibrionales > Vibrionaceae > Vibrio > Vibrio sp. Vb1554. The sequence goes on along the minus strand of NZ_JAWPOJ010000001.1, from coordinate 277,449 downwards.
AAATTATTGCACTCCCCTTCACCCCATCCAATAGCAAAAGTATTGATGAGATAAACCAGACAACATTATGTGACTCATGTCTAACCAGAGAGTGTTTTCTGCCTCATTGAATCTAGGCAAGTTCCGGACTATCGAGACTAACTTATTGATGATTAGTGGCAGGGCAAGGTTCTCTCATTACATGACGCACGTAGAAGCTTGGTTTCCACGCTTAACTTAGGTAGAGTACGCGACCGCAATGCAATTCGAAGAGATTGAATACAATGAATATTGATAACCATGTAATCGAAACGATTGAAGAGTTAGAGGCATTTCTGCATTTAGTAGAAAGCGGCGCTCTGGGTCTTGAAGGTGTCACTGGCGTTGCGCTAGCCACCTCTAATACCGATGGCCGTCCATTTGTTGCCGTATTAGGAGAAAAGCACCAATTGCTCCTCGGTCGCTGGGTTTCGCAGCACGTATATGACAATGGTAAAGACATCGTTCGTAACGGCCCAACCAGAAAACACTAAGCGCTCGACGCCACCTATAACATCACGCCGTCTTATACACCAAGCGTATGCTTTGAAAGCAATGCGCTTGGTGTACTCAAAAAATAAAAAAGAAAAGGCTAGCCTTTATTAATTTTGTCGGTATACTGCACATCAGCTCTTACGGAAAGAGCTATTAATGTAATTAAAGATCAAAGTTTCTCTCAGTTCCACATCGAATTCCTCGTTTACGTTCCTGCGACAAAATAGTTATCTCTAAAATCATATAGTAGCACTTGATATTAGCTAAAAATTCAATATTTAAAACAATCAAATATAGAGGTATCTATGTCTAATAAATTAACTGGTTCAGTAAAATGGTTCAACGAAACTAAAGGTTTTGGTTTTATTTCTCAAGACAATGGCGGTGATGACGTATTCGTTCACTTCCGTTCTATTGTTTCTGAAGGCTTCAAAACTCTTACTGAGGGCCAAAAAGTATCGTTCGTTGTTGAACAAGGTAACAAAGGTTTACAAGCAGCTGAAGTAACTGCACTGTAATTCTTTGTGTGGCATCAATGTTGTTGGTGCCACAATCCCCTTCCACTTATTACTGCCCTTACTATTCTCTATCTAAGTTTATATACCCAAATCACTTACCTCTCCCACACCATCATTAATCACTTTCAATAAAGTCACTTTGGTATACATCTTTAGGTAATCACACCGCCTACCTTGCAATTCCAGTTTGGAACTAAATTAATCTCATTCATATCTGAATCACTTCGCCTCATGCTTTGCTCATAAAAATAAAGTTTATAAAATAAAAGCGATTGGCGAATATAAGAGAAAAAATGAAATTAAATATATCTGCTCAATCAATAAATTCTAATAATTACGAGCACATTATCCCTAGCTGAGAGATTGAGTTTGCACTGAAATGCCATTACATGAAGCCATTTATCGGACAACACTTTATAGGGACAGCGTCTGGATTCACACACTTCGGAGCATTTGTTGAGTTAGAGGAAAACCGAATCGAAGGTCTCATTCCTTTATCAAGTTTCCAAAATGGTGAGTTCGAATTTGATGCAGTCAAACAAAAAATTTCTAGCCAGAGCACCACGTTTACTTTAGGGACTAAAGTGCACGTATTGGTTAAAAACGTCGATTCGAAACAAAGAAAGATCATGTTCAATTTAAAAGATGCAGAACACACGGTAGGTTAGTCTGTTTTAGGTTACTTTCTAATCCATTAATCAAAAATAAAAAATAAGCTTTTAATACCGCAATTAACTTGTGACATTTCGCTGACATCGACTCATTCTAAAACCCTAATATCTGACAAAGGAAACGAATCTAATTTTTGTTTCCAGACACCATCGCAGAGTGTATTTCCAGCACTCTGTTTGCCTCGAGAGGTTCTTATGACAGCCTAGGATCTCTCGAGGCTTTTTTGCACCTATTCAAACCACCTGATTCTACATCACAACTATTATCCCCTACACAAGCTGTACTTTTTAACTAGTGCACTAGATCGCGAACTCTGATTTAAGCAACTGATCACACAACCACTTCTAAATTTTGGGTATAAAAGTATCAATACTTTCGCTAACTAGGATGTAAATAATGAAAAACTCGTTTGATCTCACTATGCCCAACGAAGAAGGATACTTTGGTGAATACGGTGGTAGTTTTGTTCCACCTGAGCTTGAACAAATCATGCATGACATCAACGCAGCTTATGAGGAATGCAGCAAAGATCCTGAATTTAAAGCGGAACTCGCTCGCCTGTATAAGCACTTTGTTGGACGACCTAGCCCAATCTTCCATGCGGAAAACTTGTCTAAAAAATACGGAGCAGACATCTACCTAAAGCGCGAAGACTTAAACCATACAGGCGCACATAAAATTAACCACTGCTTAGGGGAAGCCATTCTCGCTAAAAAGATGGGTAAGAAGAAACTAATTGCAGAAACTGGCGCAGGGCAACACGGTGTTGCGCTTGCTACAGCCGCGGCATTGGTTGGCTTGAAATGCGATATTTACATGGGTGAAGTTGATATCGCCAAAGAACATCCGAATGTCGTCCGCATGAGAATCCTTGGTGCTAATGTCATTCCTGCCACTCATGGGCGCAAAACCCTCAAAGAAGCGGTAGATTCTGCATTCGAAGCTTATCTGAAAGATCCTGATACACAACTTTATGCGATAGGCTCTGTCGTTGGCCCTCACCCATTCCCTAAAATGGTGAGAGATTTCCAATCAATTATCGGTAACGAAGCACGAGTTCAATTCAAAGAAATGACCGGCAAGTTACCCAATAATCTCGTCGCATGCGTTGGAGGTGGTTCTAACGCGATGGGGCTATTTACTGCTTTCTTAGAGGATGAACAAGTCGCCATTCACGGCGTTGAACCTGCGGGCCGCTCTTTGCAAAAGGTTGGCGAGCATGCTGCAACACTCACACTCGGTGAGCCAGGTATCATGCACGGATTTAAGTCTTACATGCTTAAAGATGCGCAAGGCGAACCTCAGGAAGTGTACTCTGTAGCAAGTGGCTTGGATTACCCATCGGTTGGACCTCAGCATAGTTACTTAAAAGACATTGGCCGTGTCAATTACGGCTCAATCAGTGATGACGAAGCGATTGATGCCTTCTTTGAGCTGTCTCGTGAAGAGGGAATAATCCCTGCTATTGAATCCTCACACGCTGTCGCTTACGCAATTAAACTCGCACAGCAAGGAGAAACCGGCTCGATTTTGATCAACTTATCAGGCCGTGGTGACAAAGACATTGATTTTGTCGTTGAACACTACGGCGCAAAATACGGCATTGAATCACTCATATAGCCTAACTCCGTAGCCTAACCCTACATGCAAAAAGCTACCTGGTACTAGGTAGCTTTTTGTTTTTGTCTACTATTTTAAGAAGCAAGTCCCTTTACTCACTGCTCTCACTATACCTTTAGAGCATAATTCGATTAACCGATAAGAGCTGGAATGCCTGGAAGCTGACCAACAATAGCAAGGGAGCCTGCACATACGATAAACGCAGTGCCAGGAATCAGATATTTATCTTTGCGCGATAGTTCGTTAGCACGCTCATGGTCGCCGATAAGCCCGAGGTTATCCAACAGCATCGTGATTGCCCAACCGAAGACTGGATTAACGAATGCACAGGCAAAAATACAGATACCTGCACTGAGTGAATCTTTATGCTTATGGATCATCTGCATACCCGCTTCAAGGAGTGGTAAGAATACACCCACAATCAAAGCAACGCGCAGAACAGGTTCCCACATTGCTAGATCCATTGGGTAGCCAATTACCGCCGCCGCAATACACATGAAACCCGTCAACAGAGCGCCACCTGGAATAGGACGCTTGGCAATTGCGGCAGGAATCATGTACGTTCCCCAAGAAGAAGCTAGGTTTCCGCCCCCTAAGAGTGAACCAACCCCCTGACGAACAGATGCTCCGACCATCGTGTCGTCGACATCCATGAGTACACCTTTCGCTTCTTTTGGGTAGTTAAGTTCTTGAAACACACGATGGCCGAGATAATCAGGGGACCACATAGCGACTGCCAGTAGAGCAAATGGAGTCACGGCAATAAAGTGCTCTAGGGTTGGCCAGCCTAGCTGCCAGCCTGTATCTTCCCCCCACCAGTAGAATGGACTGAAATTAGGTAGGCCCGGTTCTGTGGTAAAAGCAAACTCAGCGCCCATCAAATAAGCAACAATACCCGCGAGTGCAGAGCACAATGGGATAGCGAGCCAACGTTTATTGATCTTGGCTAAGTAAGCGTAAACCATAACGGTTAGGCCTATGACCACAAACGAAATGTAACCTTGGTCCGTACTTGCAGCCCACGCTTCCGTCTTATTAATTTGCCCGAGCAACCCAACGGCACCAAGGTAGATCAACAACCCTCCTCGAACCCCGATACCAGTAAGAGTCATGAGTTTAGAGCCACCTTTGGTTAAGGCGAGAATTAACCCAAAAACACACACCATCAAACCTAGCGCGAGAGGGTGCCCTCCTGCAGCTGCAATCATAGGAATCAGCGGTATCATTGGGCCATGGGTTCCCGCTAAGTTTGCATTCGGGTTTAGGATGGCAGAAAACAGTATGACGAACAGGGCTCCAGCGATAAGTAATTCGTAACGCACGTTTTCTGCAATGAATTCCGGAGATAAACCAAACTGAGCAGCAAAAGCGGAAACCATGGCAGTGACCATAACCACTTTACCAATGGTTGCTGCTAATGCCGGTACCCAGTCTTCGATTTCAATACTGTAATCACGTGAAGGCAAATGAATTCCCCAGCGACGGAAACTCATGACGGTTAAATCATGATTTAGAAAGTCTTCTCGGCTTTCAAATTCATGCGGTTTTTTGCGCACATCCCTGTAAAAAGTCTTACTTTTGTCAGACATTGAGTCATCCTTTTATGTTTCAACGTTGAACTACGTCAACTAGAGTTTCGCTTGGTAGACAGGCCTTCGACCAATACGAGACAACACCCACATCAAACTTCTAGGCCATACTAAGAAAGCGGCATGAACCAATTTTGATTTTGAGCTTATTAAGCATGTGTTGCTATGGGTAGGAATATTAGACATTAGTAAAAGAACAACAAAAATCTCACTTATTACACAATAATTTAACATCGAGCTGGGACGCTTGAACTTTTAAGAGTCATTTTTGAGCAGAGAGCCAAGTAGAGCGGCCAATTCCGATTTATACTTTCAAGGTAGAGAGCACTGTGCTCGCATCCATCGCAAAGTAACTATAGATATCTCTACATTGTATACTTTGTTAAACTCCGCCCTTTAATGAGTAAGGCCCTTAAAAATGATGACTGACGAAGAGAGAATCGAGCTGCAACAGAACAATCCACTGCACGGATTAAAGCTAGAGACTATGTTGCAAGAGTTAGTGGATTTTTACGGCTGGGACATTCTAGATACAGCAATGCGTTTTAATTGCTTTAACACTAAGCCTTCGATTGCAAGTAGCGTGAAGTATTTAAAGAAAACCGAATGGGCGAGAGAAAAATTAGAAAACTTTTACCTTTATCGCTTTAAGCGCATGCCACGCGCGAGCGAAGAAGAATACAACTTACCACCAAGAGCTCGTACCTTCCCTCATGGCCTTGAACCTAAAGAGCCAATGCCGCTAACCGTTGACTCTATTCTTAAGTCACAAGCCAAAGCAGCGTCTGCATTTAAAAAGCGTTCACCTCGCGGACGCCCTGCTCGTCGCCAATAACACTATCTTGAAAAGCAATAGAGCCCTACTGGTAGCTCCAGCAGGGCTCTATTGTTCTTTAAAGGAATGGCTAGAAGCGAAGACTCAAGCTAGTGAGCATTCCTTTTCTCTAACAACTCCCGTAAGTAAACTCACATGTAGTTTACGTTTTCTATTGATTACGCTTTTTCTTCTTTTTACCCGTACCTGCCGGCTTCGCTCGCGGCTTCATTGGTAAAAAGTAGGCTTCACTCTGATCGTCTTCCACTTCAAAACCGACTACCTGCTCGCGTTCAAGTTGGAACTTATTTTTCTTTTCTATCACTTTGAAATGGTGGTAGTCGTCGTAATCGATAAGAGATAATCCTAAACCTACTTCACCAGCACGACCACTACGACCGATTCGATGCATATAATCAGCAGGGCTACGCGGAAGATCGAAGTTAATCACCACTGGAAGTTTTTCAATATCAAGGCCGCGTGCTGCGATATCAGTGGCAATAAGAACTTGAATCTCGCCAGACTTAAAACCGTCAAGGACACGAGTACGAGCGCCCTGCCCTTTATCACCATGGAAAACTTCAGCGGTAATACCGCGTTTTGACAACTTTTGAGCTAAATGGTTACAGGCATTCTTAGCGTTCACAAAAATCAAAGTCTGTCGCCACTGATGCTGTTTGATTAAGTGCGCGAGTACCGCCGTCTTCTCACCTTTATTTACACTAAACACGCGCTGCACCAAAGTGCTGGCTTCTGCGCTCTGCAACTGAACTTCAACAGGGTCGCGGAGCAACTGCTGAGCCAGCGTCGTGACTTTATCAGGGAAAGTAGCAGAAAATAACAGCGTCTGTTTCTTCTCTGGTAGTAACGCAAGAATCTTATTCAGTGCTTCGGTAAATCCGAGGCTCAACATTCGGTCGGCTTCGTCAAGGACGAGCGTTTCTACTTGGCTCAACTTAATCGCGTTACTGGATACCAGATCAAGTAATCGACCCGGCGTAGCTACGATAATGTCACAGCCACCGCGAAGCGCTAGCATTTGTGGGTTCACCGATACACCACCAAATACGGCAACCGTTTTGATCTTATCTCTAAGATGGTACGAGTAAGATTTGACGTTGTATGCCACCTGTGATGCCAACTCACGAGTTGGAACTAAAATCAGGTGAGAAACGAAGTTACCACGGCGATTGTTTGATCCGTCTTGCTGAACAATTTTTTACAGGATTGGCAGCGAAAAAGCAGCGGTTTTACCAGAACCCGTATTGGCACCACCAATAATATCTTTCCCTTCAAGGATATCAGGAATAGCACGGGATTGAATGGGTGTCGGTTGGCTGTATTCTAACGCTTCTAGTCGCTCGACTAAGGTTGGAATCAGGCCAAGATCGGCAAATGTCGCTTGCTGTGTTTTATCTGTCATTACGATGAGTGGCTCAGTGCTAGTAAAGGCCGTGTATCTTATGCTATTTCGCGTCTGGATGTTAGAGATAATGGCCCAAACAGAAGATTGGTGAAAGAAGCACTATAGGGTTCAGGAATTTCCTTTCACTAACATGAGTTAATGGTTTCGGTAACCAATACTCTACGACCAAGATGGTAGCGTTCGCGATAAGCAAAGGGAAAAGGAGCCAGGCATTCTGACTCCTGTAAAACAAAACACATTGTATTTTGGGGAAAGAGATTACAAAGGCAGGCCACATCCGAATCAAAGGCTTAACCACACTATTTAAGCCCTGTGGTTTTGAGAGCTTAATATAGCTTGAGAAAACTCCAGGTCACTAATGTCCATCGTTGTCTATTTAACTAATGTAGTGGACTCGGTTGTATAGATTACTTTCTCCCAATACCACGGTTCTTCTTAGGGCAAATTTGACTGCTATAGCCACAATCGTTACTGATGTCGTATATGGAAATACCTGTTGTCAGAAAGGTAACGCGCCAAGATGAGTAATGTTGCATATCATCCTCGTAAGCCCAATTCCTTCACGAGGTAGTAATGGAAAAAATTAATTTATCCCGATATCTGATATGTAGCTTCGCCTTTGTGTTGCTTTATCCTACGGCAATAGATCTCTACTTGGTTGCTTTACCACAAATCGCCCATGACCTGTCTGCCAGCGAATCACAACTTCATATTGCTTTTTCTATTTACCTCGCTGGTCTAGCATCGACTATGGTTTTTGTTGGGCGAACTGCTGATTGTTTAGGACGCAAACCTGTTGCCATTTGCGGTGCAGTGATTTTTACCCTTGCATCAATGTTCGCGGGCTCTGCTGAGACCAGTAATAGCTTCCTAATAATGCGCTTTTTCCAAGGCGTAGGTGCCGCATGTTGCTATGTAGTGGCCTTTGCCATTTTGCGTGACACTCTAGGGGACCCAGAGCGAGCTAAGGTTCTATCGATGCTTAATGGAATTATCTGCTCTATTCCAGTACTTGCCCCCGTGATCGGCAATCTGATTATGATCAAGTTTCCGTGGCCCGTGTTATTCACTGCCATGGCGATAATGGGTGTTGTGATAGGTTTAATTGCTTGCTTTGTCTTGAAAGAAACCTTGCCTAAAACCAAGCGCACAACTTTAAAGGTGAGTGAAGCTTCGAACGAATCACTATCTAACCGCTTTTTCATATCGCGCGTTATTTATACATCTTTAGGCGTCACAGCTATTCTCTCTTATGTAAATACGTCACCAATGATAATAATGGATTCAATTGGTTTTACTCGAGGCGAATATTCAACAACGATGGCACTACTCGCGATGGTAGGTATGACGACATCGTTTTCAGTTCCATTTGCTCTTTCTTGCTTCAAACAAACCACATTGATGTTCGCTGCACAAATGACCAATTTTCTGTCGGCTATCGTTATTCTCGCGGCTCACTTGAATAGCGATAGTCCGACACTTTATATGGTAGGATTCACTCTGCTCAGCATGAGTTTTCCAATGGGGTTTGGTGTGGCGATGAGCCAAGCGTTAAGCCAGTTCTCACGCAAAGCTGGACTTGCAAGCTCTATGCTTGGCATAGGTCAGGTTTCTTGGTCTGCACTTTACATTTGGTTGATGGCGACGCTAGGTGTGTCGGCCGTGATGATGTTAATGATAGCGTTGGTTGCTAGTGGCGTTATTGGACTCTCCGTAATATTATTATTTCCAAATCATAACGTTAGTGAGCCTCATGAAGAAATCTCTTGCCCGACTTGATCTTAATTTACTGCTCACTCTGCAATTGCTACTGCAAGAGCAGAGTGTTACTAAAACGGCGAAAAAACTTAATGTAACTCCCTCAACCGTGAGTAAGTCTCTAGGCAAACTACGCGCTTGGTTTGATGACCCGCTTTTTGTGAATACGCCGCAAGGCCTAAAACCAACAAATCTCGCGACAAACGTGCAAGTGCTTTTGTCAGACTGGATGCAGATCGGTAACCAGATTGTTTCACTCAGAGGTGATGATGTTCCAAGCGGAGTTAAATTTCATCTTGGAGTAGAGTCGCCATTGTCACTCATCATGGTCGACGAACTGACCAAACGAATCCATGACTTTTACCCAGACTCAACGGTAAAGTACCATAACTGGGATGAGGACTCATTAGATGCCATCACTAGCGGTGAAGTGGATATTGGTTTTACTGGCCGCGAAAGCCATCCTCGCTCCAAAGAGTCGTTAGAACTGCTACCGTATTTCATTAACTTCGAAGTGTTGTTCTCAGATTTACCTATGGTGTATGTCCGCAAAGATCATCCTGCGCTCAAGCAAGAGTGGAATTTGGATACTTTCTTAAGCTATGCCCATATCAATGTAGCATGGGAGAAAAATGACAGTTGGGTGTTGGATGAGATCTTGGCTGAGCAGGGACACACTCGAAACGTTAGCCTAACGATGGCGAGTTTCGAGCAAGCTTTATTTGTTGCAGAAAAGCCCGACCATCAAATGTTAACCACAGCACCAAAATATTGTCAGCGATACTGCGAACAGCTTCACCCCAACTTAATAGCGTTGCCTATCCCCGTTGCTGAAGATTATCAGCACAAGCTACTGATTCCATTTACTATGATTTGGCACAAGCGCAATAACCAGAACCCTAAAATCGTGTGGTTGAGGGAGACGATAAAGAGCCTGTATGGCACAAGTTGAACAGTTAATGTTTAAGTACATTTAAAGTAAAGGAATAGACATTCTCCCCCTTTATGTTGTCAATAAGCGTAGGAGTGTGATCTTGCCTTCTATTAGATTAAATACTTGAAAATCTTGAACTCTATTATCCACTTCGAAATTGATTTCAGCTCATTTGGGGACAAAAAAGAGTCAGCCTAACGGTCTGGCTCTTTTGAATGAAAAAATAGTCTGGTGGGAGAACTTGTAAGGCTGTGGCAGGTTACACTCACTTACTCCTTAGGCAGGTGACCAGTTTCCTTCGCAAGCTTTTGCATCGCCTCGGCAAACGTTGTTGTCCCGCCTTTAGCTTTAAGCTGTATTACCTTATATCCCAACTTTTCCAACGCTTGGCGCTCTGCCAAAACAGCTTTGTCATTGTGTTGGCTACCTTGAGCTGGCTGATGAATGTAACATCCCTCTAGTTTACCATCTTCGACCAATTGGTGATGTTTCAGTGCATCGATATCAAAATTCATAATAAGTCTTTTCATTAAGAGTGGGAGTTTCTGTGGCTAGTTACATACGCTTCAAAGGCTTCACGACACTATCTAAGCCTTCAATTTTGAGCGCTAAACATAGCTTGAGCAAATCCCCTAGCTCGCCGCTTGGCCAGCCCTTTTTATCAAACCACAGTAAGTATTCTTCAGGCAGGTCGATTAACACTCGCCCTGCATATTTCCCAAATGGCATTTGCATTCTAGCGAGTTTAATGAGGTTTTCTTTTTCTAACATAAGTGACAGAGAGTTAAGGTAACTCGTCCAAGGGTAACACTGGTTCTCCCTCCTCACCAGCAAATCGCAGTCACGTTTATTTTTGGCGGCCTTGACTCGCTTTATGCTAGAGTACGCGGCATAAAAAATGAGAACGAGAAAGCAATGAAGTCACCTTGTCGAGCTGCATGTAAAAATAACGCCGGAATATGCTCTGGTTGTCACCGAACGATGGATGAAATCATCCAATGGAAAGACAAAACCGATCTCCAACGAGATGCGATTATCGAACAAATCGCAGGAGAAGATTCAACGCACAGTTGTCCTGAGTGCGGGACTCAAGCCCATTGTGATATCGCCGCAGGCAAAGAGACATGCTGGTGCTTTACTATTGAAACCCGTGATTTACCCAAGCCAAGCGCCAACCAACTGTGTTTGTGCCGAAAATGTCTAGAAAAAAAGCCAGTCGCGTAATACGACTGGCTTACTGATCATCGTTTTCTGACTGGTGTTTATTTAGCGGTTAAAGCGGACGCTTCAAACTTAATGCCTTCCCACCCTGTCACCATAAAATTACGAATATTCTGGTGATCGCTGTTCTCTGGATGCTGCAATACATCTTCACGATAAAAACGGCCAAAGCAGGCTAGCGTCGCTTCTTTGTCTAGGTTGTTTAGCAAACCGAAAGCGAAGATCTTACACGAACCGTTGTTCTCGCCTGCATTGTTTTGTGTCTCACCATTTACAAAAGCGGTTGGCTCAAACGTATAGTTATCTTCGATCACCGCCATCGTTGCTTCAAATTCGACCTGCTCTGGTGACGCTGCCAATAAATCTAAAAACGATTTTAATTCCATTATTCCTCTATCCCTACTTCATCATATTGATGACACATTAGTTTCATAAAAAGCCAATATAAGAGTCATCAATCATACATATATTCAGAGCCTTACCAAATCAAACGTCATTCAGCGCTCTATCATTCCAATTGCGGAAATGGACAGCAGCATAAAACCCATGCTGATTGACAACCTATCGGATTGATAAGGAGATATCATGATCACCCCTTTAAAGGCAATCGGTGTACTCGCATTGTCATCACTTGCCATCGCGTGTTCATCACAACCCGAAGATACCGTGGCTTCATTCGCTACACAATGCAAACCTACCACTGCACCCGTTACTGGGGAAACGTCAATTCAAGGTTTAACGTTTATCGGAACATCCGTTGCTGATGCTCCATTCGACACATCGGCAGCTGAAATCGTCAGTTATGACGCTTGTACGGATAAACTCTATGTGGTTAATGCTCAAGCAAAACGTGTCGATGTACTTTCTATGGATGACAACGGCGTACCAACGCAAAGCGCATTCATTGATCTCAACAGCGCTGGCGAAGCAGCGGGCATTGAAATTGGCGCAGCAAACAGTGTCGCTGTATTCAATGGTTTGGTAGCAGTTGCGATTGAAAACAGTAATAAACAAGCGAATGGTATTGTTGGCTTGTACCGCTCCGGCGATTTGTCATTAGTCACGACTTTCCCAACAGGCGCATTGCCAGACATGGTTGGCTTCTCAAAAGATGGCCGATACATCGCAACCGCTAATGAAGGAGAACCAAACAGCGATTACAGCATTGACCCTGAAGGTAGTATCACTTTGATCGATCTGAGCCTTGGTGTTACTCAAGCAGAAGTAACACAAATTGGCTTTAACGAATTTGATGGTTCACGAAAAGCAGAGCTCCCAATGAATGTGCGTATTTCGGGGCCAAACGCCACCATCGCACAAGATCTAGAGCCGGAATACCTCACTTTTGCAGATAACGGTAAAATCTATGTCGCGCTACAAGAAAATAACGCCATGGCAATCGTCAATCCAGAGAGCAAATCGGTAGAAAAAATTGTTGGCTTAGGAGAGAAGTCTTGGTCGGGCGCTAAACTCGATGCATCCAACAAAGACAAAATCATTGGGAACTTGAAAAGCTACCCACAACTGGTTGGCTTATTTATGCCTGACACCATCGACAGCTACTCAGTGAATGGGAGTACTTACATCGTATCTGCAAATGAAGGCGACGGGCGTGAGTACAGATTCAAAACCACTCAAGAACTGTGCGACAAAGCTGGCTTTATGTGGGATGAAGACGATTACCTCGGTACAGATGAATACACATCTGAGCAAGGGAGCTGTTTAAGCCATATTGATGAAGTGCGCGGTAAGAAGCTGAAAGTGGCAGCAGAACACCCATTGGCAGAGGCACTAAAAGACAACAAACAACTCGCGCGTTTAAAAGTGATTAAGCCGGAACAAACGCTTTCTGCACAAGAGAATGTTCAATCATTTGGCGCGCGTTCATTCTCGATTTGGGATGAAAACGGCAAGTTGGTCTTCGATAGTGGTGACGATTTCGCGACTATCGCGCTGCTGAATGAAGGCAAGAACTTCAACAGCACCAACGATAACAATAATAGTGGCGATGACCGAAGTGATGATAAAGGCATTGAGCCAGAGGCGATTGAAGTAGCACAAATTAACGGCCGCCATTACGCGTTTATCGGCTTGGAGCGTCAAGGCGGTATCATGATTTATGACATCACAGACCCGAAACAAGCGCAGTTTATACATTACGTCAACCGCCATGATTACAATCAACCAGTGTGTACAGAAGTCGAAGATGGCGAATGCATGAACGATACATACAATCCAAAAGCAGGCGATTTAGGTCCAGAATCCATTAATTACTTTACCCGTAATGGTGGTCATTTTATCGTCGTTGGCAATGAGGTATCGGGCACGACATCCGTCTTCCGAATCAATCTATAAAGTAATGTAAAAGTCATTTAGAACCAAAACGCCCGACGTAAGCCGGGCGTTTTTTTGTATGAGGTAATGTCCTACTCTGCCGATGCTAGCGCGTCACACTTTGATGCGCAGATAAAATCGTTTTTATGCAGACCTTTGATAGAGTGACTCCACCACGTTACGGTAACCTTACCCCATTCCAACAAAATAGAGGGATGGTGGAACTCATCTTCTGCCAGTTCCGCGATTTTGTTACTGAAAGCCCATGCTTGTTTGAAGTTCTTAAATTTATACACCTTTTCTAGTTGAGGTATATCTTCTCTTTCAATGATCTGCCAATCAGACAATTGCAGAAGCAGAGACTGTTGCTCTTCTTTGCTTAGTGCAATGGCATCGATACTACAAGCTTCGCATTTTTGTTCATTCAACATGAGCAGGTTCCTTTGGTTCAAAAAGTGGAGGAAGCAGTCCAGCTTCAATCGCTAGATCGGCTTGTTTCAATAAATTTAACTGACTAATTTTAAAGAGCTGAGAAAAGTCATCAATCACGTAATACTTCGGTTGCATGATGTCGATACGATAAGGCGTTCTCAGCACTGTTTGTAATTCAAATGGGTCGCGAATTGCTGCATCACTCTCTAATGCGTAGAGGGTTTCGCCAGGAGATGAAAGAATACCACCACCGTAAATTTTGGTTTTGTCCCCTTCTTTCACCAAACCAAACTCTACGGTAAACCAGTAGAGACGAGCGAGATAGGCTCTTTGTTTTGGGGTAGCGGCTTGCCCTAGTTGACCATAATGCTCGGTAAATGCAGCAAAGTCTGGGTTGGTTAACATCGCGCAATGACCAAATACTTCGTGGAAGAAATCTGGCTCCTGTAAGTAATCGAACTCATCTCTTGTACGCAAGAATGTGGCGACTGGAAAGCGCTTATTACCGAGTAGATTAAAAAATCGGTCGAAATCAATAAGCGCGGGAACGGGCTCCACTTGCCAACCTGTTGTCTCCATCAAGACACGATTAATTTCTGGCAACTGAGGAACGCGGTCTTGAGGTAAATCAAGCAGCGTCAAACCGTGTAAATAAGCCTCACAAGCTCTGTTTTGGATCACACCCATTTGTCGTGTTACCAAATCTCGCCAAATGGCGTCTTCTTCACGGCTCCATTCAACCCTGCCTTCCTGGTTTACGGGTTTAGAACGATACTGGGTCATGGCTCATCTCCATTAACAAATCCTTTACATTAAGCCTATCTGTAGTCTTAAGAGCTTCCAATCCCTGCGCGATTTTCTCAGCATCATCCCGATGTAACATATTGTTTACAACTCATCGTAACTGCATGATTTTTATGACACGATATAATATCTGGCTTGTTTGACTTTATCGTGTATTCCTCTCAAACTAAAACCTGTTATCACTTTGTTATAGAGGGACCTATGCGCGAGAGCAGCAAAGTATGGCAACCGAGCGAAAGTCGTATCGAAGAAGCCAACATTACACAGTTTATTGAACACATTAATCGACAAGGAAATACCCTTGAAAGCTTCGCTGATCTGCATCAATGGTCACTCGATCATGTAGAAAAATTTTGGCAGGAAGTTTGGCTATTCTGCGACGTCATCGGCACTCAGGGAGAGACCATAAAAGAGCGAGCAGAAAGTCGCTGGCAGCAACCTGTTGAAAATAGGGATATAAAATGGTTCCCAAACGCGCAAATTAACTACGCCGAAAATTTGCTAACCTACGCGTGTCACCAACCCGATTATCTCGCGATTTGGTTTGAAAATGAACGTGAAGAAAAACAGACCTACACCTGGAAACAGTTGTGCGAAGAAGTTTCGAGTGTGCAGCAATGGTTGAAAGAATGTGGAATTAAGCAAGGTGATGTCGTCGCTGGTTATTTACCTCACCTACCTCAAACGGTGATAGCTATGCTAGCAACCACCAGTTTAGGGGCGACCTGGACTTCCACCTCACCTGATTTTGGCGTCGAAAGCGTTTTGGAGCGCTTTGGTCAAGTGAAACCCAAAATCCTGTTTACTTGTGATGGCTATACATTCAATGGCACAACTTTCGATATGTCTGAGAAAAACCAGCATATTGCGGATCATCTTGATGGTCTTAAACAAGTTTGCCAAATTAGCTACCTTAAACCACACATTTTTGAATGCGATGTCTGCACCCAAGATTGGCAAAACGTCCTGAATCAATACACACCCGAAGCGCTGACTTTTACTCGTGTGAATTTTAACGATCCGCTATTTGTGCTTTATTCTTCAGGCACAACAGGCAAACCGAAATGCATCGTTCATTCCGTCGGCGGAACGGTGCTTAATCACTTGAAAGAGCATCAACTGCATTGCGATATTCAACCGAACGACCGAGTGTTTTACTACACAACCTGCGGCTGGATGATGTGGAACTGGCACGTTTCTTCACTCGCGAGCGGTGCATGTTTGGTGATTTTTGATGGTAGCCCTGTTTACCCCACTCATAATGTGCTCTGGGACCTCGCAGAACAAGCCGAAGTGACGCTATTTGGAACCTCAGCAAAATACCTAGAGGCGCTGGAAAAAGCATCTTTTTCTCCGCAGAAAAGTGATGCATTTTCAAGTCTGAAAACCATTTGTTCGACTGGCTCTGTTCTGTATCCAGAACAGTTTGATTATGTCTATCAGCACATTAAAGAAGATGTACACCTCGCCTCGATTTCTGGCGGAACAGATATTTGTGGCTGCTTTGTATTAGGCAACCCTATTTCTCCCGTTTATCGGGGAGAGTGCCAATCAGCAGCGTTAGGGGTCGATGTCCGAGTCTTTAACCCACAAGGTAATAGCGTAATGGGAGAGCGCGGTGAGTTGGTTTGTGCCAATTCATTACCCAACTTCCCTGCTGGCTTTTGGAACGACACCGGTGAGAGATATCATCGCGCTTATTGGGATAAATTCGACAATATTTGGCACCACGGCGATGATGTTGAACAGACCAGCGTTGGGGGATACGTGTTTTATGGTCGAAGTGATACCACGTTGAATCCCGGTGGCGTAAGAATCGGCACGGCCGAAATCTATCAGCAAGTGAACTGTATAGACGGTATTCTAGATTCGATCGCAGTAGGAAAAGAAGTCGATCGCAACGAACAAATATGGCTGTTTGTCCAATTAGTCAAAGGGGTAGAGCTCAATGACGAGATGATCGCTTCCATCAAAGCACAGCTAAAGTCTGCATGTTCTCCAAGGCATGTACCTAGTGCGATTTACGCAATAAGCGATATACCTAAGACACGCTCAGGAAAGCTGGTCGAGTTAGCCGTTAAGCAAGTCGTTAACAACCGAAGCGTCGAAAATTTAGGCGCAATAGCCAACCCTGAAGTGCTGGAGGAGATACGCAGGATAGTCGTCTCAAAATAACCTCCGAAGACTTAGTTGTTCGAGTATGTCCTTGCCTGCACCACGACGACTTGTTTAGAGCAAGTGAAGTTACATATACCCTCAGCAGATAAGAAAAAAGCGAGCTTGTTAGCTCGCTTTTGTCATTTTGTGTTCTTTATTCAGCAGTATTAGCGGCGACCAAGCCCCATTAATACCGACATTGTTTTACCGTCAGATGTAATGTCAAAAACGTGTTGCGATTCAACTTCAGTAAAGCCTGCTTCTTTCAGTGCACGCTCAGACTTCGCAAGGGTAAAACCGTCTTGTTCACATTCTGCAATCCAATCAAAATGAACAAAATAGCCGCCGTGGTTAAGTAGAGAATGCGAGATCGTTAATGACGCGTCTAAGTCTTCCACGAACGCTAAAACTGATGATGCAACCACCAAATCGAACTGTCCACGAAACGCAGGGTGCTGAGCGACCAAGCCGCGAGATAGTGCATCTACCACAGGTTCTACGTTGACGAGCTCTTTTTTATCGAGTTCCTCAATCATGGCTTCCGATGCGTCTAATGCTACGATGTCTTTAACCATCGGTGACAATCGTTGACTTAACTGCCCTGTTCCGCATCCAAAATCTAGTACTTTAATGCCATCAAGCTGAGTTAGCTGTTGTAACTGCTCAAACACCGACTGCGCAAATTGCTCTGTTGCTGGATTTGATTCCCAGTTTTTTGCTAAGCCGTCCCAATCTTGTGCCATCGTGGCCTCCATGTTCACTTTTTGTAACCCACATAGATTACCGCAAAACCGTTAAAAGACCATAGACTTATCTGGCGGATTCGCGTTTTTTTCGATAATCTTTCATGGCTTTGGGAGCGCATCTGCATAATACCCAAATTATTTGAATTCATTTATTGGTTGTGTCAAATCATGAACTTAACTCAAGTAGAAGCCTTCTGCACCATCGCTGAGTGTGGTTCTGTTTCTGAAGCGGCAAGGCAACTCGACTGCAATCGCACCAAACTCAGTATGTCGATTAAGGCATTAGAGAAAGATCTCGACGTTGAATTGTTTAACCGAACTGGCAACCAGCTCACCCTCTCTGAAGCTGGTAAAGCCATTTACAAAGATTGCGAACACCTACTTATCATCGCACAACGGGTCAGAAAGACCTGCGCTCAAATCTCGGAAGGGTTTAACGCGGAAGTTTGGGTAGCACGTGACGACTCCTTACCTGATGATCTCTGGCAAGAATTATCTCATACATTGAATAACCGCTTTCCTTCAACAACCTTCAACTTAATCTTGGCATCCAGTGGCGACTTAGCCAACTTGGTCAGTACCCACCAAGTAGATTTTGCTTTCGGCGTTGATTATGAGCGAGTAGACGATCCTCGTATCGTATATAACCCTTTAGGTAAGATACGTATGATGTCAGTATGCAGTGTAGAACACCGCCTAAGTAAGATGCGCCGTGTCTCAGACGAAGATCTACGTAGTCAGATGCAAGCACTAATGGTGTACCTAAATGAGAAAGACAACCCTGAACTGCAACCTTTCTCGACTCGATATATTGGTTTTTCGAGTTTTGACTACATGCTGAACACCATCTTAGAAGAAGACGCTTGGGGCGTGCTTCCTGAACCATTAATCCGCCATTACCTTCGTCAGCAGAAGCTCGCCGTTATCAAACACACATACGGCTTGACGCAAGAAGACTACTGTATGTTTTCACCTAACGGCCATACTGAGCATCCAGCAATGACGTGGTTAGCAGATAAATTGAGCGAGTATTTATTTGACTTCTAAACATTTTATCAGTGAGCGTCAATTTTACTGACACCAAGAAATCATAGTAAGCCATTGTTTTATAAGAACATAAATAAAAACGCAATTTTTTAGATTAGTTACTGGTCACTTTGTGGTTGCCTAAATTACCTTATGAGCGAAGAATAGTAAGGTATTAAAATTCAAAGGCATCTTTTATGTGTGACAGGACAAGCAAAAACGAAAACCGTATTCTAACCATTTCAGCCCTTTTGGCATCTGGGTTCGCTGCTGGTGGTATGGTACTTGGCTTGCTTGTAGGCTCAATTGTAATCGTTTTTGACGGTGTTTACTCTTTGGTCAGCTTACTGTTAACTTTATTGTCACTGGCCGCTTCTTACTATATTAACAAGCCTTCAAAATCTGTATTCCCATTTGGAAAAGCGGTCTTAGAACCAATCGTTATTGCGATAAAAGCAGCCGTCATTTTAGTGGTTGTAAGCTTCTCTCTCTACTCTGCGATATCAGCATTGATGTCTGGAGGTCGCCAGGTCGATGCTTCTATTGCGACCTTATTCGGCATCGTGAATGTTATCGGTTGTGGTTACGCTTGGTGGTTTATGGCGAAACGCAGCCGCCGCTTCTCATCAGGCTTGATTGAAGCGGAGAAAAAACAGTGGCAAATGGATACTTTGTTGAGTGTGGCGGTGACCGTAGGATTTATCTCGGCTTGGGCTGTTTCACTAACGCCATTCTCTGAGTATGCGGTATATGCCGACCCCATGATGATGGTTTTAATGGGCTTTTATTTCCTCAAAGTACCGTTCGATATGCTAGTAGGTGCCTTACGTGAACTACTAATGATGACACCAAGCAAAGAGCTGTGTCAGAGCGTTGGCAAAGATGTTCTTGAGATTGAAAAAGTAACTGAGCATCAATTGAAACTGGCTGGCGTAACGAAGGTGGGCCAAGAGCTACGAGTAAATGTGGACGTACATATTGATGACGACACATTGGAGCTTGATACACTAGAGCACACTCGTAAGCAGCTTATCAAGCGACTGTCGAAGCACAGATTCAAGCTTCAACTACACTTGAACGTCGCTTATTAGAGCGCCACCAAAGAGCCGTTAAAACTCAATAAAAAGCTCCCAATCTCGGGAGCTTTTTTAATTTTTTCGATTTAGTTGCTTCGTATTCGAATACAGCTCGCAAGGGAGATCTGTTCGTTGCTCACTTAAATTCTCTGATCTCGTTGGTAACTTACCCAGCCGCTTCGCGCTTCTCTTTGGTGACTAACCAACACATCAGCGAGCCCACCGTTACCATCACAACGCCCTGCCAAAAGCTATGGCTCAGAGTTACGCCAAGAATAATAGAAGAAAATAAAGCGGAAAAAATGGGCGTGAAGTAAGACAAGGTGGCGAGAAAAACCATATTGCCGCCAACGATCGCGATGTTCCATAAACCATAACCACCAGCCATTAAAGCCGCAGAAGCCACTAAGTACCCCATCGCTTCCCAACTGAATGTCATTGGTGGCTCATCGGTAAACGCATATTTGATCCAAAGCGAAACAGCTGTTGCAATGAAAAACAGGGTAATCGCATTATGTTTAGATTGCTGCTTTTGGGTTAAGTTGCAATAAAAAGCCCATATAACCGCCCCAGCAAAAGCCATAAAATATACCAGA
This sequence comes from Vibrio sp. Vb1554, assembly GCF_033344235.1. Lineage (NCBI taxonomy): Bacteria > Pseudomonadati > Pseudomonadota > Gammaproteobacteria > Vibrionales > Vibrionaceae > Vibrio > Vibrio sp. Vb1554. Next base: position 257,213 of record NZ_JAWPOJ010000001.1, on the reverse strand, counting down.
GGGTTACTACTAACATTGGACATGATCTGAGTTATGGATAAGCCATTCTCACCGCTCACAGTCCAAGCAACCCCAACAAACGCCAGCGTAACTGCTGGATAAAGCAACCAGTTTGTTTTTTTATTGCTGCCAAGGACCGCAAATAAAACCGTCAGTGCGGGCCAAAGGTAGTTGACAATCGACACCTCAATTGCCTGCGCGCGCGAGTTGGAATATCCCAAAGATAAAGCGAGAAATATTTCATAACAAACGAACATCGCACCACCAAGCACAAGATACTTGGGAGAAAAGTAAGACAACTTTGGAATACCGACCACGATAAGAAGGAAAACAGAGCTAAGAGAGTACAACATGGCTGCCCCGCCTACAGGACCTAAACTCTCCGTAACCAACCTCGCGATGCCAAGCAGACAACTCCAAGAGAGAATCGCGATACAACCATAAAGTGTGAAACGAAATTGCACTGATTTCATGTGACCTACCACTCACGAATGCCAAAGGAAACGTCAGCTTAACTCAAAAATGATCAGGTTCAACGTACTGTTTTATAAAAATCAGTATAAAAATCATTCTATTAAGCCGTTGGAGTTGATATGAAACATTTTCTGCCCTCTAGTGTTATGCTTACACCCTTTGTTGTGCGCTACTATGATGAAGATGACGACGAGAGTGAAAACGTTAAAACACACTCGGAAACGCATGGTCTAGATAGCGAAGAGCAATCTAAGGAACGTTCAGAGTAAAGGAATCCAAACATGAAAAAAGTCGCAGTCATTTTAAGTGGTTCAGGCGTTTACGACGGTTCTGAGATCCACGAAGCAGTGTTGGCGCTCTACGCCATCGAGAAAGCAGGGGCAACTTGGCACTGCTTTGCACCTAACATTGACCAACTCCACGTCATCAATCACCTAACTGGTGACGAAATGGATGAAGCCCGTAACGTACTGATCGAATCAGCTCGTATCGCACGCGGAAACATTGACGATGTTGCCAAACTTAACGTTGATGAATACGATGCCCTACTGCTTCCAGGTGGATTTGGTGCTGCGAAAAACTTAACCGACTTCGCCGTTTCAGGTGCGGAGTGCTCCATTAACACACACGTAGCTCAAGCTTGTCGCGCGTTTGCTAATGCGAAGAAACCAGCTGGCTATCTGTGTATTTCTCCTGTCATTATTCCGATGATTTATGAGCAAGGCGTGAAAGGAACGGTAGGCAACGATGAGGCAGTCTCAATAGCATTTAATCAAATGGGCGGTGAACACACCACGTGCCCTGTCGAAGGCATCATTTTTGATGAAAAACACCTCGTACTTTCAACCCCTGCTTACATGTTGGCAGAGAATATCTCTCAAGCGGCTTCAGGTATCGAAAAATTAGTATCAAAACTGATTAAAATAGCTTAATTATTAGTAGTTAGCTTATAAAACACTTCCCTATCCCCATTGATAATTAAGTTATTAATGGGGATTTTTTATACTTTAGTCGAATTTAGAGATATATCCGCGTCAGAAGTCAATTTCTGCCAATCGTTTGCGTCCATAGTTTCATATTTGTTCTACTTTATATCAGTGTTGCACTTATACGCAGTGCAACAAGATCACTGTCACAGTTTTTCTCTTGCAAGTACCTCTAAGTAGGTAAACTTGCTTCAGATCAACTTCAATCTGGAAACGAATGTGCGACAGTAAATGGCAAATTAAGAAAGATTATTAAAAATAACGACGGAGCTATCCAATATGACAAGTGCATTTTTTATCCCTACGGTAAACCTAATGGGCGCTGGTTGTTTGAAAGACGCAGCAGACAGCATCCAATCTCAAGGCTTTAAAAAAGGTTTGATCGTTACGGATAAGATCCTTAACCAAATCGGTGTAGTCAAACAAGTTCAAGACCTTCTCACTGAGCGCGATGTAGCAACCGTTGTGTTTGATGGTACTCAACCAAATCCAACTATCAGCAACGTTAACGACGGCTTAGCACTTCTTACTGATAACGAATGTGACTTCGTTGTCTCTCTAGGTGGTGGTTCACCACACGACTGTGCGAAAGGTATCGCGCTTGTTGCTTCTAACGGCGGCAAAATCGCAGATTACGAAGGCGTAGACCAGTCTGCAAAACCAATGATGCCACTTATCGCAATCAACACGACGGCAGGTACTGCATCTGAAATGACGCGTTTCTGCATCATCACTGACGAAGAGCGTCACATCAAGATGGCTATCGTTGATAAGCACACAACACCGCTTATCTCGGTAAACGATCCAGAGCTAATGCTAGCTAAACCTGCTTCGCTAACTGCGGCAACAGGTATGGATGCCCTAACTCACGCGATTGAAGCTTACGTATCTATCGCAGCAACACCAATCACTGATGCGGTAGCAATTAAAGCGATTGAGCTTATCCAGGCTTATCTACGCACAGCAGTGAAAAACGGTGAAGATCTAGAAGCTCGTGAACAAATGGCATACGCGCAGTTCATGGCGGGTATGGCATTCAACAACGCGTCTCTAGGTTACGTACACGCAATGGCACACCAGCTAGGTGGTTTCTATGACCTTCCACACGGTGTTTGTAACGCGATTCTTCTACCTCACGTACAGCGTTACAACGCGCAAGTATGTCCTGAGCGCCTACGTGACGTAGCAAAAGCAATGGGCGTAAACGTAGAAGGCATGTCTGCTGAAGCAGGTGCAGCGGCAGCAATCGACGCTATCGTTACTCTAGCGAAAGATGTGGGTATCCCAGCAGGTATCAAAGAGCTTGGTGCGAAACTAGAAGACATCCCAACACTAGCAGACAACGCACTGAAAGACGCTTGTGGTTTCACTAACCCTAAACAAGCAACTCACGAAGAAATTTCTAAGATCTTCGAAGAAGCGATGTAATCTCGCTAACTAAACAATTCTCTAGCCTTAATTCAATCCCCGATCTCGTATCGGGGATTTTTTACATTCATATACAAGTGAATCTCTGCCAAACATAGTCTTTTAGTGTTAGCTTTTAAGTATTAATACGATTCATATTGGAAGGAACCATGAGAACGATTGCTGCTGCCCTACTCGCTTGTTTATCCTTTTCTGCCAACGCTGCCGAATACCGCGCTAACGAAGTGGCGAATGGATTTCAGATCCCTTGGGGGATCGAGTTCTTAGATAGCCAACGCGTTATCGTTAATGAAAAGAACGGTACGGTTTCGTTGCTGGATATCACCACAGGCAAACCTCAAAAGCTGTTTAACGTCCCCGATGTGAACACCAGTGGGCAAGCTGGCTTATTGGATGTCGCGCTCGCACCGAATGCCGATAAGCAAAACCCGCAACTCTTCTTTACCTACAGCAAGCGAACGAGTAAAGGCAATACGGTGGCGTTAGCGACGGCGCAATTGCAAAACAATCAGCTTGTAGGTTGGAAAGATCTCTTTGTTGCTGATGCCATCACCGACACAGGGCGTCACTACGGCAGTCGAATTTCATTTGTTGACGACAAAGTTTACTTCTCAATCGGCGACCGTGGCGAACGTGATAATGGGCAAAACACTCAAACCCATGCTGGCAGTATTCTTCGTCTCAACCTTGATGGTTCGGTTCCGCAAGACAACCCATTCAAACCTTCCGAAGCTCGTCCTGAGATATGGAGTTACGGGCACCGCAACCCACAAGGTATGTTTTACGACGAAGCAACAAAACAGCTGTGGTCGATTGAACATGGGCCGCGCGGCGGCGATGAAATTAATCTAATCAAGAAAGGTGCGAACTACGGCTGGGCAAAAGTCTCTCATGGTAAAGAATATTGGGGTCCGTTGGACGTCGGGGAAGCTAAGTCGTTACCGGGAATGGAAGATCCAAAGTTGGTATACATCCCTTCTATCGCACCCAGCAATATGATCTTGTACCGTGGCGATAAATACCCAGAGTTGGACGGAAAAATCCTCGCCGGTGCATTGAAACTAGCGCACATCAACGTGGTTTCTATTGAGAATGGCAAGCTCACCGAATCAAAAAGATTGATGGAGAATCTTGGTGAGCGAGTAAGAGATATAACCATCAGCCCCGATGGTTATATCTACTTTTCTACCGACAGCGGCAAAATCTTTCGTCTTGAGGAGAAATAGTTTTCTCTCAGAGCTAGTCAAAAAAGCTAGCTCTTTAAACTCACTGTCACCGTTTCATTGTCAAAATCGAGCGTCATGGTCGAGCCCAATGGAACGGTGAGCATTGGGTGGGTATGACAGCTATCAAAATCATACAAAATCGGCAGCGGTTGACCGTTAAGCACTTCTAGCAACACATCTATAGGTGCTCGTCCTGTGCCTTTATCGTTGAACTTTTCATGCTTGCCGAGCACAATCGCACCAACTTTATCAAACACGCCAGAAAGCTTGAGCAGCGCAAAAGAGCGTTCGACCGTTTCAATGCCCTGCAAACAATCTTCCACTAGCAAAATATCGCCTTGTTCGATACTCGGCATAAACTTACTTGCCCAAATACCCGTCATGGTATTGAGGTTGCCACCAATCAAACGTCCGGTGATCTTGCCTTCACCTTTGAAGTGCCACTGGTTTTGCAAGGTTTGCTTTGCGCGATCTTGCTCGCCCCACTCTATCCATTCATCTGTCCACCCTTGAGGCATTGTGTATTGATGCGCCAAGCCATCTAACGTATTCACTATCGATTCGAACGAAGCGAAGGTCTCGTCCACCAGTGGTGGGAATTCACCCAGAGATGCCACCAAAGCAGGACCATAAAAAGTAACGATGCCAGTTTGTGCGTAAATGCCCATGAGTAGAGCCGTCACATCCGAATAGCCAACAATGATCTTGGGATCTTTCTTCAATGCCTCGTAATCAATGTAAGGCAGCAATGAGTTACTGTTGTTACCGCCAATGGTCGACATAATACAGCGCACTTCGGGATCACGAATCAGCGCATTCAATTCTTCTACTCGCTCTTGAATCGAACCCGAGCGATATTGGTCAGTTTTACCCGTTAAGCTGCCTGCTTTTAGCTGGTAACCATGAGATTCCACGTACGCTTTGGCACGCTCAAAACGCGCTGGTGCAAATACCGTGGCTGGGGAGGATGGCGAGAAAAAGCCGATGGTGTCGCCTTTTTGTAATGGTTTAGGAATGATCATGCGCGTCCTTGTTTTGTGATACATGGTTGATTTATTTTCGTACAATCTAAGCAGAAGAATCTAAACTTAACAATAACCTTTTGTTTTTTAAAACGATAGTTCGGTTAAGTTGTACGAGGTCATTATGATTCCATTCCCTTTACAGCTCGATAAAATTAAAGCCGTGGTGTTTGATTTAGACAACACCTTGGTGAGTTCTGATATGAACTTCGGAGAATTGCGACAACAGCTAGGTTGTCCGCAAAGTGAAGATCTATTGGATTTTGTCGACGCACTTGAGCATCCTCATCATCGAGAGCACGCTCATAACGTGATATTTGATTACGAGATTTCTGATGCTGAGCAGTCTGCTCCAATGATTGGCTGCCATGAATTGCTCGCCCACTTGCATCAAAATGAAATCAAAACCGCTATCGTGACGCGCAACTGCCAAATCGCCACGCAGCGCAAACTAGAACACAACCAAATCTCAGTGGAACGAGTCATCACTCGTGAATGCTTCCCGCCCAAGCCAGACCCTTTGTCTCTGCAGGTATTGGCGAAAGAGTGGCGTTTGATGCCGGACGAAGTGCTTTATGTCGGCGATTACCTTTACGACTTGCAGGCAGCGTATAACGCGCAGATGCCCTCTTGCCTTGTTCATCACGGTAATCAAGAAACCTTCAATGATTCAGCCTCGTTGGCGATTAATGAACTCAGCGATTTATTGAGCCGTTTCCAATCCTTACCACGCAAATAAAGCACACATATAAAATACGCACACAAAAAAGGGGCACCAACGTGCCCCTTATGACTTATTCCCGATTGTTTCATGCGTTCCCAAGGATTGCTTGGGTGATGCGCTGCTTAGCCTTGTAGGTAGGCGTTAAGCATCCACATTAATTTTTCTTGCTCACGGATGTAGTCACCCATCAATGCCGCTGTACCTTCGTCATCTGCTTCACCCGCGTTTTGTAGAATCTCACGCTGTTTTAGAAGTAGAACGCTAAAGCCTTGAACCAGACCTTGTACACACTCCTCACCAGAAGTCGCGTTTTGATGTTCTTTAATTTCACTTGCTTCTAAGTAGTTGCTGAATGCGTGCGCTGGCGTATGACCCAAAGTTAGAATACGCTCTGCAAGCTCATCGATTTTTGTTTGTAGATCAGTGTAGATCTCTTCAAATTTTACATGCAGTTCGAAGAATTGCGCACCTTTGATGTTCCAGTGGTAACCGCGAGAGTTCATGTACAACACTTGGTAATGCGCTAGCAGTTGATTTAACTGTTGAGCTAGTTGTGCTGATTGTTCGCTGTCTAGACCAATTAGGCTTACTTGTTTGTTCATAATCTTGCTCCTAGAAGGATAATACCAATCGTAGTAACGAACGATTCTCTTACCGGGATTGGTATAAAGTTTAAAAATTCTTTTGCAGTATTTGCTGCCGATGGAGTCATATTACGACTCCGACTCGATGAAGAAAATTTGGTTTTAGCTATGATTTAAATAGCTAAATCCAATGAGCAAGTAGACGAATATCGGCGTATCATCCAACAAAAAGCCCCAACCCTTTTTGTGTAAAAAGGATTGGGGCTTTTTTACTATTTGGTTAACGTTCAAAAGTAGATGAACAGGCGTAAACCTTATCTACGCCGTTTTAAAAGTTGCCATCTGTTGATTCAGCTCGGTAACTTGCTCTTTTACTTGCAATGATGTCTCTGATGCACGTTGGCTGTTATTCGAAACCTCATCTACTGATTGAGTAATACCGGACATCAATCCAGTGATCGAGTTGGTCGCATGAGATTGCTGCTCTGCCGCTGCCGCAAGCTCTGCCATTTGTTCATTCAAAGAACCAATTTGCTCGGTCGTGACAAGCAAACGAGTTACCGCTTTTTCAATGTGCTCAGCGCCCTGCTCCGCAAGTGATTGGCTGTGTTCTATCTCCTCAACCACCGAATTGGTCGAGCGTTGAATCGCATTGATAATGCCGTTTATTTCTGTCGTCGATTGAGTAGTGCGCGTCGCTAACATGCGTACTTCGTCCGCCACAACCGCAAAGCCTCGTCCTTGGTCACCCGCACGCGCTGCTTCTATCGCGGCATTCAATGCCAGTAAGTTAGTTTGTTCTGCTAAGCCTTCAATCACTTCCGTCACTCGACCAATGGCTTCGCTCTCTTTGCTTAACTGCGTCACTTGCGTGCTCGCGGCTTCAATGCTGCCATGTAAGCTTTCCATGGTGACTTTGTTTTGCTCTAGTGCATCGCGACCTTGTTCAATCTCGCCTTTTGAATCAGAAAGCTTCTGCACCGATTGATTGGCTTGATCTAGGGTGTTACGCGCGGCTAAAGCGATTTCATCCAATTGGCTTCCCATTTCAACAATGCTGGTCTGTTGCTGTTCAACATTCGATGAAGTGACTTGCGCCGATTCCAATAAAGCCCCCATGCTGGTATCCACTTGGTGCGCTTTCTCACTCACCCCTGCCACGATGCTCGCTAACGATTGGTTCATGCGGTTAATCGAATCGGTAAGGTCAGCCAATTCATCTTTCCCAACAACGGTGAGCGGAGGCTGAGAAACGTCCCCTGAAGCGATCGTCTTGGCTCGCTCCGATAAGTTTTTCACTCGGCGACCAATGGTATTGCCCATGTATTTTGAAATCGCTACTGCGGCAAACAAAACCAATGCCGCAGCAATCAACATAGTGGTCAGTACGTTCTTGATCGACTGATTAATACCCTGTCCGCTTTGATCTGCACGACTTTGCTGAGCTAATACGATTGTTTCTAAACTTTGGTCTAGTGCATCCGCTGCTGGCAACAGTTCATTCGCCATTAACAAGTTTGATTCGTTCCACTCTGGCGATTGACGCAATGCAATTACCTGCTCTGCTAAAGGAAAGTACAGTTGCTGCATTTCCTTAAACAGTGACCACAATGATTGGTCGTTATCAGTCAGTCTGTCGAGTTTACTGTCGATTTCCGCCACGGACTGATTGTGGTACTTAATCAAGTCGTGGTATTTGTCCAAATGATCTTGCTGCCCGTACAACAGGAAATCTCGCAAAGCAGACAGTGCATTAGCGAGCGAGGTATAGCTGTCGGCGTAGACTTTAAACAGACGTTTTCTGTCCCCACCAAATGGGTTTCCTGACTCTTCATTGATTAAGCTTTGAAGCTGATCAAGTGCCACTTCTGCAATGGGTGCCGCTTCGTTAATAAAGAGGTTGTGCGCAGGCAAGTTCTCGTCACTGTGGCTGAGTTCAATCAACTTGTTTAAAGAGACTTTTACCGCGTCCCACTGGGTTTGAATCGCTTGAAAATCCTGTTCAGAGATCAAAGCCTGCAAAGTCGGAAGCGACTCGTCTGTTGACGCCATGATATTACGCACGTCCCCACTCAGACGGGCGCTCGCCTCTTCATCGCCACCTAGCAACATGTAGGCTCGAATAGAAGACAGCGACGCTTGAACGGACTGTTGGATACCGCGACTGGTGTCGACGGTCGGTAAATCGGATTTAAGTAACGAAGAGGCGTATTGCTCTACGGTGGTGACGTTGCGATACGTGAATACCGCTGATGCCATAAAAAGTACGGCTAGCAGCACAAAACTGAGCTGCAACTTCCCTGATATCGTAAGGTTCATCCATAAACTCCTGACAACGATGAGCCTTAAATATAACGATGTTTACAAAAATGTTAAATACAGGTATCAAAAGTTACTAAGAAAACCATGTAAACGACTATTTCAAGCTAAGAAATGGGACTTATTCGAAGTATGGTATGCGCTCACTACGTAAAATCAGATAATTAACGTAAGTCGTTTCTAAGCAGTCTTGCTCCCACAACGAGAGAATCCGCTTGGTGGCGAAGTAGTAATCTTTATTACGCAGTAGCACGCCCACCGTACGGCTGAGTTGCTCAAAGCGCTGTTGCTCATTAGCAGAGATGTAATTGTCTTCATTTTGAATGATGGGCGCCAATCCATCGGCAAACCAATTGTTCAGAATTTCACGCATCTCTAGTTCTGACTCCGGCACATCGATACTCGACAACTCACGATGCTGTGGTGGTGGCACTATGTACTTCGATGCTTTTGGCGAACTGACATAACGGTACATATCGCTCCTCCTTGTAACCCACTCTTTAACTAGCTAAGAATACTTTTTTCAATTTCCAAGTTTTTTCTAAAGCTCATAGAAAGAAACCCAACAAAAAAGCCATGCAAAGTAGGCTCTGCATGGCTTTGGTTCGGGCAGCAATGACACTGCCCTTGTCTAGGACTGGTTACATTGAGCTTTGATCGAAATCGTTGCCTTGGTCAGTACCCGTTTGAGTATCCGAGTCGAAGCTGCCAGAGTCATCCGTGAAGTCGACACCTTGATCTTGACCTCCCGCACTTGTCCAGTCGCTGCCGCCAGATTCCATACCCGCCATGTCTGGTTGCTGATCTTGAGCAGAACCTTGCATGGTGTATTGATCATCGACTTCAACTTCAACTGTGCCACTCGCACCTTCTACCGCGTTGCCCAATTCGTCGTAACCTTGGAATTGGATTTCGCTCGTACCTTCGTAACCTTCTGGTAAGTCAACCGATACTGGTTGGTTCAGGTTGCCACTTAATGTGAAGCTGCCATCGCCATTATCCAGTGCGTTGCTTACTGATGCACCATCAGGTAGACCGGACATTTCTGCATAATCCACCGATTCGTTACCACTGACCTCATCTGGAACCGAGATAGAAATGGTATCGCCTGGTGCTGCAGTCACATCAGCTGCGCTCTCATCTTCACTGTCTGCACCGTTTGCTGCTTGCTCTTCAGGCTGTTGCGCTTCGCCGACTTGCTGCTCTGATGATGCTTGAGCAGTTTGGATTTGTGGCTCGTCGCTTTGCGCTGAATCGTCCGCAACTTGGATGCTCAGATTCTGAGTCGATACTTCACCGTTGTCGTTGACCTGAACATCCATAGCTAAATTGCCATCGAAGTCATCATTCGGCCAGTATGTCCACTCTTCATCACCTGATTTCGCGAAGAAACCAGCATCGTTTGCATCGGCGACATCCAACACTTCTGCTGAAGGGCTAATGCCAAGCTCATCAATCAACTGTGCTTCCGTTAGTGTTAGTGAGCCATCATCAGCCAGTGCGTAGCCTTCGCTGGTTGTGGTTTCACCTTCACCTTGGATGTCGACATTAAAGAAGCTCTCAATGCGGTTTTCACCGTCAGTTGCAATGAAACCAACTTGAACATCTCCGGTGTAGCCTTCTGCTGGTGTGAATTGGTAGTTACCTTGGTTATCGGTCTCTATCACACCTTGACCTTCCATTAGACTCACTGACTCAATGCTCAAGCTGTCGCCTTCTGCATCGCTCAAGGTCGATAGCATGTCATCATTGGTGAACGACAAGGTGCCATCCGCTGCCATTTCTGTGGTAGAAATACTGTCGATTTCTGGAGAAGCATTCTCTTGTGGCGCATCTTCTTTCACGACCACACCCGTTTGCTCATCATGAAGCACACCGTCTTTATCAATCACATAAGCGATATCCGCTTCACCAGTAAAGCCTGGTGCTGGATTGAATGTCCATGTGCCATCACCGTTATCGACAATCTCACCTTGGCTGCGATCAGCTAGGTGAACGAATTTCACTTCATCACCCGCGTCAGCGTCCACATTCTCTGCCAATCCGATTAGGTCATCTGCGGTTAGGATAACTGGCTCACCCGCTAGGGTTTCGAAGTCACCTGAATCGATGCCATCTTCAAACTCTTCTGGCTCGTCACCGTAATCCACCGTTGTTGCGGTCACGGTTACGAAGAACTCGCCATTAAAGTCAGCCGGAGGCGTCATTTGCAGGTCTGAGATATCCCACTCGTTCAAGTCGATGTATTGACCCGGTTCCGTGATGGTAATGGTGTTCACACCATCCGTAACTTCGAAGCCAACAGGGAAACCAGTCATCACTAGGTTACTTAGCGTTTCTGAATCGTCGATTAGACCGACATTCAAGCCTAGGTGACCCGTTTCGTCCTCACCGAAGACTAACGGACCATCATGGTCGGTTGTGATGACCGCGCCATCCGCAACAGGGCGAACAAACACTGGTACATCAAGTACTGTTTCAAACTCACCGTCACTTACCACAACTTGCAAGTCAGAAACCCCTGCAAAATCGCCAGTCGGTGTGAACGTCCAAGTACCGTCACCGTTGTCTGTTACCTCACCACCATCTTCACCTTCTGCGGTGATAATGCGTGATACGACTAGGTTTTCAGTATCGATATCGCCGAACAAGTTCATCAGGTCGCCAGCGTCGAAGGTGAATGCGCCATCTTCGTCGGTTGCCATAAAGGCATTACCCACATTGAATGGAGCATCGTTGACAGGGATAACATCCACATTCAACGAGCCTTCAACCACTTCTTCACCATCCGTCGCGGTGTAGCCCAGTTCCACCAAACCATTGAAGTCTTGAGTGGTTACCAAGTGGTACATACCATCTGGCTGCTGAGTTAATGTCGCGTTTGCAGGAGCACGAACCGTGATGCTTTCTACGCTGATTTCGTCACCATCAAGATCCGTAACTTGATCAGCGATGTAAGCTGGGTCAATCACCATGACCACATCTTCTTCGCCTTGCATCTGGATGGTTGGCGCTTCTGGTGCATCGTTAACCGCTTCGATGTTTAGATTGCCTTCAACCGGCGTAACTAAATCACCATCGCTAACACCGAACGACATTGGCACATCACCATTGAAGTTCTCAGCTGGAGTGAATGACCAAGTGCCATCACCGTTGTCTAGCAAGTCACCGTATTGCTCATCAATAACTAGGTCGACAGCAGACAGTTCGTCGTAGGTGTTGTCGATGTCTGTCGCGTTAGCAAGCAACATGTCCTGCGTGATAAGAATGGTGGTATCTTCGGTGCCAGCAATATTCACTGGCGTTGATTGCGGCGCATCGTTAATTGGGTTCACCGTTAGGTCAACGCCCACTTCCACGCTCGCACCATCGTTATCAATCAAGTCGAAGCTTAGGTCGATATCGCCATTGAAGTTCGCATCAGGCGTAATCGTGAAGCTACCATCTTGGTTCTCAACAACGGTCGCATTGGCTACCGCGGTTAAGTTCACCGCTTCTAGATTATCGCTGTCGACGTCACCCGCTTGAGCCAGTAACTGCTCTTGACTCAATGTGATTGAACCGTCTTCATCGACGCTGTAAGCCAAATCGCCAGATACCGGAGCATCGTTGACTGGCAATACATCAATGTTCGCGTTGGTTGTCGCAGTTGCACCGTCTTCATCAGCGACGACTACGTCTAGGCTTACGCCACCGTTGAAGTTTTCATTTGGTGCGAAGCTGTAAGTGCCATCGTCATTCGCCGTTAGAATGCCGTCGTTACCACTGTAAGAGACGCTTTCTAGGCTCACGTCGCCTTCCACATCGCTTGATTGCGCTAGCAGTTGCTCTTCCGTGAAGATAATGACTTCGTCTTCATTGACAGAGTAACTTGTCGCACCTGCGATTGGTGGATCGTTCACCTCAAGAACGGTAATACCCGCAGTGGTTGAGTCTGTCGCACCCTCTTCATCGACAACTACAACGTCTAGGCTGACCTCGCCATTGAAGTTCTCGTTTGGAGAGAAGGTGTACGTACCATCACCATTGTCTTGGAACACGCCATCTGCGCCGCTGTAGCTGACACTATCAATCGCGACTTCGCCTTCGACGTCAGATGAGTTAGCCAATAACTGCTCGTTACTGATGGTGATCGAATTGTCTTCATGCACCGTGTAAGACGTGCTGCCTGCAACCGGTGGATCGTTCTCTGGCGTCACGCTTACGTCGATATTTGCGGTCACGGTATCCGTGCCATCAGAAACATCGAAGGTAAAGTTCACATCACCATTGAAGTTCTCGTTTGGAGCAAAGCTGTAGGTACCATCACCGTTATCGGTTAGGACACCATCGGCACCAGTGTAATTGACACCTTCTACCGATAGGTCATCACCATCAATATCCGTTGCGCCATCAAGCAGATCTTGGTCAGTGAAGGTCAACACACCATCTTCACCAATAGTGAACGCTTGATCTTCTGGCTGCGGCAAGTCATTAACTGGGTTAACCGTTAGGTCCGCCGTTGCAACGATAGTATCGCTGCCATCGTTGATATCGAACGTGATATCAATGTCGCCATTAAAGTTCGCGTCAGGCGTAATGGTAAAGCTACCATCGTCATTAGCCGTAACCGTCGCATCACCGTCAACCACTAGGTTAGAAGCGGTTAGTGCATCACCTTCTACATCCGTTGCTTGTGCCAACAATTGTTCTTGGCTTAGCGTGATTGAGTTGTCTTCGTCGACACTGTAAGCCAAGTCACCCGATACTGGAGCATCATTGATTGGCAGAACATCAATGTTTGCCGTCGTCGAAGCGGTCGCACCATCTTCGTCCACGACTACAACATCAAGGTTCACTTCACCATTGAAGTTTTGGTTTGGTGCAAAGCTGAACGTACCATCACCATTGTCGGTAAAGATACCTTCGCTGCCACTGTAGCTCACGCTATCTAGTGCTACCTCACCTTCAATATCGGAAGAGTTTGCCAACAACTGTTCTGCACTGATGGTGATGACTTCATCTTCATCAATGGTGTAACTGGTTGTGCCTGCGATTGGCGGATCGTTCACCTCAAGTACCGTGATACCTGCGGTAGTTGAATCCGTCGCGCCATCTTCGTCGATTACAACAACATCTAGGCTCACTTCGCCATTGAAGTTCTCGTTTGGCGAGAAGGTGTACGTGCCATCACCGTTGATTTCCAGCACACCATCGTTACCGCTATAGCTCACGCTATCAATCGATACATCACCTTCAATATCCGATGAGTTCGCTAGTAACTGTTCATTACTGATGGTGATCGAGTTGTCTTCATGCACAGTGTAAGACGTGCTGCCTGCCACCGGTGGATCGTTCTCTGGCGTCACGCTTACATCGATATTCGCGGTCACGGTGTCCGTGCCATCAGAAACATCAAAGGTGAAGTTCACGTCGCCATTGAAGTTTTCGTTTGGCGCGAAGCTGTACGTGCCATCACCGTTATCGGTTAGGACACCATCTGCGCCTGTGTAAGTCACGCCTTCAACGGTTAGGTTGTCACCTTCTACATCCGTCGCGCCTGTTAATAGGTCTGCATCTGTGAAGGTAAGAACACCATCCTCACCCACGGTGAACGCTTGATCTTGTGGCTCTGGAGCATCATTGACTGGTGTTACTGTTAAGTCGAGGCCAGCAGCAACCACTTCTTCCCCGTCAGTCACATCGTAGGTGAACTCGATGTCACCGTAGAAGTTCTCGCTCGGAGTAATGGTGAAGCTGCCATCCTCGTTCATTTCAACCGTTGCATTTTCATCATTGGTGCTCAGGTTGATTGCACTTAAGTCATCGCCATCGATATCAACAGCGTGCTCCAGTAACTGCTCTTGAGTTAACGTAATGCTATTGTCTTCGGCAGTGACTGCGCTGATATCACCCGTCACTTCTGGTGCATCATTGGTTGGCGAGATATGAATCGTCACATCTTGCGTTGCTGTTGCCGTGGTTCCGGTATCCACATCTGTAGAGGTTGCATTCACGGTTAGCGTCACATCGCCATTGAAGTCCGCAGAAGGAATAAACTCTAGCCCTTCTAGCTCGCCCGGTTGTAGTGACCAAGTGCCGTCACCATTATCGACACCCGCTGATAGCGCGCTGCCTTCTGGCACATCTTCAATCAAGATAGAGAGGTTTTCTGAACCATCGGTATCGGTTAACGCTGCATCGATATCAAGCGGCACTGGTGTATCTTCGGTACCAATGATTTGGTAATCCGCGTCCGCTACCGTGATTTCAATGTTGTCGATGCCGAATGACTCGTCAGGAATACTTTGGTTTAGCGTAGAACCAAAGCCTAACTGAAGCTGACCGTCTTCCACCGGAACGGTTAAGTTCACTTGGTGAGCTTGGTCGTTCCAACCACTGAAGCCTTCACGTTGAGAGGCTCCGTGGATCACTTCACCCACTTCATTACCATCTGAGTCGTAAAGCGTTGTCGTGCCATCTTGAGTACGGAACGCGGAGTTTTCCAAGGTGGTTAGCTGTTCACCGCCCACAAAGATTTGGAACGACTCGCCATCCCAAGAATCGATTTCGTAGAAGCTAAACGAGATATTCACTTCATTAACATCGCTTGGGATCTCGTAGGTTTTGCTGACCGCTTCATCACCGCCAGTGCCACCAATACGACCCAACATGTCGCCCGTTTCGAAGCCTTGTGAGCTCTCAGTGTTCGCGTTCCAACCGTTCGAGCCAGACTCGAAGTTATCAGACGCAATCACCAAGTCCGAAGCAATCGAAAGCTCTGGCATATCAACCACAGATTGAACATCAATGTTCGCTTCTGCTGGCACGGTAGCGGTTCCATCGTTGACATCAAACGTTACGTTCACGTTGCCATCGAAGTTTTCATTCGGAGCGAAGGTGTACGTGCCGTCACCGTTGTCGACTAACGTACCACTGTCAGAAGCAACGTTCTCAACCGTTAGGTTATCACTATCGATATCACCTGCATTTTGCAGCAGTTGCTCTTCGGTGAAGGTGAAACTGGTGTCTTCTTGCGTAACAAACTGTGGTTGACCAACCGTTGGTAGGTCGTTCACTGGGTTCACAGTCAGATCGGCAGTGGCTTGAATGGTCGCATCGCCGTCCGTAATGTCGAAGCTCAGATCAATGTCGCCATTGAAGTCCGCATCTGGTGTGATAGTGAAGCTGCCATCGTCATTCGCAACAACGGTCGCATTGCCGTCAACAGTGAGGTTCGCCGCGGTTAGGTCATCACCATCCACGTCGCCTGCTTGTGCAAGAAGTTGCTCTTGGCTGAGAGTGATAGAACCATCTTCATCCACGCTGTAAGCCAAATCACCTGATACCGGAGCATCATTGACTGGCAATACATCAATGTTCGCGTTGGTTGTCGCAGTTGCGCCATCTTCATCGGTCACGACAACATCTAGGCTGACATCACCGTTGAAGTTTTCGTTTGGTGCGAAGCTGAATGTGCCATCGCCGTTGTCAGTAAAGATACCGTCGGAGCCGCTGTAGCTGACGCTATCAATCGCCACCTCACCTTCAACATCAGAAGCATTCGCCAATAGCTGCTCAGAGCTAATGGTGATGACTTCATCTTCGTTAACTGAGTAGCTGGTCGCGCCTGCGATTGGTGGGTCGTTCACCTCAAGAACAGTAATGCCAGCGGTGGTTGAGTCCGTCGCACCGTCTTCATCTACCACGACAACATCTAGGCTCACTTCACCATTGAAGTTCTCGTTTGGCGAGAAGGTGTAAGTACCGTCACCATTGTCTTGGAACACGCCATCTGCGCCACTGTAGCTGACGGTGTCGATTGCTACTTCACCTTCTACGTCAGATGAGTTAGCCAATAACTGCTCGTTACTGATGGTGATCGAATTGTCTTCATGCACCGTGTAAGACGTGCTGCCTGCCACTGGTGGATCGTTCTCTGGCGTCACGCTTACATCGATATTTGCGGTCACGGTATCCGTGCCATCGGAAACATCGAAGGTAAAGTTCACGTCGCCATTGAAGTTTTCGTTTGGCGCGAAGCTGTAAGTGCCATCACCATTGTCGGTTAGAACACCATCAGCGCCTGTGTAGCTCACGCCTTCAACCGATAGGTCATCGCCATCGATATCTGTTGCGCCATCAAGCAGATCCTCATCAGTGAACAACAAGACGCCATCTTCACCAATGGTGAACGCTTGATCTTCTGGCTGTGGTAGGTCGTTAACTGGATTAACCGTCAGGTCAGCTGTTGCAACAATAGCGTCGGTGCCGTCGTTGATGTCGAACGTGATATCAATGTCGCCATTGAAGTTCGCATCAGGCGTGATGGTGAAGCTGCCATCATCGTTTGCCGTGACCGTTGCATCACCGTCAACCACTAGGTTAGTCGCGGTTAGCGCGTCACCTTCTACATCCGATGCTTGAGCAAGAAGCTGTTCTTGGCTTAGCGTAATTGAATTGTCTTCATCGACACTGTAAGCCAAGTTGCCCGATACTGGCGCATCGTTGATTGGCAATACATCGATGTTTGCGTTAGTTGCCGCAGTTGCACCGTCTTCATCAACAACCACAACATCTAGGCTGACATCGCCATCGAAGTTGGCGTTTGGTGCGAAGCTGAATGTACCGTCACCGTTATCGGTAAAGATACCGTCGGAGCCGCTGTAGCTGACGCTATCAATCGCAACTTCACCTTCAACATCAGAAGCGTTCGCCAATAGCTGTTCAGAGCTAATGGTGATGACTTCGTCTTCGTTCACTGAGTAGCTGGTCGCACCTGCGATTGGTGGATCGTTCACCTCAAGTACTGTAATACCTGCGGTAGTTGAATCCGTCGCACCGTCTTCATCGACCACGACAACATCTAGGCTCACTTCACCATTGAAGTTCTCGTTTGGCGAGAAGGTGTACGTACCGTCACCATTGTCTTGGAACACACCATCTGTGCCGCTGTAGCTGACGCTATCAATCGCCACTTCGCCTTCTATATCAGATGAGTTAGCCAACAGCTGTTCGTTACTAATGGTGATCGAATTGTCTTCATGCACCGTGTAAGATGTGCTACCTGCCACTGGTGGATCGTTCTCTGGCGTCACGCTTACGTCAATGTTTGCGGTCACGGTATCCGTGCCGTCAGAAACATCGAAGGTAAAGTTCACGTCGCCATTGAAGTTCTCATTCGGTGCGAAGCTATAGGTACCATCTCCATTGTCAGTTAGGACACCGTCCGCGCCTGTGTAAGTGACACCTTCTACCGATAGATCATCGCCATCGATGTCCGTTGCACCATCCAACAGGTCTTGATCAGTGAAGGTCAACACACCATCTTCACCAATGGTGAACGCTTGATCTTCCGGCTGCGGCAAGTCATTAACTGGGTTAACGGTTAGGTCCGCCGTTGCAACAATAGTGTCGCTGCCGTCGTTGATATCGAACGTGATATCAATGTCACCATTGAAGTTCGCATCAGGCGTAATGGTAAAGCTGCCATCATCATTTGCCGTAACCGTTGCATCACCGTCAACCACTAGATTAGACGCAGTCAGCGCATCACCTTCTACATCCGATGCTTGAGCAAGAAGCTGCTCTTGGCTAAGCGTAATTGAATTGTCTTCATCAACGCTGTACGCCAAGTTACCAGATACAGGTGCATCATTGATTGGTAAGACATCGACTGTGATGTAAGTATCAACCTCTGCGCCATCTTCATCGCGAATGGTCACATCCAACTGTACTTGACCGTTGAAGTTTTCATTCGGTGCAAAGCTACAAGTACCATCACCGTTTACTGAGAAGATGCCATCTGGACCGTCGTAGCTGATGCCTACTAGCTCAACATCCCCTTCAACATCCGAAGCATTCAGTAGCACTTGCGATTCACTGAAGGTTAGAACTTGGTCTTCATCGATAGTGTATGCGGTAGGACCTGCGATTGGTGGGTCATTTACCTCAATCACAGTAATGCCTGCAGTGGTCGAGTCCGTTGCACCATCTTCATCGACAACGACAACATCTAGGCTCACCTCGCCGCTGAAATTTTCGTTTGGTGAGAAGGTGTACGTACCATCACCGTTGATTTCTAACACACCATCGTTACCGCTGTAGCTCACGCTATCAATCGCCACTTCGCCTTCTATATCAGACGAGTTAGCCAACAGCTGTTCGTTACTAATGGTAATCGAATTGTCTTCATGAACGGTGTAAGCCGTGCTGCCTGCAACCGGTGGATCGTTCTCCGGCGTCACGCTTACGTCGATATTCGCCGTCACGGTATCCGTGCCATCGGAAACATCGAAAGTGAAGTTCACGTCGCCATTAAAGTTCTCGTTTGGTGCGAAGCTATATGTGCCATCACCATTGTCAGTAAGAACACCGTCTGCACCTGTGTAAGTGACGCCCTCAACAGATAAGTCATCCCCTTCAATATCGGTAGCGCCTGTTAGCAGATCCGCATCAGTAAAGGTCAGCACACCATCTTCACCAACAGTGAACGCTTGATCTTGTGGTTCAGGCGCATCGTTAACTGGTGACACCAATAACTCAAGGTTGGTTGAGACAACATCATCGCCGTCAGACACATCGAACGTAAAGGTGATGTCACCATTAAAGTCCGCATCTGGCGTTAAGGTGTAAGTACCGTCACCATTGTCTGTGATGGTGATGTTTTCATCATCCGTTGCCAAGTTCAGTGCTATCAGTTGGTCTCCATCCAAGTCACGCGCATTAGCGAGCAAATCTTCTTGCGTGATTAGGATTGAACCATCTTCTTCAACCACAGCAGAAACAGGCAATGCTTCAGGCGTATGTTCAATGTGAGCACCCGTTGCATTGACGTAGATGGTTTGAGAAACGGTTTCAGAATCATTATTTGATAGCTCTGTCGCCGTTGCCGTTACATTGATTTCTAGCTGTTGGTTAAAGTCTTCTGGCAATTGAATCTGTAGCTCTTGTTCAATTGCTGTGGTTGGAAGCGTTACAGAACCATCTGGACCGACTGTTACTTCACCGCTGTAGATCTGGCTGTTCACTTCACCTACATCAATGGTGAAGTTGAAGTCACTATAATCGGCATCGCCGCCACCGTAGAGATCTTCAAAGCCGTAAACCAGTTCACCGTCTTCGTTCACAGTAGTTCGAGTATGTTCAATGCCATCTTGGTTGAGCTCTGAGCTTGTGCCGCCATGGAAGACTGCATCACCAAATTGGCTTTGAATCACGGTTTCAGAACCATCAGCACCCACAAACACGAGTTGTGGGTCGACCGTATCCATGTTCGCAGGAGAGCCATCTGCCGCACGGAACTCATACTGACCATCTTGCATGGACGCAAAGTCATTGAAGTTATGACCGTTAGGAATCAAGAATAGGTTGAAGCTTTCCCCTTCCGAGATTTGGAAGCTGAACTGATCTTGTCCCGGAATGAGGTCACCGCCTCCGCCAACTTGAGAGGCGTTTTCGTACACCACTTCAACGCCCGTGATATTGCCGTCTTCATCAACTTTGTAATAGCCAGCTGCGTTTTGGTAACCCGCGGTTTCACCTTCAAAGGTAACCGTGATTTCAGTATCGTTAAAACTGGTGATACCGTTGTCTTGATCGTTAAGTACCCCTTCGTTGTCGTAGCTGATCACCGAACCTTCTGGAACGCCATCAACGGTCACAGTCAGCGTTTCTGACAAGTCTTGGTCAACCAATGCTGCGGCGATGTTCACTTCAACAATACCGCCTGGCTCAACCAAGATCGCTTGGTCATCCACGTTTCGACCGTCGCCATCAGTGATGACTAGGTCTGGCGCATCTGCCACAGCTTCGATATGGACATTAATGTCTTGCTCAACTTCATCCGTACCGTCAGAAACCGTAAAGCTGAACTGCAAGTCACCACTGAAGTGCTCTTCTGGTACGAAGCTAAATGTGCCGTCACCGTTGTCCGTTACAGTACCTTCATCACCCGAGTAGTTAATGCTGGTAACGGTGAGGTCATCACCATCAATATCAATCGCGCCACTTAGCAGATCTTCTTGCGTGAACAGGATGCTGCCATCCTCTTCAATTTGGTACATGCCAGGCGCAACAATTGGAATGTCATTGACTGGATTCACCGTCAATGTCATTTCATTAGCAACACTTAGTTCACCGTCACTCACTTCATAAGTGAATGCAATGTCACCATTGAAGTTTTCCGACGGTGTCACCGTGAAGGTGCCGTCGCCGTTATCCACGATAGAGGCATTCGGATCATTGGTTTCTAGTGCCGTTGCGTATAGGTCATCACCATCTTGATCGCTGGCATTTTCAAGTAGCATCTCTTGTGTCACGAGGATAGAACCATCCTCGTCCACGTCTGCCACGATTGGCGCTGCTTCTGGTGCGTCGTTGACGAACTCAACTTTCAAGTCGATGTTTGCCGCCACCACATCGGTGCCATCGCTCACATCAAACGTGAGGTCAACATTACCGAAGAAGCCCTGCTCTGGCGTTAACGTGTAAGTGCCATCGCCATTGTCTGTTACTTGAACCGTGTCGCTTAAGCTCGTCACGTTCACAACAGATAAGTCATCGCCTTCGATGTCCGTCGCTTGAGCCAGCAGCTCTGCTTCAGTAATCGTGATAGCTTCGCCATCTTCTGTAGTGAAGGACAAATCAGGCACATCTGGCAGGTCGTTCACAGGGTTAACGGTGAGGTTTAGATCTGCAGCGACGGTTTCAATCGCGTCAGTTACATCATAAGTAAATTCGATTTCACCAAAGAAGTTTTCACTCGGTGTAATCGTGAAGCTACCATCAGCGTTCACAACGATGGTTGCATTAGGATCGTTGGTCGACAGGTTCACCGCTTCAAGGTTGTCACCATCCACGTCCGTCGCGTTCGCTAACAAGTCTTCTTGAGTGATGGTAATTGAGCCATCTTCATCGACGACCGCATCAACAGGGCCGCTGACCTCTGGACCTTCGTTGACGATCTCAACATCGATCTTCGCAGTGCTTGGTGCGCTTGCTTGACCATCGCTGATGTCGAAGGTCAGGTTCACTTCGCCGTAGAAGTTCGAAGTTGGCTCGAAGGTAAAGGTGTTGTCGCCGTTGTCTGTCAACGTACCTTGTGACTGGTCAACAAGCAGCAGGTTCTCGATATGCAGAATGTCGCCATCCACATCGGTCGCACCTGATAACAGGTCTTTTGCTTCGATGATGATCGTGCCGTTTTCTAGCATTTGAGTATGCAGCGGCGCACCAGGAACTGGCACATCGTTGACTGGAATAACGGTCAGATCTAGATGGGTATCGACTTCATCGGTGCCATCGAAGACTTTGTAATCGATGTCGACTTCACCATTGAAGTTTTCATTCGGCATAAAGGTGTAAGTGCCGTCGCCATTGTCGACAAGCTCACCGTTATCACCGCTGTAAGAGATATCAGAGATAGACAGCGCATCGCCTTCCACGTCACTTGCATTGGCAAGCAGATCGTCCGCGCTAAACGTAATGCCCACATCCTCATCAGTCGACAACACAATCGGACCAGAAACGATTGGCGCATCGTTTACTGCTTCGAAGTTGATGTTGATGATGTTGTCGTCAGTGAGTTCACCATCCGTGACTTGGTAACCTAGCTCAATCTCACCGTAGAAGTTCTCATCTGGTGTGACTGTCCATGTACCATCGCCGTTGTCGGTTAACGTAGCGTGCTCCGCGTTATCCCCCACCAGCTCTAGGTTTTGAATATCAAGGACATCACTATCGATATCACTCGCTTGTGCTAAAAGCTGCTCTTCTGTGATAACCACAGAGGCAAACTGCGTAGAACCTTCGGTATCGATGGTCACATTTGGCAAGTCAGCGGTCAGTTCGATTTCACTGTCACCTTCTCGGATATTCAGTTCTACCGTCTCCGTGATTTCCGTACCGTCCACGCCAATAGATGTGAACACCGCTTCATCATGACAAGTTTGCGAAACCGTCATGTTTTGAACCACGTAAGTACCGTTACCTTGAATCGTACCTAGTTCGAAGTAAGATACAGGCTCGTTCACCGTTAGGGTGTAATCCGTCTCATAGCTACCACGATCTTCTTTGTGATAAGTCATCGAGTCGATCAAGTCACCATCAGAGTTGAATGCGCGAATTTCGACTTCCGTAAAGTGGCGAGACTCTTCCATAAACCAGCCGCCTAGGCCATCTAGGTGGAAACTGATTTCGTTGATGTCTTGACCTTCAACAGTCACAGTCAGTTTTTCATCACCGCTCAAGCCTTGGCGGTCAGTATCGCCAATACCGTGACCGATGTGTGTTTTACCATTCCACGCACCGAGTGGGTCATCATTACTTTGAACAGTAACTTTCAAATCGCCATCAACAAACTCACGTGTGTAAGGGTCAACAGCTGTCCCCCAATCATCAAGGCTCGCATTGTCATCAAAGGTACCAATTTGACTCGTGTGCGTACCGTTTGCCAATGCATCATCATTGGGAATGAAGCGCACTTCCGTATCTGCAGGAACCTCCTGCCCGACTTCTAGCTGTACCCATTCGTCATTTAGATTCGCTTCGATGATGCCGTTTTCAGGGGCTTGGTCGAGACGTAACGCAGGCTCTTCACGCAGAGAAACACCCACTGTTTGGTCTTCTTCTGCTTGAATAAAGACCTCGTCGCCCGCTTCTGGCGCATCGTTGACAGGATTAACGGTCAGATCCAACGTGGTCAGAACATCATTTTCGCCATCGCTGATGTTGTAAGTGAAGTCCAACTCACCATTGAAGTTTTCCGTATGCGTAATCGTGAATGAACCATCATCGTTGGCTACGATCGTCGCATCCGGGTCATTGGTTTGTAGATTGCTGGCAACAAGGTCATCACCTTCAATGTCAGTCGCATTCGCAAGCAACTGTTCTTGCGTGATGGTGATGGCGTTATCTTCATCCACCTCAGCTTGAATACCTGACGTTTCTGGTGCGTCGTTCACCGCGATAACATCGATGCCTGCGGTTGTTGTATCCGTTGCACCATCTTGGTCGATAACCGTAACGTCGAGAGAAATGTTACCGTCAAAGTTCTCATTTGGCGTGAAGGTATATGTGCCGTCGCCATTGTCCACGAAGCTACCGTCGTTACCAGAGTAGCTAACATTCGCCAAGGCTACATCGCCTTCCACATCAGAAGAGTTAGCTAACAACTGCTCGTCACTAATGGTGATTTGACCGTCTTCTTGAACCGTGTAAGACGTAGAACCGGCAACCGGTGGATCGTTCACTGGTGTCACGCTGACATCAATGAATGCTGGTGTTGAACCTGTGCCGTCAGACACATCGAATGTGAACTGAACATCACCGTTGAAGTTCTCATTCGGCGCGAAACTATAAGTGCCATCACCATTGTCGGTAAGTACACCATCCGCACCTGTGTAGAGAACGTTTTCGATAGACAGATCATCGCCATCAATATCCGATGCACCTTCCAATAGGTCTGCATCCGTGAACAGCAAGGTGCCATCTTCTTCTACCGTGAACTGTTGATCTTGCGCTTGTGGCAAGTCATTCACAGGATTAACCGTAATATCCAGACCAACTTGTACCGAGCCGCCATCGTTATCAATGATATCGAAGGTCAGATCTAGGTCACCGTTGTAGTTTTCATCTGGTGTGATGGTGTAGCTGCCATCATCGTTGTATTGAATTGTCGCGTTGTCATCTGTCGATAGATTGATGGCTTCAAGGTTCTCGCTATCAATATCGCCCGCTTTGGCAAGCAGTTGCTCTTGGCTTAGCGTAATTGAGCTGTCTTCGTTGATGGTGTAAGCCAAATCACCCGATACTGGTGGATCGTTGATTGGCAATACGTCGACATTGATGTGCGTATCAACGGTTGCCCCATTCTCATCTTGAATGGTCACATCCAACTGAACTTGACCATTGAAGTTCTCGTTTGGCGCAAAACTACAAGTACCATCGCCATTGACGGTAAAGATACCATCCGAGCCTTCATAGCTGATGCCAACAAGCTCTACATCACCCTCGATATCAGATGCGTTGGCAAGAATTTGTGACTCACTGAATGTCAGTACTGAATCTTCATCAATCGTGTAAGACGTTGGACCGGCAACTGGAGGGTCATTCACTTCAATGACGGTAATGCCTGCGGTCGTTTCGTCAATCGCTCCTTGCTCATCCGCCACAATCACATCAAGGCTGATGTCACCACTGAAGTTCTCATTCGGCATGAAGGTGTAAGTGCCGTCACCGTTGTCTTGGAATACGCCATCGGTGCCTGAATAGGTCACGCTATCGATGGACACTGCACCTTCCACATCTGAAGAGTTAGCCAGAAGCTGCTCGTCGGAAATGGTAATCGCGTTGTCTTCATCAACCGTGTAAGACGTTGAACCCGCAACCGGAGGATCGTTCACTGGAGTGACGCTCACGTCCACGTTGGCTGGTACGGTCTCAGTACCGTCAGAAACACCAAAGCTAAAGCTGACATCGCCGTTGAAGTTTTCATTTGGTGCAAAGGTGTAAGTACCATCACCGTGGTCAGTCAGCACACCATCGCTGCCTGTGTAGCTAATGCCATCAACCGTTAAGTTATCGCCATCGATGTCGGTCGCGCCAGCAAGCAAGTCTGCATCGGTAAACTGAAGCGTGCCATCTTCTTCAACACTGAACTGCTGGTCTTGAGGAACAGGAAGATCGTTAACTGGATTAACCGTTAGATCCGCCGTTGCTTGGATAGTGTCTGTGCCATCTGTAATGTTGAATTGGATATCAATGTCACCATTAAAGTCCGCATCTGGTGTAATCGTGAAGCTGCCATCATCGTTCGCTGTGACGGTTGCGTTTCCATCTACAGTCAAATCGCTAGCAGTCAGGTCATCGCCCTCAATATCAGACGCTTGAGAAAGAAGCTGCTCTTGGCTGAGCGTAATTGCACCGTCTTCATCAACGCTGTAAGCCAAATCACCCGATACTGGCGCATCATTGATTGGCAATACATTCACATTGATGACGGTATCAACTTCTGCTCCATCTTCATCTCGAATGGTCACATCAAGTTGAACTTGCCCGTTAAAGTTCTCGTTTGGCGCGAAGCTGCACGTGCCATCATCGTTAACGGTGAAAATGCCATCCGGACCATCGTAGCTAATGCCAACAAGCTCTACATCGCCTTCCACATCAGAGGCATTCAACAGCACTTGCGACTCACTAAAGGTCAGAACAGAATCTTCATCAATGGTGTAAGAAGTTGGTCCTGCGACTGGTGGATCGTTCACTTCCAGCACCGTAATGCCAGCAGTGGTGACATCCGTTGCGCCTTCTTCATCAGCGACGACAACATCAAGCGTCACTTCACCATTAAAGTTTTCATTTGGAGAGAAGGTGTACGTACCGTCGCCATTGATTTGCAACACACCATCGCTGCCAGAGTAGCTCACGCTATCAATCGAGACATCCCCTTCTAGATCCGAAGAATTTGCCAACAGTTGCGCGTCAGAAATGGTAATAGAGTTGTCTTCGTGAACCGTGTAAGACGTTGAACCAGCCACCGGAGGATCATTCACCGGCGTGACGCTCACATCTACATTCGCTGAAACCGTATCTGTGCCATCAGATACGTCGAAGCTGAAGTTCACATCGCCATTGAAGTTCTCATTTGGCGCAAAGCTATATGTGCCATCTCCATTGTCAGTTAGAACGCCGTCGGTGCCTTCATAGCTGATTCCCGTTACAGAAAGGTCATCGCCTTCAATGTCGGTAGCACCTGCAAGCAGATCTGCATCAGTAAATTGAAGAGTGCCGTCCTCTTCCACACTGAATTGTTGGTCTTGAGGAACAGGCAGATCGTTGATTGGATTAACGGTTAGGTCAGCGGTTGCTTGAACGGTATTCGTGCCATCTGAGATATCGAAGCTGATGTCGATATCACCATTGAAATCTGCGTCCGGCGTGATGGTGAAGCTACCATCGTCATTTTGAGTCACCGTCGCATTGCCATCTACCGAAAGGTTAGAAGCCGTCAGTGCATCGCCTTCCACATCGGAAGCTTGCGACAACAACTGTTCTTGACTCAAACGAATCGAGCCATCTTCGTCCACCGAGTAAGCAAGATTGCCAGACACTGGCGCATCATCGACTGGCGTAACACTGACATCAATGTTGGCAGAAACCGTATCCGTACCGTCGGACACATCAAAGCTGAAGTTTACGTCACCATTGAAGTTTTCATTTGGCGCAAAAGTGTAAGTCCCATTACCGTTGTCGGTCAGGATGCCGTCACCACCGTCGTAGCTTACGCCCTCAACTGTTAGGTTATCGCCTTCAATATCCGTTGCGCCAGTAAGCAGGTCAGCATCGGTGAAGATCAGCGTACCATCCTCTTCAATCTCAAAGGTTTTATCTTCAGGCACTGGTGCGTCATTGATTGGACGAACAGTTAAATCAATCGAGCTAGAAATGGTTTCTTGACCATCACTGATATCAAACGTTAAGCCGAGTTCACCATTAAAATCAGTATCAGGTGTGACGGTATAAGTGCCATCACCATTATCCACAACGGATGCATTAGCACCCACTTGCACGTTGAATGCGGCAAGATCATCGCCATCAACATCACTCGCGTACCCGAGAAGTTGTTCTTGCGTGAAGGTAATGGTGCCATCTTCATCCATGATGTATGCCAGATCTTGCCCTACTTCTGGCGCGTCATTTTCACCTTCGACTTTAATTTGGAACGTTTCGCTCGTAGTTTCGGAGTCGAAATCGTCTTCTACTTGCGTCGTGGTTTCTTCGCTGGTGTCTTGTACATCCACCGCGAAGCTCTCTTCAGTGGTTTCTGAATCTAGCTCGTCACCACCTTGAGAACCTTCAGAGTCTGAAGAAGCACTTGGCGCAGATGAAGTTTGTACCGCTTGTCCTTGCGCTTCATTGCCTTCTGCGTCCGAACCACCTTCAGAGCCAGAGGCATCACCACCACCGACCGCTTGGGCACCCGCCCCAGAATCCGAACCACCGCTGCCCAGAGCCTCGTCACCTGATTCTCCGCTAGAAGCTACACTATCAACAACATTGGATTGTGCAGCGTCAGAGTCGCTGCTACTTTCAGTATCCTCTTCTTGAACTGCGCCACCCGAGCTCACTGCTTCTTCTTCCGTACCCGCGCCACTAGGATTTTCTTCCATCGCACGATTGGCTTCATCAACAGCATCTGCGCTTTCAGCACCGGTCGCTACAGTCGAAGAGACGGTCGACTGCTGTTTTTCTTCTTTTGTCCCCGTATCCTTCGTTTCTGTTTGCTCTACCGCATCGTTAAGCTTTTCATTGTCTTTTTCTTGATTAGTGTCGCCTGCCATTACAGCCTCCGTTGCTTTTAGCTAACTGATCGTATTTAGAGGCAGTAAAGGACACCATTTTTAGAAACCAACTTTTTTATACAACTTTTTTCATACCTTTCGAGTTCCATAAAAACAAAAAAATTTGAAAACCCAGTATAAAGATCCTTACTTGTTGTCATTAAAGCAATTAGTGCGGTGGGATAATGATAAATATGACAAATCTGTTGCGCTCAGTCGACAACAGCCATAA
This sequence comes from Vibrio sp. Vb1554, assembly GCF_033344235.1. Lineage (NCBI taxonomy): Bacteria > Pseudomonadati > Pseudomonadota > Gammaproteobacteria > Vibrionales > Vibrionaceae > Vibrio > Vibrio sp. Vb1554. Next base: position 228,899 of record NZ_JAWPOJ010000001.1, on the reverse strand, counting down.
AGGGCTGCAATTGCTATTAGGCGATTTTTACCAAGATTTCAGTGACGCAGGGATTGATATTGAGATGCTGCATAAACAAAACCGTTTTGAAGCACTCAGATGTTATTCAAAAAGACTAAAGACCATTCTCGTCTTGTTATGTGATGACGACTTACCACCAAAATTGGCAAAGCTTGAACACTTAAACAAACACCATTTCCCTGCTCCTAATGAATTGATCGAGGATGTTAAAACCGAGCTTAACAACGTAAACAAACAAATTAGCCAGCTGTTAAAAATCGAAAATTCAATCGATAGCCGCACAGGTAGTGAATCGTAGGGGTGGCTCATGAGCAATAAGCAAATAGAACATCACCTCAAAAAGGCGCTCGTTTCGAACAACGAAGCTTCGAAGGTAACAACAGACGATACAATCGTGCTAGCCAGTGCAATGACCAGCGTACACAAAACCTTGCTGGTTATCTTTTTGCTTTCCATGGTGGCTATCGCCGTGGCATCTCAGGCTCGTATCGACATTGTGGTGTCGGTGCGCGGTGAGCTATTGCTCGAATCTGACATCGAAAAAGTGCAACACCTTGAAGGCGGTATTCTAGAAGAAATGCTAGTGCGCAAAGGCGAAGTAGTTTACGAAGGTCAGCCTATTGCACGCCTTCGCTCTCTGGATAGAAACACTCAACTCGATACGGTAAACACAGAGATCATTCAGCTTGAGCTAGACAAGATTCGTTACGAAAGCCTGCGCGATATGGTGGAACCCGATTTTTCTGCCTACATCGAAAAGTACCCAGAATTAGTGCAAGTCAACATGAATACCTGGCAGCAAGAATTTTCTAAAAACCGTTCCAATGAAGAGTTGATCACTCACGATATCCAACATAAGAATTCGCTTATTGATTCAATGCTCAAGCGCCGTAAAAGCTCCGAGAACCAGCTCTCCTTGATACGCAAGCAGCTCAATATTAAGAACACCTTGTACAAAGAGGAAATGGCGTCTTACGTCGATGTTCTGAATATGCAGGTTCAAGAGTCAAACATGGTGCGTGAGATTGAAAACCTTGATGAGTCGGTCATGAATGAGCGCTTCCAACTCGACAAACTAGAGAAGCAGTACCGAGACTTGGTGGAGAATCGTAATGCCGAGTATCAAGCACAAATCATTCAAGCAAACAAGGACTTAAAGTTGAAACGTATATTACGTCCTCAACACTCAGATAAAGTGGATCGCCTCGTGGTTTACGCCCCTATTGACGGTGTAGTAGATAAAGTGCACTTCAATTTCCGCTCCGCTGTGATACCGCCAGGTGAAAGCATCGCGGACATTGCACCGATCAATAACGCCCTTCACGGAGAGGCGAAGATCCCGCGTAAAGACATGGGTTTTGTAGAAATCGGACAAGCGGTCAAAGTGAAGATGGATACCTACAACTTTGCCAAATACGGATTTTTGGAAGGTCGAATTGCATCGATCAGCCGTTCTTCTTATGAAGAAGAAGACGCTGAATTCTATCTCGCGGAAATCCAAATCAGTCAAAACTATCTAGAGCGCGGAGGCACACAATACAAGCTGTCCCCTTATATGGAGTTTACCGCAGACGTGAAAACAGGTTCACGCCGGGTGATCGAATACGCAGCGAAGCCGGTTATGTCGGCTATCGAAGACGCATTCGATGAGAGGTGATGGATGAGTAGCAAACCTTCTTACAATATTTCCGTTCCTGTTATGCGCCTAAGCATCGCTTTCAGCTTGATGCTGGCTGCCCTCGCCTTTTATTTGTATATCTCTTGGGAAAAAGTGGATTCAGTCGAGAAAGTGCAAAACGCGCCTCTGTTGGTTCAAGCTCAACAGCTCAACCAAACTATCGAGTTTGATATTCAAACGCTTCAACGCTGTTTAAGCGCGCGTTATTGCAGTACAACAGAGCTTGATTTTGAGGTTCTGAAAGACGAAATTGACCAATTTAAGTCGCTCGCGTCACTCAACAAAACCGAGTTTAGCTTGGTGGGCGCGACCGAATACACGCAGCTTGAACTGGCAATCAATCGCTTCTCAGACAGCCAAAAAACACGCGACGATGTGTTGGCACTGTACCTCTCGCTCACCAATAACTACCTACAAATGGACGACAACTACCGGACCATATTTAACAACCATGCGAGTGACCTAATGATGGAGAAAAACGAGTTCTTCATTTGGTTGTTTGTGGTCGTTGTCGTACTGGTTGGTATCGCAGTGCTATCGAACTTGGTGGCAATCCTTAAACTGAAAAAATCCAGCTCGAATGAGCGTGACATTGACCAAGAATTCGATGAGCTTTATCAAGAACTCAAACTACTGGATTTACAAAGGTTGGAAGAGTTGCTGAATGAAGTGAGCATCAATCCTAAGCAGCGTCAGATCTACTCACACCTAAAACTGATTTTCAGCAAACTCGAAGAGCAAAAACGCAATAACGATCTCTACAAGCAGCTCTATGCTCTGATTGGTTACGAGATTCGTGGCATCACCAACACCATTAACGGCGGCGTGCAATATCTCGTTCAAGAGACCGATGAGAGCGGAGTGTTGATGGCGCAAGATATAACCTCGGCTGCCAATACCCTGTCTGAATTGGCGGAGAACTACAACCGACTCATTTCACAAGGGACCGAGAGCAAATCGAAAGAGTTTTCACTGCTGAATGTACTGTCTGAATTGATGATTCACATCAGTTCAAAAGTGCAGCGAAATGAAGGTGAGCTAGACTGCTTTATCTCAGATAACTTACCAAACCGTGTTGAAGGACAATCTACCAGCTTATTCTGGGTGTTGTTCCTACAGCTATCAAATGCCATCCAACTCAAAGCCGACAAGAAACTGTTTGTCACCATTGAATCAGGTGCGGCGTCAGACATTGAAAATACCCGCTTGACCATCAATCTAAACTTCTTAACCACACTGGATGTGCCGTTTGCCAAGCTCAATACCCTACACTGGAGCGACCATAAACAGCACACTGCAACCAAAGACGATTTGGCTAAAAGCGTACTGAAAGATTATGGCTATTACGAGAGCCATTGGTATCAATCGGGCAATCAGGAACGTTTTCAAATTCAGCTCGATTTGAAAGCCAAAAGCTTCCACACCGAGAAAACTCGCTTCGACAATAAGCGTTTGTTGCTGTGTGCCAACTCTCAGCTGCGCATTGATGTAATGAACAAAATGTTAGTCAACTTGGGCTTGGAGATCACGCCAATTCGAACGCCGAACGAACTCTTCTCTGCTGCAAAAACCTTTGGCGAATACGATGCCATCATGCTGACCGACACGTTCGAGCCAAACAAGCTGCCCTCACTGAGCAAAACGGTGAAATCGCAACTGCGCAATCACCCGAACACCAAGTTGCTGCTCTCGGTCACTAGCACTCAGCAAGCGCAAGAGAGCCATACCTTTGTCGACAAGATTCTGAACTCCCCTGCGATTCCGTATGAGTTTATCCCCAATCTTTTAGCAATCATGGAAGCGGAAGCCTCAGAAGATCAGATGGAGAACAGCTCATTCCTGATTGTGGAAGATGACCGTGTTCAACAGATTCTACTCAAACGTATTTTGAGCAAGCAAGAATACGAAGCCGACACCGTTGGCGATGGCGCAGACGCTGTTCAGCACTTCATGAATCAGCGCTCGGACATCATTTTTATGGACTGCATCATGCCTGGCATGGGCGGTATTGAAGCAACCAAACGCATTCGACAATACGAACAAGAGAGCGGACAAAACCCTTGCACCATCATAGGCGCGACAGCATTGACCAGCAGTAATGAACACCAAGCTTGTATCGAAGCTGGAATGGATTACGTGATCAGCAAACCTTATAAAAACGACGAAATCATCAAGGTGATCAACAAGTATGTGGCGGTACAGAAACTTAACTAGCTGCGTATTGGCAGCGCTTACATTGAGCAATGCTCCTTCGGCAATGGCGACCACCTTGCTTGAGGCGGTCAAACTCGGCTTGGAAAACAATTTATCTCTGCGCGCTAGTGACAAAGGCGTGGAAGAAAACGAATACAACATCGACATTAGCCGTTCTAAGTTCCTGCCTTCTTTAAACGGTGCCGCTGATACAACATGGAATGAAAACGAGACCATATTAACGGGAACACCAGATAAACGTTCAAGCTACAACTCAAATAGCTACAGCGTGTCTTTATCGCAATCGGTGTTTAACCTTGGCGACATCTTCAAATACGGCACCGCGAAGCTTGATTTCAACATTGAAGAAATCAAACACGAGAACAAAATCCAGAGCACCATTTCTGAAATCGCGACGCAATATTTCGAATACCTCAAAAACAACGCGCAAATCAAAGCCACCCAAGTAGAACTTAAATCGTCTGAAACACGTGAGCGTCAAATGCGTCGCAACGTGGAACTTGGCAACACTGCGGCGAGCGAGTTGTATGAGGTAATTGCCCAGAAAGAAGGCATTGCCAATCGCTTAAGAACCTTAGAGAAAGACCGGCGCGTAATTTTGAACGGTTTAGAGATTCAAGTTCAATACCCAGTCACCCCATCACAAGACATCTACGAAAGTGTGCCCTTGGAGGAAATCAGCGAATCCGAACAACGTGAGATTCTTGAACAAGCTTTGAAGCTCAATAACGACTTATTGGTTGCGAAGAAAACCGTCGAGCGCAGCCGAAGAGGCTTGAAAGAAAGCGGTTCAAACTTTGTGCCGACCGTATCGCTCTCTGCCAGTTACCGTTACGACGACGCGAACAACTATGACCGAACCGACCCAACCGCAACAGGGGACAGTAACTCGACCAGCGTCGGGTTGAACTTGAATGTGCCAATTTTCTCCGGCGGTTCGGATTACTACGGTTATCAAAAATCGTCGACTGCCATCGAGCGAACCGAGCTGCTGTACCAAGATTCATTGTTCGCGACGCGCAATAGCGTTAACACCTCAGTACTCAACATTAATGACTTCTCCCGCGCCATCAGCAGTTACGAGAACATCATCCGTGCCAACTACGCTTCCTACAAAGGCATTCAACGCGCCTATCAGCTTGGTACGCGAACCATTACCGACTTACTGGCAGCGGAAAGTAAACTGTTCAGCGCGCTACGTGATTACGAGAGCGCGCGCTATGACTACATCATTGAATCGATCAATCTTGAGCAAATCAAAGGCATGCTATCGGTTCAATCTATCGAAAGCATCATGCAGTTGATGAGCGATATCGAAGGCAGAAGCAATCAAGACTTAGTTCCAAAACACCTTCTCTCTAAACCATCGATTAAGAAAGGAGGTCGCAATGCAAACTGAGCACTTTTCCCAAAAGATTAACTTTGCTGACAAGTGTTATCTGACTTTCTCAACGGTCATCTCAACACTGTTTGGTTTAGTGCTGCCCTTTTCGATTCTTATTATCTTTGACCGTGTTTTACCTAACCAAGCCAAAGACACGCTGTTTCTTCTGTTTGCCATTATCTTGATCACCATCTTCCTCGACTATCACTTAAAGAATCAGGAAGAGAAGATTTCGTCGGTGATCATGAAGCAATTCGAAACCAACTTAACCAACAAGGTGTTTCAATCAATCTGTTTGGCTGAGATATCGAAGTTTCGTCGTCTAGAACCCGGTGAATACCTAGAGCGTATTGCGACCATTCCAGAGATTAAATCCTTCTTTGGCGGAGAATCTGTACGGGCATTGATCAACCTTGCCGTCAGCATACTGACCATTCTGATTATCGGTGTGATCAACATTTGGGCGGGAGTGACCATCTTGCTCGCCTCCATCATTTTGGCGGTGTTCGCACTCAGTCTTTCCAAGCAGAAAATCAACAGCTTAGAAAACAAATCCGACATCGAAGGCTTAACTACTTCTAAAATCATCGAGATCATCTCTAGCCCACTCGATATCAAAGCGCGCAATATGGAATATCGCGTTGAGAGCTTGATGACACAAATGGTGGAAGAACGTGAAGTCGAGAACATCAAATACGAGCAAATTGAATCAAACTTCAACCTTATCTTGTCGCTCATACAACAGCTCTCCATCGCTTGTGTGGTGGTGGTTTTGGCAACGGCAGTTATCAACATGCAATCGAGCCAAGGCATCATGGCTGCCATCATCATGCTTACCAACCGCTACTTCGCGCCATACCAGCAAGTAATGCGCACGGTGAGTCGATGGGAGTTGAACAAGCTTCATATTCAACGTATCGCCGAGCTGCTTGAGCTTGCTGCATCTATAGAACAACAAAACGACACGACGGAAGTCGAGCGCATCTCGGTGAAGTATTCGGAAAAACAACGCATTGAGTTTGAACGCGGTCAGGCTTACTTGCTGACGGGGAAAAGCGGCGCAGGTAAAACCCACCTCGCCAATTGCATTACGCGGCAAAACACCGACAGCAAGCTCGATATCCAAATCAACGAGACACCGCTCGATGACGTCAACTACAACGTCTGGCGTAATAGCGTGCTCATGGTCGACAAAACCAGTTCGTTCGTCGAAGGCACCATCATCGACAACTTGACTTGTTTCCGCCCGAGCTTAAATAACACGGCATTTGCGCTTTGCGAAACCATGAACATCAAGGCACAAATCGATGCCCTTCCCGCTGGTTTTTACACCGAGCTTAAAGGACATTTACGCAACCCATTCTCGCGCCAAGTCGCTTATGCCTTGTTGTTAGTGCGTGCCTTACTCGCGAACAAACGTGTGTTGATCTTCGACGACATCGACTGTGTTTATGATGACGACTTTGCTCGATTGGTTTTGACCAGCACCGCCTATCGCGCCAACGACAAAATCCTCATCATCGTCAGCAACAAGATGGACAAACTCAATCATCGCCTCAAACGCGTCAAACTTACCGGAGGTGACCAATGAGTATTTTGGTTGATTTTAATAATGTCCCTCAGCGCTTGTTGGACTTTGAGGCTCGCAGTTATGACGAGCGATACAATGAGTCACCTTTGATTCGTGGTTTAGCTTACACCCTCATAGCGCTTGAATGGGAAGGCACACCTTCTATCCTCAGTGACGCTTTTATCCCTAAACCAAAAGACAGCGACAGTTTTATTGCCACGATTGAACGCCTTGGTTACCGTTGTGACGTCACCAAATTAAAAACGTTGGAGCACATCGAGGGGCACCCTCATCCTTGTTTTATCGAGATAGAAAACCTCACTGCGATTTTCTTGGGTACCAAAGACGGCAAGCTGATCCTGTTTGATTACACCAATAACAACACCATTGAATACCCGCTCTGCAAAAAGCCATGCTTGTTGGTCTCGATCAGCGAATACTCGCGCTTGTTCCGAGAGCCACCACCTGAATCTCAAGACCGCAGTAACTGGATTAAATACGCGTTTTATCGCTACAACAATGAACTCAAGAGCCTGATTATCCTCAGCTTCGTGGTCAGTATTCTCGGCGCACTCCAGCCCTTTTTTATTATGAGTGTGTACAACTTCGCCTTGACGTCTAGCTCGCAAGCCACGCTCTATTGGCTCACGTTGTTTGCCGTGATTGTTGGGTTTTCGGAATACTTTTTCAAGAAAATGCGGGTCAACATCATCGCCACATCAGGGAAGGATTTGGCGGTGCATATTTCTCAAAACGTAATATCCAAACTGTTGTGGCTTCCTTATTCGATGACATCTACCGCTGGTGTCTCTTCTCAGTTAGCACGTTTGAAAGACATCGACACTTTCCGCCGTTTGGTAACCGCAGAGTCAACATTAAGCTACTTCGACATGCCGTTTGTTATCGTATTCATTATTGCCATTGCTCTTATGTCTGGTACCGCAGCGCTAGTCGTTATGGCGGGGTTGATTCTAATGTTGGTGTTCTGTGTTTATTCTCGTTACATCTACTCGCAAGCCACGTCCAAGAGCTCTCGCGCCAACGCCATGGTTTCTTACCAATGGAATGAGATTCTTCGTGGTATAAAAACCATCCAAGACTTGCCATTGTTGCGTGTTATCCAGTCCCGCTTTAGCGCATCACATTTACAAAGCACAAACGATGCAGAACATGTTTCAGTGACTAATAGCAGGGTTCAGGCAGCAGGCGGGAGTTTGATTCAGGTTATTGGTACCGCAAGTATCGTCGCGGCCGTTATCGGCGTGATGGACGGCACCTCCGATGCAGGTGCAATGCTTGCTACTGTAATTTTAGTCTGGAAGGCGTTGGGGCCTATTATGGGCATCTACAACTCTATTTCTAAGTTCCAATCCATTAAGGCGTCTTCTGCGCAAATCAACAACCTTATGGCGATGAATGACGATAAGCTAACGTTAGAGAAAAGCCCCCCTATTCGCCTCTTTCAAGGTAGTATCGTCGGCTCTGGTGTGAGCCATCGTTATAGTGGTGCGGCAACAGGCTTAACTAATCTTGGTTTTAAAATTCCACCGGGCGCAAAAGTCGTGATTTGTGGACCAACAGGTTGCGGTAAAACGACGCTCATCTCTATTATCGCTGGGCTAGAGGAACGCTATCAAGGCTCAGTTTCGGTGGACGGTTATAACATCAAACAGTTCAACAGTTACCGCTATCGAACCTCGATTAACTACATCCCGTTTAACCTGCATATTTTTGAAGGCTCCTTGGAAACTAACTTCATCTTGCATAATGGGTTAATCCCAACAGAAAAAATGCGTGAAATGGTGAGTTTCTTTGAGCTCGATACATGGTTGCCACAAGGCCTGGACACTCAATTGAGCGTTGATATCTGTAAAAGTTTACCAAATGGTATTCAACAAAGACTGCGGCTCGCATTAGGGCTAGGCAACTGCGAACAATCTTTGATTATCATTGACGAGCCATTTAATGGTGCAGAGCAAGAAAACTCGCACTACTTCAAGCGTTTATTCAGCGACAAACTACTCAATAAGACCGTTATTTTCTCAACGAATGATCCGGGCATGATCTCTACATCCAATATGAGCTTAGTCTTGGAGCCAGATGGCAACCTGAAGTATTTCGGGTTAACCGATAAGTACTTAAAAAGTCTAAGTTAAGTTCGGAATGTGGTGTGATTCATCATTCATACTTGAGCACAGTCATTGACAAAAATGTAAACGATGAGACTATTTACTCTGTAAGCGCGTACACTAAGGAATCCGATGTATACATTTGTTGCAGACAAATTGGATGTGGTTTATTTATCAACAATACCAGAAAACTACCAGTTACAAGACTTCGATGTGCCTGAAGAAGAACTCGAAATTCGTGAAATTGTAGAGGTATGGTATGAGTGTGCGTTTCTTCCTGACTTTAACCTTCAACACATCGACATCGAAAACAAAACTGCATTGGTCGAGACACAAGCGCAAGTCGTAAACAACTACACAAGTACGCTCGCTTTTTTACTCAAAAGTCGTACTTATCGCGCAGCACTTAACCGATTATTGAGTGTATGGAGATTGGAGGCAGCAGCTAAAGCACAGCTTGAGCTGCTGTTACTTACGGAAGAACAGAGTAGCAAGCCAGTAAATTAATCGGCTAGGATAAGGGGCTAAAAATCTTAAACCCAACCATCGAATCGGAGACGTTTCTGCACGCGTTCAACCGCCTCTATCTGCATCTGACGAACACGCTCGTTAGATACGTTTAATAACAGGCCTATTTCCGACAAAGTTTTCACTCTCTGGTCAAATAATCCGAATCGATGGATCAAGACTTTCTGCAACTTAGTTGGCAAGGTTTTAATAATATTTTCAATAGCTTGAGTAAAGCACTGGTTTTCACAGTCTTGTTGTGGATCTGGCGTATACTCACTTTCACACAGTTCAAGAACAAATGGAACGCGATGTAGGTCCGCAGTGGTCGATACATCAATAAAACCACTTAGAGCAACAAGTTCATCTATACGCTCTGCTTTCACCCCTGAGCAGCGTGAGAGTTCAGAAATAGACAACTCCTTGCTCTCACTTTTTGACGCATCGAGCTTTTTTAAAGCCAGGCTATTTATCTCTTTGCACACATGAGCAGGTAAACGTACCGTGCGGCCATTGTTCATTAATGCCGCTTCTATATTCTCGCGAATCCACCATACCGCATAAGTAGAAAAACGGTAGCCTGGCTCAGGATCGAACTTATCGACCGCTTTTATCAAACCAATATTACCTTCTTCTATTAAATCGAGCAGAGTAAAGTTATTACCTGGCCGTTTGAGGTAACCTTTTGCGATTTTCACAACAAGTCGAAGATTAGACTCAATCAACATTTCGCGCGCTTCTTCATCACCAGCTCGATTAAGTTTGGCGTAATGCAACTCCTCTTCACGAGACAATAAATCAATGCCCACAATATCTTTGAGATAGTGAGCATAAGGGTCTTTCCCAACTGACAACGATTCTTTCATTGACAGTTCATCCGTGACAGCTCGGAACCTAGCAAAGCATTCGTTGTTCATTCCCCGTCCTTCTCAAGCCAACTTATTTCTTATCTTCTTTAATTGTTTTTGTACAACACTGTATGCATCATGCTTTATATGCATTACTTTACACTGAGTGTAGACAGGGGTTCTGATCTTTACCAAGAAATCACTTATCACTTTAAAACAATTACTGCTTCTATGATAAAAACGTGAGCAGGTGGGGGGTTATATATATGAAAGTGCGAATATTTGTACGCAAATTGGCCTCAAAGAAAACAACGCAACGTAATCGTCAACGCTTACCACGTTACTCTGACTAAACCTTTGAGGCTTGAGGATGGTTTGAAGTATCAGTTGAATTAGCGAGACCTAATTCACTTGACGAAGCGCAGGTTGAAGCTGACAGTCTGTTATAACTTGGAAAACTGCACGATTCTTTCCTTCAGACTTACCTTGATACATCAACTCGTCAGCATCTTGCAAGCTCACGATGTGGGTAAACTCAGGATAGTAAGCACAGCCCAAACTGATACTCAAATGAATTGCTTGTCCGCCCAGTATAACAGGCTGATCGTAAACGGCTTTACAAAGCATATTGGCAAAATTGAGCGCTTCTCGCTCTGACAGAGAAGACGTAACGAGTGCGAACTCTTCTCCTCCAATTCTCGCCAATGTCATTCGGTCATCAGTCATCGACTTAGCGGCTTCTGCGATGGCAACTATTGCTCGGTCTCCAGCAAGGTGGCCATATCGATCATTGATTGATTTAAAATCATCAATATCAAACACCATCACCGTTAAGTTTCGCTTCAAATGATTCAGTAGCGCCAATTGCTCAATCAGGTGTCTACGGTTGTATAGCTTTGTGAGAGAATCCGTCAACGTCATCTCTAGCAATTGCTGATTGGCAATCGTTAACTGCCTTGTCCGAAGAGCAACCATACGTTTGAGGGCAAAAATATGATAAAGCGTTGCAACCGCCATAATGAAAATAGCAATAGGGAAAAGATAAAGTGGATAAACCGTTTTCACCACACTCCAACGGGTGAGGATCCGCTCACGATCCGTACCGATGACTTTTTCAAACGCTCTTGATACCTCTAAAATGGAAGTTGCACTGTGCATTCCTGCTGCAATCCGAAGATCTTTACTATATAAGCTAATTGTCGGGACAAACATACCCGCTCCCGGCGTGGTTGCCATATAAAAGTTAGCAACTTGCAGGTCTGCAACAAAGTACAGCACCTTTTTATCGACGGCGGCTTGTATCATCGAATCATTGTTAATGTATTCTGCGATAGGTGCATTCGGATAATTCGTCTGAACAAACTCAGACTCGTAACTTCCTTTAACAACGCCAATTGGCAGCGTCATTTCGCCAGTTAAAACACTCCTGATATCAACCGAAAGTACATCTTTATTTACGTACAGTTTGGTTTGGATAGGCATTATGACTGCGCCAAAGTCCATATACTTCGCTCTTTCGGGCGAGTAGACAAGTCCTCCGTGAAAGTCAGCCTTACCCTCTTTTACGGCTTGTAAAGAAGCATCCCAATCCAAAAGGAGAAACTGAACGTCGATTTGGTTGTTCGCCGCGTACTCTTTCCAAAAGTCGATTAAAATACCTTTAGGTTCACCATCTGGGCTAAGGTAAGAGAACGGCTTCCACGCTTTGGAGTTAGCAACAATTAAAGAATGAGACTCTGACTTGTGTGCATGCGCCATCGGACAAATGGACAGCCACAGTAGTAATAAAGAAGCACACGCTTTTTTACATTTGCAACCATAAGTACCATAACTCGTCGATGACATACCTACTTCTCACCAGTCTTTTTAAACCATAATCTCGGCTGTTTGATTAGACTAAAGATATAGTAGAGTTGCATAAGACAGGAAGTGACGCTTATTGATATGAATCTAACTTAGTAAGTTTTAGTACTTAATTGGTACTTTCAACGCCTAGCTCGCTGAAGCAGTTGAAGCAGTTGAAGCAGTTGAAGCAGTTGAAGCAGTTGAAGCAGTACATGATAAATTAGGAAAACTTATCTGGTACTAAAAATTGAATATCATCAGTTTTGCAAACACCTAGTACCAACAAAAAAGCCCTATTCAAAATCCACCTTGGGGAGAACTTTGAATAGGGCTCTTTGCCTCTATGCTTCATTTTACGGCTGAAGCTACCTTTACCTTTTTTCGCTTTAACGACTCGTGTTTGGAACAGCTGACTGGTAACAACCGCTTTTAACGCGTTGTCTTTGATTTCACCTCTGCCGAAGTCGGTCTCATGTTGTGAGCCACTCGGTTGAGGACTGATTTTACGCTTTGCCATAAATCCTCCTTAATGGTCGAACCAGATTGGACAATAATTATATAAATAAGTCAAATTTATAGATTTAGTTGAATTTTATGCTAAAAAACTTCACATCACCGTCATTTATTTGAAATTTAATCAAAAACATGCTGGTTAAATAGTGACTAAATACAAATATTTGTCCATAAAGCACTAATATATGTTGACTCTTCGTGGAATTAACCTAGACTCAAACACGGCTAGAAAGAAAGTTCTTTGTTTTCACATTTCGTTGGATTACTTGTAACCCGTCGTCCTGTGGTACGCAATAGCAATTTATTTTTCCACGCTATAAGCGCCGTTGAGGCGAAAGATTACATTATTTAGATATTTAGGAAATAGACATGTCTAACACAGCTACTGGCACAGTTAAGTGGTTCAACGAAACTAAAGGCTTCGGTTTCATTCAACAAGAAAACGGTCCTGACGTATTTGCTCACTTCTCTGCAATCACTGGTGACGGCTTCCGCACTCTAGTTGAAGGCCAGAAAGTAGAATTTGTTATCTCTCAAGGTCAAAAAGGCCCTCAAGCAGAGCAAATCAAAGTACTTTAATTCTTAAAGAATTTGATACGATAGCCAGCTTTTAAAGCTGGCTATTTTTTTGCCTAAAACTTATTTTGCCAACAAAACGATATAAATCTATGGCTCTTAAACCAACCATTTACAAATTTCGTATCGCCATTTCCGATATGAATAATGACTATTACGATTCTAAAAATCTAACTATCGCCCTTCACCCTTCTGAAAAGCCGCAACGAATGTTGGCTCGCATTCTAGCTTACTGTTTAAATGCTCAAAGCAATCTGGAGTTTACAAAAGGACTCTCTACGATTGAAGAGCCTGATTTATGGCATGTTGGCGATGATCAAAGCATTACTCACTGGATTGAAATTGGCGAACCAGAACCAGACAGAATTAAGAAAGCTTCTCGCCTAGCAAAGCATGTAAAAGTTTACACTTATAACACCAAAGCGGCTGTCTGGTGGGACAAAATGTCAGGAAAGTTCTCAATGCTTCCCGTCAACGTAGAGAGCTTTGACTATGACGCTATCGACTTGATTTGTCAGCACCTTGACCGAGGTACTAGCCTTTCTGTTATGATTACTGGCAGCTCAATTTTTGTTGATATCAATGATCAGCATATCGAAGTAACGGTGAAGGAACTAAAAAACCATGACGTCTCTTAGTGAACTGAGTCAAGAGATGGGATTTGAAGAAATCCCCTTTGTTAAAGAACATAAAGCAGCAAAGCGACGTTGGTTAAAAGAACAGTCACAACTATTTACAAAAGTTTGTGAGAACAAACCCACAACAGCACCTACTCTTCACCTGCTTGGCCTTTTGACCAAATCACATATTGAAGCAAGTGCTAACTACGAGCAACATGCTCACTCTACCCAGCGTATGCAGCAAGTTCTGACTGACTCCTTGGGTAATGAGCACGCGGATAAGTTTACTAACCAATCTGCTGAAGACCTAATCTTAGTCACCCACCTTTGGTTATACACGCAAGGCTATTTAAATATGGATTTCAGCTTGGCGCACGATCATGCTGAGCAGACTCAAAATACATTGCAGCACGAGCTTGTCATAAAACGCATGGACGTTGATGCATTCAGAACCGAACTCATGCAAAGTTTTTATCAAGGTAAGGAAGCCCGTCCGGCTTCAGCAAGTGGCTTTTGGGGTTGGTTTAAACGTCTATTTTCCGCATAAAATACATGGTTTTATCCATTTCAAACAACTGATAGACTTCACACTCAGTGCAACAAGCATCATGATTGCATTCTTAAAGGACAGTTACCCAATGAACATCAAGGGATCATTATGAAGTTTATCCGTTGGATTTTAGGCAAGGTTATCTTATTGCTGAACGCGGTGTTCTCACCTCGTGGTATTAAGCGCACCGCAGAAGAACAGCAACGTATTGATGAAAAAGCGAAACAATACGCACTTTACCAATTTGAAGCCTGCCCTTTTTGCGTAAAGGTCCGCCGTGCAATGAAGCGTCAATCGGTGAACATTGAGCTACGTGATGCAAAAAATAATCCTACTCATCGAGCTGAACTAGAGCAAGGTGGTGGGCGAGTTAAAGTCCCTTGCCTTCGTATCGAAAAAGATGGTGAAACACAGTGGTTATACGAGTCATCTGACATCGTCGCTTACGTTGAAAAAGAATTTGCCTAAGTTCCCCCTATGAACATTGGCGGATGTAAAAGAGGCACCTAACGGTGCCTCTTTTCTATTTTTTTAGCTAAATGTTGCCGTGCGAGCTTTCCTTATTCAGTCTTCTTGCTCAACTCCGAACTTAAACTCCACTAAGCAAATAACGGGTATGTGAGAACAACACAACGAAGATTACCGCCTAACGTCTGCGTTATTCATCCACGATCAATGTTAGCTCTACGCGCCGATTGCAAGCTTTACCACTCGCTGTCGCATTGCTGCACTTCGGTACATACTCTCCGAAGCCTCTAGAAAACACTCGTTGACGTGGAATACTCGTCGCCAATAGTTGTTTTTCTACTTCACGAGCTCGCTTTTCAGATAGCGTGTCATTGAAGCTTTCAGCTCCCGTGCTATCCGCATGACCATCAATCACGACATCAACATCAGTTCTTCCAGCCAGATAGTGACCAATGTTTCGAATCCAGTCTTGAGATTGAGCAGATAACCGTGCAGAACCCGTTTGAAAATGCACTTGCTCTTTCAAACGTATCATCAGGTGACCACCACTGAGCGTCTCGTGAGGAATGTTATGCCTGCTCAGGAACATTTCCAGAGAGGTCACGTTTTGCGACTTTTTTACTGACGCCCTCGCCGTTTGATATGAACGAGGGGAAGAAGCCACATTGGATGCGCTCGGGTATCCCCATTCTGGGTGTCTCAGCTCTGTGTTTGATTTAGGAGCTGTATCTAAAATGTTCCCACCTGGGACCATATCTTGATCGAGGCTACTGCACCCGGCCAGAATGCCACAAACAATTAAAAACCAATGCTTCATACCATTACCAACGTAGAAAAACTCTTGTTCATTGTGTCGACAAAACACGCCGAATCTTTAGCGCTTTTGTCCACCGATTGGTTTGCCTATGCAGCGTTCATGCCACTGGAGTCAATGCAAAATCATCTCTCAAATAAAACGCAACACTAAAATACCCTACCCTTGCAGCCCATACGTCAGGCTAAGTCTGTTACCAATGGTCTCACTTTATTGTTATTTAATGGTTTTAGTCACTATCGTTAACCGATAAACTAACGCAAATTTCTCATTTAGAGCACTACTATGTTAAAAACCATATCGAAAGGCTTTGCTGTTGTTGTTGCCGTAATGGCTTTGTCGGCATGCGATAGCGGCAAGAGTCAGCCTCAGCAAGGCAAACAATACGAAGTTTTGCCAGTATCCCTTGAAGAGTATGATTTAGCTCCCCTGACTGAAGCATTCTCTTTAACTTGTGGCCACTGCCGCTCAATGGAAGAGTTTGTCCCTCAAATTGAATCATTGACCGATCAAAGCGTTGAAAAAATGCATGTAACGTTCAATGAAAGTGCACAAGTGAGCGCCATCATCTTCTATACTGCCGTAATGCAGCTTGAATCAACACCAGATAAAGCGTTTATGGCGGATCTTTTTACTGCTGTGCAAATGGGTGCCGATGCAACGGCTGAGGAACGCCAAATCGCCGTAGAGAAAGCCTTTGAGTCTCGCAACCTTATCAGCCCTTACCATTTAGATGAAGCACAGCAAAAAGCGCTGTTTGAGTACATCACTAAGGCAGAAGCGATCACGACTCGCGGCCAAATTAACTCCGTTCCAGCCTTTATCGTAAACGGAAAATATCAAGTGATTACTGGTGGTCATGACAGCGTTGAAGCCATGGCAGAAACCATCAACTTTTTGCTAAAACAACCTAAATAGACAAGGAGATTACGTGTCTAAATTTTTGTTTCCTCTTATTATTTTTATTTTGGCGGGCTTTTTCATTTACCGTACTTGGACAAACCATAAAGTAGCAGATGAAAACTTTGCCAAAGGCCAAGCATTCTTACTAGAAAATGCGAAAAAAGAAGGCGTCATCACAACAGAAAGTGGCCTTCAATACATGGTTCTTGAAAAAGGCGAAGGTGAGGTTCACCCAACTGCAACAAGTAAAGTAAAAGTACACTACCACGGCACCTTGATTGATGGCACGGTATTCGATAGCTCTGTTAATCGTGGTGAGCCGATTTCATTTGGTCTTAACCAAGTCATTAAAGGCTGGCAAGAAGGTCTACAATACATGGTAGAAGGTGAGAAAATCCGCCTTTTCGTACCAAGCACGCTTGGCTATGGTAAGAGTGGCTCTGGCCCAATTCCACCAGCAAGTGTTTTGATCTTTGATGTTGAACTGCTAGAAATTCAATAAATCTAGAAAGCTTTGTCTTAAAGCCAAAGTATCAAAACCAAAAACGCCGCGAACCACGCGGCGTTTTCTGTTTTAAGAAAGGTTAAAAACCAATATAGTGATCCGAAAGCAATGCAATGAACAACGCCAAAAGATGATAGATAGAGAATTTAAACGTCTCCATCGCGGTATTTGGCTCTGGTGCATATTTTAGCTTCCATGCATGGTACATAAAGCCAACATTGAGTAGTAGCGAGGCAAAAAGATACACCACGCCGACCATACCAACCAAAACCGGTAGGACACAAACCAAAGTCAATAGCACCGTATACAACAGAATAGAAGTTTTGGTGTACTCAATGCCGTGTGTCACTGGCAGCATGGGAATATCTACCTTGCGGTAATCCTCGACACGATGAATAGCGAGAGCCCAAAAATGTGGTGGCGTCCAGATAAAAATGATCATCACGAGCAGCCAAGCATTCGCATGTAATTGCCCTGTTACAGCAGTCCAACCGAGAAGAGGCGGCATCGCACCGGCAATCCCTGCAATGACGATATTTTGGGGCGTAGCACGTTTGAGGTACATTGTGTATACCATCGCATAGCCGAGCAAACTCATCAAAGTCAACCATGCCGTCAGCGGGTTGACCATCGCATATAGAAGTACAAACCCTAAGACACCTAAAACTGTAGCGAAGGCTATCACCGATGATGGTTTAGTCTCACCCGATGGCAATGGTCGTTTGTGTGTACGTGCCATTCTCGCATCAATTCGGCGGTCAATTAGATGATTAAACGCTGCCGCAGACCCTGCCATCAGACCAATCCCCGTTAGGCCAACTACCGCCTGCAACCAGGGGAAATCATCAACCGGGGCTAAGCTCATCCCTACTACTGCGGTCACCAACATTAACGCCACCACTTTAGGTTTCGTTAACTTCAAATAAACGGAACTTAGTCGCTTTCGCCCATTTAACGACAGCGCGATTTCTTTACTCATAGCGAACTCCTTTCGCGGTGTAATTCCAAGCCGTTTTACCCTGCCACAAGTAAAACTGGCTAACACAAACGAGACTCAACATAACAGCGGCACCAAGGTTGTGCGCCACCGCGACATAGATAGGAAGTTGAAATACTACGTTGCTTACACCCAGCATAATTTGGCACACCAGAGTAAATAACAACCACCCTCCGATTCTCTGTGAATGATGAGAATCTTGCCTCATAAGCCCAATACTATAAGCCAATACCACGGTGGCGGTAACAATAGCGCCTATACGATGAGTGACGTGTATAGTCATTCTTGCCGGATACTCCAAGACACCAAATTCATAATTCTCGAATCCAGTTTGCCAGAAAGAAAACGCTTCTTTCCATGAGAGATGGCTCATCCAGTCTCCCTCACAAATCGGCAGTGTGGTACACATCAGCGCAGCATAATTTGACGAAGTCCATCCTCCAAGGAGCACTTGCACCAAAACAACCAGGAAAACCAACAATGAAAAGCCTCTCAGAGAGCTAGAAGATGGAGAGAAATAGAGATTGTTTTGCGCTTTTAATTGGCAGTAAAAAATCGCCTGTAACGCCAATAAAACAAAACCACCGAGCAAGTGAAGCATCACGATGACGGGCATTAACTTAAGAGTAACTGTCCACATTCCCAAAAGTGCCTGCCCAATCACCAATACGCTTAGCAACATCGGAATGGTTGAATTTACACGCTCAGACCTTACTGATATCGCTGCCATCGCAAAAATGACTAAACCTAACGTTCCTGCAAAATAGCGATGAATCATCTCAAGCCATGCTTTCTCATGCTCTACTGCCCGCTCGGGGAAGTTCAGGTTAGCACGTATGACGTCTTCTTCTTGATGCGGCACAGAAAAGTGCCCATAACAACCAGGCCAGTCCGGGCAACCTAACCCTGCATCTGAAAGGCGAGTATATGCCCCTAACATGATCACCACGAGAGTTAGGAGCAAACTGAATCTAACCAACTGAATTAATTTCATATGCACTTCCTCTAACCGACTCGTGACAGTTTTAAGAGCTTGCGTAAGTCCGCCAACATACCTTTATTCAATAGGACTAAGTCCTCATTTGGTTTCGGCGAGTAAGACATCACCAGTTGCCCAAGAGGATCAACGATCAACATTTGCCCAGGTTTCACTTTTGCGGTAACCAATTCATTCATTTGCATCGCTAACATCGATACTTCTATGGGATCTGAATGTTCAGTCTGCCAAACGACTGGCACTACTCGCTCTTGATACTTACCTAAAGCAACATGGCTTTGCTGAAGCAGGTAAAGCTGCTGTTTACATTCTTCAGTGCATTCGTTAGGCAATACATAAGCGAGTTGCCAACCATGGTCTTTGAGAGGTGACTCTTGACCAAGTTGCTCTAACGTCGTGTATGGTTCGACTAACTCGCCTCTATTGGTCACTCCGCTTTGATACCACCCTTGTGTGAGAATGACTTTTGCAATGACAGCGGGAAGCGCGAACGTACAAACCAGCGCAATCAACATTAGTCGTCCTTTGGTTACTTTAGATGTCATGCTTCACCTCCATGTGACGCAACTTTTTTTGCCAACGAACAAAAACAATTAAAGTCAGTAATAAGAAAACACCTGCCATTGAAAACCATTGAATCGAATAGCCAAAATGTTTGGCACTATTGAGTGGCAATGGATTCCAAGGAAAGTCATAGGGCCAACGAGTTAAATTGTCTGGCTGCAAGACTGCGGGCATAAGTTCAATATTCAGTAGCTGATTCAATTGCGCGATGTTTAGGTTTTGCACGCGAATAACATCGCCAACTTCCGGCATTAACTCTGAGCTCAGTGGATTAGTAGATTTTCGGTACAGGCGTCCTGTGATGAAAGTCGAATTATCGAGTTTGGTGACCGTTGGTAACATTGAGCGATCTGCTCTTCCCTCGACAAAACCAAGCTCCAATAACGCATAGGTACTAGGCTCATCGCTCGTCAATACAATCTGAAATGCTAAATATCCCACACTGCCTTGATGCGTTTGATTGTCTAACAAAATTACGGGAAACGCCTGAGGAACAACATTAACTTCCACTTTTTTCCCGAGGATACTTTCCTCTCGCCAGTCGTTGTCTTCAAGAACGACGCTTAGTGCTTGGTACGCACTATCCGCACGCGCGAGAATGGCTTGTTCCAATGCTTGTTTTTCTTGCCCTCTCTCAAACTGCCAAAAACCCAGTTTGACCAAAAGAGAAAACACAACCACAGTTAAACCAACTGCAACCCAAAACCGTTTCGATAGCCATAATTGTCTTGATAACAACAATGATGAAACCGGAGGTGCCATGTCCACCGTATTTCTATTCAAACTGACGCTTGTCCTTTTGCTGCTTTTCATTATCTTCAACCTCGCAAAAGCGCTTATCGAAATGGTTCGTGAAGACCCAGATAATCCTGAAAAAAGAGACAAACCCATGAGTCATTACTTAGGCCGTCGAGTCATGTTCTCCGCTTTGGTGGTCATCCTTCTGCTTATTGCGCTCAGCTCGGGTTGGCTAGCGCCAAACCCTCGCCCTTATTAGTCGGACCAAGAGTTCACAATGAGCCTAAAGTACGTAAACAAACACAAACAGACATAACCAAACCACATCCACGAAATGCCAATACCAGCTGCCCGCTTGAAAGGCAAAATGGTTCTTTGGCGAAAAGTGATCTTTAGCGATTCTGAACAGCAGCACGATTAAGAAGATAGTCCCAAGACAAACGTGTAAACCGTGGAATCCCGTCAACATGAAGAACGTGTTACCGTAAATACCGGACTGCAACGTGAGCCCTATGTCTTGATAAGCATGAACATACTCAACCGCTTGGTAATATAGGAAAAAGCCAGCAAGTACGATGGTTATCTCTAACCAAACAATCAGTGCCGTTCTTTTGTCTTGTTCAAGGCTTATATGCGCCATATGTAGCGTAATAGACGACAATAGCAGCAAGATAGTGTTGGTAAGGGGTATGCCCTGCCACGGCATAGCTTGTGTTGTTTCTCCTCCCGGCGTCAGTGTGAGTGGCCACATCGCTTCGAAGGTTGGCCACAGGACTTCGTTAGTCATGAAGTTATTATCTGCCCCACCTAACCAAGGCACAGAAATCATTCTGGCGTAGAACAAGGCACCAAAAAAGGCACCAAAAAACATCACTTCAGAAAAGATAAACCAGCTCATTCCTTGGCGAAAAGAACGAGTAATTTGCGAGCTGTATTTTCCACTCAGTGATTCAGTAATCACATTACTAAACCAACCAGCCAACATGTAAAGCAAGAACAAGAAGCCCACCGCTAGCACAATGCCACCAATGGTTCCCACTGCACCGTCACTTTGTGTCCCCTGGACGGTCATGCCTGCGCCAACAGCAACCAAAAACAGAGCAAATGCACCGATGATCGGCCAGCTACTTTGAGCGGGAACATAATATGTTCCTGGCTTGTTACTCATAATTTCTCTCCTTACTGACCAACCTTGGTCTGTATCTCTCTCCCTGAGTGGCTAAGAGCCTGTAGGAGGGGGAAGTTTATAGAGTGTGTAAGACAGCGTTAACGTGTGTATAGACTCCGGCAAGTCCGGTTCGATATAAAAAATCAACGGCATTTGAGCTTGCTGTTTACCATCCAGAGGCTGCTGGTTAAAGCAAAAACACTCAATCTTATTGAAGTAAGCAGCTCCAGTCCCGGGAGAAACAGAAGGAACGGCTTGCCCCACCAACTTCTGCCCGCTTTCATTAAATGCAAGGTATTCGGTTTGTACGACTTCACCTGGGTGAACATCCATCGAAATCACTTTGGGTCTAAACTCCCAAGGCATATCTGGGCTGACATGCGCCATAAACTCCACGCGAACAGTTCTGCTCATGTCCGGTTGCATACCTGTCGGTTGAATGGCGGCTACTTCACTTGTCTTTCCATTGATTCCCAGTGCGTCGCACATCACGTCATAAAGTGGGACCAGTGCATAGCCGAAGCCAAACATTAACAGGGTCGCCAAAAGCAACTTCACTGTGAGCTTCTTGTTTGATGGATTCGGTTTCATGTCACTCACCCCACTCTTTGCTAGTCAATCTCAGGCGGTGTAGTAAACGTATGATGTGGCGCAGGGCTTGGCACTGTCCACTCTAAGCCCTCCGCACGTTCCCACGGTTTTGCAGAAGCCTTTTCCCCGCCACGAATACACTTGATCACCAACCATAAGAAGATCAGTTGTGACAACCCAAATGCAAACCCACCAATTGATACTATTTGATTAACATCAGCAAACTGAATGGCGTAATCCGGTATGCGCCTTGGCATGCCTGCTAAGCCTAGGAAGTGCATTGGGAAAAACAGGACATTGACGGAAATAATTGAGCACCAGAAATGCCATAAACTCAGCTTGTGGTCGTACATATTGCCCGTCCACTTAGGTAGCCAGTAGTATGCCGCTGCCATGATCGAGAATACCGCACCAGATACCAACACATAATGAAAATGGGCAACCACGAAGTAAGTGTCATGATATTGGAAATCCGCCGGCACAATCGCCAACATCAGTCCCGAGAAGCCGCCAATAGTAAAAAGCACAATAAAGGCAATGGCAAACAACATTGGCGTTTCAAATGTCAGAGCTCCACGCCACATGGTGGCAACCCAGTTAAAGACTTTAACCCCCGTTGGTACCGCAATCAGCATAGTGCAATACATGAAGAAGAGCTCAGCAAAAACTGGCATCCCCGTGGTAAACATGTGGTGCGCCCACACAAGGAAAGATAACAATGCAATGCTGCACGTCGCGTAAACCATCGAATGATAACCAAACAGCTTCTTACCACTGAAAGCAGGCAGAATGGCGGAAATGATTCCAAACGACGGTAAAATCATGATGTACACTTCTGGGTGACCAAAGAACCAAAAGATGTGTTGGAACATTACCGGGTCACCACCACCAGCTGCGTCAAAGAAGCTAGTCCCGAAATATTTGTCAGTAAGAACCATGGTCACTGCACCCGCTAGTACCGGCATAACCGCGATCAACAAGAAAGCGGTGATTAGCCAAGTCCAAACAAACATTGGTAACTTGAACCAAGTCATTCCCGGAGCTCGCATATTTACGATCGTCACGATAACGTTGATCGCGCCCATAATGGAACTGATACCCATGATATGAACAGAGAATACAAACAGCGCAGTGCTATCCGGGCCATAAGTCGTGGACAGCGGAGCATAAAACGTCCAACCAAAATCAGGACCGCCGCCAGGTAAAAACAACGAGCTCAACAAGATGAGAAATGCAAAAGGTAAGATCCAAAAGCTCAAGTTGTTCATGCGCGGTAGCGCCATATCTGGAGCGCCGATCATCATCGGGATCATCCAGTTAGCAAGACCCGTAAATGCTGGCATCACCGCACCAAATACCATTACTAAACCGTGTACCGTGGTCATTTGATTAAAAAACTGCGGATCGACTAGCTGTAGCCCTGGCTGGAACAGTTCGGCACGAATGATCATAGCCATCGCACCACCTGTTAGAAACATCGCAAAGCTAAACCAAAGGTAGAGGGTGCCTATGTCTTTATGGCTTGTAGAATACAACCAACGAGTGATGCCCTGGGGTGCATGATGCTCGTGACCATCATCAATCGCAATGGTACTGTTCGCACTGGCTTCTGCTGGCGCAGACTTCACTGCCTTATCTATTGGCTTACTCATATTTCCTCCTTAGCACTGTCTTGTGCCTTAAAGGCATTCACATCGGATGCTTGCACTGTATCGCCAGTATCGTTGCCCCATGCATTTCGTTGATATGTGATAACCGCGCCAATTTCTTTGTCACTTAACTGATTAGAAAAAGCCTGCATTGCGGTGCCCGGGCGACCGTTGACAATAATATCTATGTGCTCTGTAACATCTCCGGTTGCAATAGGACTGCCTTTAATCGCGGGAAATGCACCCGGAATCCCCTCACCATTTGCCTGATGACACACAGCGCAACGCGCCGTGTATATCGATTCGCCTTGCGACATCAATTCGTCCATAGATAAGTCTTGAGAGAGCGCTTCTTGTGCCGCCGCTTTTTGAAGTGCGAGTTCTTCCTTCTTACTCGCTAGCCATTCATCGAACTTTTCTTCTTCCATCGCATGCACCACCACTGGCATAAATCCGTGTGCACGACCACATAGCTCCGCACATTGGCCGCGATATACGCCTGGCTCATCAATTCTTGTCCATGCTTCATTAATAAAACCTGGAATGGTGTCTTTCTTGACGGCAAAGTCCGGTACCCACCAAGAGTGAATAACATCATCAGAAGTCATCAAAAAACGCACTTTGCGATTCACAGGCAACACCAAAGGGTTGTCTACTTCCAGTAAGTAATGCGCGCCTTTAGCTTCGATTCCATCAATTTGTTTTTGGCTGGTGGCAAGCAAACTAAAAAACTCAACATCTTCACCAAAATAGCTGTAATGCCATTTCCATTGTGAGCCTGTGATCTTGACCGTGATATCCGATTGGCTTGTGTCTTCCATTGCTACTAGAGTTTTTGTTGCGGGAATCGCCATAGCGACAAGAATGATGATGGGTATGACCGTCCAAATAATTTCCACTTTTGTACTTTCATGGAAATGTGCGGCAACTGCTCCTTTTGACTTGCGATGACGGAAGATGGAATAGAACATCACACCAAAAACAATCAAAGCAATTACACAGCAGATATAGAAAATCAGCATATGTAATTCATACACTTGCCCACTTATCTCTGTGACCCCTTTTGTCATGTTGTAGTCATTTTCCTTTGACCAACCAAAAGAGGAAAATGTGATTAAAATCACATTCAGTGATAAGGCTAGAGTAGTCGTTAATCTTTTCAAAAGATCTCTCCTCTGCTCAGCCGCTACGCCTACGCGAGCTTCCTTGCGTCCCGATGCAAATATCGAACAACTTTACGAAAAATCACAAAAACTACGATTTCGACACGGTTTGTTATATTTATGTTAAAAGGCTAGTTATAGTTCCAAGGTTCTTCAAGAAATTAAATATGATTAAATTTTGTTCGGATAAGAAAAATTAATTCGGTTTATCGATTGCCCTCTTTGAAATGTAATTGAGAACCATTTACATTGATTTAAAAGAAAACATTGAGATACTTACCAAACGAAGTGTCCAAGAAAGTAGGCTCCCCCTACTAAGGAATGACTGATATGACAGCACTAATTACGCAATGGCTAGAACGAGACCCTGATCCTAAGACTCGTGAAGAGCTACAACACCTCGTCGATACGAACAATGAACAAGAACTTACTGATCGCTTTGGCTCACGCCTTGCCTTTGGTACTGCAGGCTTACGTGGCAAAGTGGGCGCAGGTCCAAACCGAATGAACCGCTTGGTGATTCAAGAGACCGCCACTGGTTTAGGGCACTATTTGCTTGAGCAAGTCAAAGATGCCGCGAGTCGTGGTGTCGTTATTGGCTACGACGGTCGTCCCGATTCAAAACAATTCGCGCATGATACCGCATCCGTACTGACGGCCCTTGGTATCAAGGTTTACCTAACGTATGACGTTGCAGCAACCCCAATTGTCGCGTTTGGTGTCCGTACATTGAATGCGGCGGCCGCTGTTGTTGTTACTGCCAGTCACAATCCACCAGAATACAATGGCTTTAAAGTATATTGGGAGAATGGCGCACAGATTATTCCTCCGCACGACTCTGGAATCGCAGCGAAAATTGATGACGCAACAACGAAGCCATTACCTTTAATGTCTCTCGATGATGCAAAACAGCACGGTTTGTTAGTTTGGTTGGAAGACGACTACTACCAAACTTACCGTAAGACAATGAATGAAAACGCGCTGCTTACTCCTGACAACAACACCGATATTTCTATCGCTTACACTGCGATGCATGGCGTTGGCGCGAATATGGCGGAAACGCTACTTGCCGACGCAGGCTTCCAAAAAGTGGCAAGTGTTAAGGAACAGCGCGAACCTGATGGAAGCTTCCCAACCGTCAACTTCCCAAACCCTGAAGAAGCCGGTGCAATGGATATGGTGATGGCGTTAGGTAAGTCCGTAGATGCCGATATCGCTTGCGCTAACGATCCAGATGCGGACCGTTTTGCCGTGGCAGTTAAACGCCCAGATGGCGAGTATCAAATGCTAACGGGTGATCAGGTGGGCTCACTGTTTGGCGATTACTTGTTGGAACAGCAACCTAACGCTTTGGTTGGCAACACCATCGTATCCTCAAGAATGCTGAGCAGCATCGCTAAGGCGCATGGCGCACAATACTATCAAACATTAACTGGCTTTAAATGGCTTACTAACGTTGCCATGGAACAAGAGACAGAAACCAACCCATTCTTGTTTGCTTATGAGGAAGCGCTCGGTTATACCGTGGGTAACAAGGTGTGGGATAAAGATGGTTTATCTGCAATCGTCGCGTTTTCACAGCTAACAGGCAAGCTTAAAGCGCAAGGCAAAACACTGTGGGATAAACTGGAAGAGCTGTACCGCGAGCACGGTTTCTACTTCAACGCACAACGCAGCATCGCTCTCGACCCGAACTCTCCACCAATCGGCGACAAACTCCGAGCAAATCCACCAACAGAGATTGCTGGTAAAAAAGTTGCAGTAACCGAAGATCTAAAAACATCGGTTCGCATGTTTGACGACGGCTCTGAAGAATCCATTGACTTACCGGCAAGTGACGTATTGATTTATCACCTAGAAGATCAATCACGCGTGATTGTTCGTCCTTCTGGTACTGAGCCAAAACTAAAATGTTACTACGAAGTCATCAACCTCTTCCCTGCGGATATGAGCTATGAGCAAGCACAGCAAGCAGCAGAAGCGAAGATGAACGAACTTATCGACGCGCACCAGCAAAGTTTGTAAGTCAAAGAGAAACATAGATATTTGATACAACAAGAGGCGCAAATTCGCGCCTCTTTTTTGATTTTCACTAGAACAAGTCAAGCTAACCCGTGCTTTCCCTAGCCTACAATTTCCTTTTGTAGAAAGTACTTGTGGATGCCCTCTGCAGGATAGCCTGAGTACTGCCCCACTTTCTCAAAACCCAATTTGAGATAGAACTCAAGAGCTTGAAAGCTGTAGGTATCCAAATAAACATGGGTAACCCCATGAGGCTTTACTTTTTGTTCTAGCATCGACATTAATTGACTACCGAGACCAGAGGTTCGACTTTCAGCGTCTACCCACAAAAACTCCACAAACACCGTATTTTTAAACATTTCGCCAGTCAAGCCACCCATGATCTTGCCATTCTCATCTTTTGCGAAACAGCCTACAGCATGCACTTCCCCTTCAGGTAAATGCAGTCGGTTATAAGATCGAATACCTTCACGAACAAAATCAAGGTCTGTTTGATCTGGATTTAAACAAAATTCAAGCTTCATATATCCTCTCCTTAGGAAACACCAATATCCTAAAACAAAAAGCCAGCAATTGCTGGCTTTCTGATGGAATATGATAACTTTACAAGGCGAAACTACTCAGCATCCACAACGCCAGAATAACAAACACTAACCCCATTAGTTTATGTTGATACGTGCGGAATTTTTCGTTCTCGAGCAGCCCTTTGCCCAATGTGCCTGCTAACCCAACAAGTAATAAATTGAATGACAAGCCAAGAACGTTCAACAATAACCCTAGCGCTAGCATCTGCTCACCGGAAGATGCCGTGATATTGCTTGAGACAAACTGCGGCAAAAACATTACAAAAAAGACCAAGGCTTTAGGGTTGAGCAAATTACTCATCAAAGCACGTTGATAATAAGTTGATGCCATTTTGTTTTGACCATCAAGCTCTGGAGCCGAAGATGCCTCAGCTCGTAAGCAGTCCCAACCCATTTTTAACAAGTAAGCGCCACCTAGTAGATGAAGGACTTTAAGGGCTATTGGGCTCATGGCAATCAGGGTAGATACTCCCATCGCAGCAAGCAAAGTAAGAATAACACCAGACGTCGCATTGCCTAAGCTAGCAAAAAGACCGACCTTCTTACCGTAACTCATACTAGAGCTCGCTATCAGCAACATATCGGGCCCTGGTAACAGCAACAAAGCCACTACTGCGGTGAGATAAACAGGAAGTACAGATAAATCAATCATGATGGAACCGCTTTTCTACAACAAGGCGGCGAATGTTATACCAACAAAATAACATCATCCAGCCCAAAATAGCCAAGATAAGTCAAAAAATAAAAATCATAGTTTGCCCAGTTGAAAAGTAGCAATCAATTCGCCTGTTTATCAAAATCGAATAGCAATTTTGTACAAAAATAAGCACGATGGATCCGTTACACTTCTAAAATGATTTTCTTGAGCAGACCGGATAAAGATGAAAGAAAAGAATAAGGAAATCGCTACCTTCAAGATAGCTCAAGAGCTCGGCGGTTTAGAACTTCTCGATGCAAAGTATGAGAAGCAGAATTTTTCACGCCATAGCCACGAAGGTTACACTATTGGTGTCATCGAAAAAGGGGCACAACAATTTTTTAGGACGGGCGGGAATCATATCGCGCCACAGGACAGCATCATCCTTGTTAATGCAGATGAAGTACACAACGGGCATTCAGCCTCGGAAGGCGGTTGGGAATACAAAGCAATGTACCCTGTACCTCAGCAGTTTCAAACTTTAGGACAAGAGCTTGGTTCACCAAATGTAGCTCTGCCCTATTTCCCTCAACCTGTGGTTTACGATCCTGAGCTGGCTAGTCAGTTACGATTGGTATTTGAAACACTAGAACAATCAGACAACCGTTTATTGAGAGAAACTTTGGTTTACGGCACGTTGATCAAGCTAGCCAGTAAACACAGCACTCATCGGGCACCACTGAAAGAGTCAACCAGAGCTCAGCGACAAGTGCAGCTAGTCAGAGAATTTTTGGAAGACTTTCCACAAACGGACGTCTCACTAGAAGAACTCGCCAAACTGTCTGGATTAAGCCCTTTTCATCTGCTGAGAGAGTTTCAAAAGCAATTTGGCTTTCCGCCTCATGCCTATCAAATTCAGCAACGTTTACGTATGGCGAAGAAGCTACTAAAAATGGGACAAAAAATTTCAGACGTGGCACAAGAATGCGGCTTCCATGATCAAAGCCATCTGCATCGACACTTTAAAAAAGCCATGGGCGTCACTCCCGGCCAATACGTCCGTCACAACTAAAGCAGCAATATTGTACAAGGCGTTATGCGACTACCGAGCTATCTTGGTAATCTGATTTAGGAATAAATAAGAAGAAACTATGGACCACACTTTGCCGTTACAAAAAGAATCAAAAGCCACGCTATTTTGGCAAGGTACACTTGCGATGATGCCTCTGAGTATCGCAGTGCTCCCTTGGGGCTTACTCGCAGGCTCATTCGCAATTGATACTGGGCTTCACCCTTTGGAAGGACAAGCACTATCCGCCATTCTGTTCGCAGGTTCTGCACAGCTCGTCGCGATGGGTATGATTAAAACGGGAGCAGGTCTAGTGACCATGTTACTGACAACGTTTTTTATCACCTCTCGACACTTCCTCTACAGTGTATCGATGCGCAGTAAAATTGCACCGCTCCCTCTAAAATGGCGATTATCACTCGGCTTCTTACTTACTGACGAGCTGTTTGCGATTGTAGGCCACCATTCCGATAAACAATTTAATCGCTGGTATGCACTTGGGGCTGGTCTGAGTTTTTACCTGTTTTGGAATGTCGCGACATTGACGGGCATTATTGCGGGAAGTCTAATCCCTGAACTGAACGAAATGGGTTTGGAATTTGCTGTAGCCGCTACTTTTATCGCGATAGTAGTACCCACCATTAAAAATGCAGCGGTGCTCGCGAGTGTTATTGTGGCTTTGGTGAGCTCAGTTGCCCTAACCTATTATCAAATTGAGGGAAGTTTGATGATTTCGAGCATTTTAGCCATGCTTACTGGTTACTTTGTGGAACA
The DNA here is from genome assembly GCF_033344235.1 of Vibrio sp. Vb1554. Lineage (NCBI taxonomy): Bacteria > Pseudomonadati > Pseudomonadota > Gammaproteobacteria > Vibrionales > Vibrionaceae > Vibrio > Vibrio sp. Vb1554. The sequence goes on along the minus strand of NZ_JAWPOJ010000001.1, from coordinate 198,801 downwards.
AGTAAAGGAGAAACGCTAATGATCATGTTGGCTATTTTGCTGATGACGGTACTTGTTTTCACCAGCCGCTACTTGTTTTTAGAACCCAAGCTACCATTGCGATTAGGGACGCGCACTCAAAAAGTACTCAATTACGCTAGCCCCGCAGTACTGACTGCGATCTGGGCACCGATCGTTTTCATTCCCGATGGGGAGCTCAGCGTCAATGTGCAAAACCCATTTTTACTGGCTGCCGTACTGGCTGCTTTAATCGCGTATTTTACTAAAAATGTTCTTTTAACGACGGTTATCAGTATGGTGGTATTTCTCGTTCTACGAATTTGGCTTTAATCCGCCAACCACTCAATCTCCAACAAGGTGACATCGCCACACTTTAATCGACCAAGGAAGATGTCACCTTCATGTACCTCACCAACGCCCTTTGGTGTACCAGTCATCACTACATCGCCATCTTGAAGTGTTGTGTAACTGGTTAATTCATCCAGGATACTTAGCGGCGGATAGAGCATTTGGTTAACGTGACCTTTTTGTACACGAACACAGTTAATTAAGAGCTCAAGGTTAAGATCATTGATATCAATGTTTTCCAAAGAGACAAACCGACTAAACACAGCAGATCCATCAAATGCCTTAGCACGCTCCCACGGCAACCCCTGATTTTTAAGCGAGGATTGCAAACCACGCTTGGTCAGATCCAATCCCAAACCAACCGCTGAATAACGTCCATCCTTGATCAAAAAGCAGATTTCAGCCTCATAATGAAGGGGCTCTTGATGGAATGAACGCAGAGTTGTTGATACGGAAGTTGCGGGTTTATTAAATACCACCATTTGCTCAGGCATTGCATTATTAAGCTCATGAATATGTTCAACGTAATTTCGTCCAACACAAAGCACTTTACCCACTTCTACTTTCTTTTCTTCAACTTGAATAACACTCATCATTCTTCCCTGCAAAACAAAAATCCCATCATAATCTAACCTATTGACTTAACGACACTAAATAGCAACCTCTAGTGTAAAAAATAAGACATTCACCCCGTTTTGAGTTTTGTATCATCTAATTGAAACAGCAAAGTATTTGTAAAACAAATAGACAAAAAGCCAGCACGAGGCTGGCTTTAGATCAATGAGCTTGAATAATAGTTCTCGCTAAACCCTATTATAGGTAGTAACGAGCACCTAACGCCCATTTGTCATCAGTTTCACGACCATTGTCGTCATTTAGGTCAAACTGGTAACCCGCGTAACCAACAAATTTAGGCGTGAAGTTGTATTCTGCTTGTAGTGCCATTTCTTCACGAGCAGTTTCTGTTTTAGAGCTCTTAAACTCTTTACCTTCCACCATCTCATAGTTAACACTCAAGTTTAGGCTGTTTGCTAGAGCGTATGCGATGATCGCTTCGTACGCATCACTTTCTTCTAAACGGTCGCCTTTTGCACTGAAGTTCATGTTTTCGTTTGAACCATAAACCGCAGCAAGGAATAGGCCTTGGCCGTACGCACCGTAAGATGCTGATACAACGTGTGATTCCGCCGTGTGCTTACCTGCATATGCAGGGTGCTGGAAATCACCGCCATTGTATGAGTAACCGATTTTAGCGCCCATGATTGAGTAAGAAAGCGCAGCTTGCACACGGTCATCGTATTTAGCACCGCCAGTTATAACTCCAGCATCGTTGCGCGTGTAATCATCGTTTGCACCCTGCCAACCAAGACCAAAGTTGATCACACCCGCTTCACCCAGCTCGATGGCATTACGGTAAGAAAGCATTTTATCCGCACGGCCAGTGCCAAGGTTTCCATGATCGTCATAGATGAAGTCGTTGGCAAACGCGATTGGCATATCTGCAATACCTGCGACATCGTAGTAAGGTGACCATTGCGTACCACCTACTGCACGACCATAAACCTCATGTGTTATACCTAAGTAACCTAGACGAGTTTTAAACGACTCTTCACCACCGTCTAAGTAGTTTAGCGCCCATTCACCACGTGCGTCTGCGGTGAAGCCATTACCCAAATCCTGTGTCGCAGAGATATTGATACGAGGAGAGTTAGTACCCACATCCGTGTCACCTTGCTCTGATCCATTTAAATTAACAGAAACGTGGCCGCCCATCGAAAATGTTGTGCCATCGTTATTATATAGTTCCACTGCAACTGCTTGAGTACCGAAGGTTGCTGCCGCGATTGCCGCTGCTAATAATTTTTTATTCATTTCTAAATCCATTACTTATTAGTTGGTTAGTCAGTTTTAGACCCGGCTTTGGTTCACTTTCGTAAAAACGAAATGATGAACAAAGAGAGGAATACAAAGGCTATCCGAGGCATCGTTTCCACCAGATTAGTTTTACCTTTGTGTAACAACTGCCGACACTTTATTTGATTAGTTCCTGACAACCGAGTGAAAAGATCTCAGACAAAACCTAAAAAGCAATCGTTTACTTAGCCTTCAAGAAATCGAGAAATAAAAACCTTACAATAAGAAATGCTTTAGAGAGAGTTAGCTCACAAATAGCTGATGATTCGCTATTTTTAGGCCAAACTTCCCTGCCAAATTGAAATGTTTACTTACATTTAGGGTCAAGAAGCAATTCAGGAACTTTTTGAAAAAAACACAGTCTTTAACGGAGAGGAAAAAACCTCAAAAAAGATAAACCTTTCTTTTTATAAGTGGTATGAGAAGGGGCACTTATTCTTGCCAGCAATAAAAGTGCAATCAAATCATAACTTAACAGAAATCTATCTTTCATTTTCAGCCTTTACCTTAGCGTCATCAACACATCGGGCAAGAAAGCCCATCGATTACAACTAGGGTAATAAGAAAATGAAAAAGGCAGCACTAACTACTGCAATTCTTACAGCATTGGTATCAGCACCATCATTCGCAGCAACTGTATACAAAAACGACGGTACTGAATTAAAAGTTGGCGGCCGCGTTGAGTTTCGTGGTGACTTCATCGGTTCAGACGGTGCTGAAGTTGAAGGTTCTATGGAAGATAAAAGCCGTGCTCGTCTTAACCTAAAAGGTAAAACAGACATCGGCAACGGTCTTTCTGCTTTCGGTGTTTACGAAGCCGAACAAAAAACGGGCAAGAGTGAATTCAAAAACCGCTACATGTATGCAGGCGTCGACTCTGATATCGGTGCTTTCTCTGTAGGTCGTCAAGACATGGCTGCAGTCATCATCTCTGACATGACGGATATCACTGAATTCTCTGGTGTTCAGCAAGTTATTGATTCGTCTTCTGATAAGCAAGACAGCGTTTTCGCATACCGTGGTGCGTTTGATGCACTACAACTTCAAGCAACCTACCAAGCAAACTCTAGCGATAACGAAGATAAATACGGCATCTCTGGAATGTACTCACTACCAATGGGCCTCGACTTTGGTCTTGCATACTCTGGTGGCGATGTAGATAAAGATAACTCTGAAGATCAAATTCTAGGTGGTATCGCTTACTCGATGGACAACCTTTACCTAGCAGGTACTTATTCTCAAGGTTCCCTGACTGACTCTGAAGACTTTACGGCTTACGAGCTAGTCGCAAGCTACAAAGTAGCAAGCAAAGTGACACTTGCAGCTCTATACACAGCTCAAGAGAATGATCCAGACAACGGTTCAAAGTACGACACCGTTGAAGGTATCGAGCTTGTTGGTTACTACAAACTAAACAGCAACTTCCGTACTTACCTGTCTTACTACATCAACCAACTTGATGAAGCAAAAGATGCAACAACAGGTCTAGTAACAGAAGGCGAAGATACACTGCGCCTAGGCGTACGTTACGATTTCTAATTCACTCTTGTCCTAAGAGCGAGTCCACTTGGCCAGCACCTTTGCTGGCCATTTTTTATTTAACCCAACACAACTCGATAAGTTTTCACACTATCCAAGCATCGCTCAGCAATGAAAAACGAGCGTAACGACGCCTACTTCTGCCCTCTTTTAATGCGATTGATCACTAAGTTAGTGCATTTCATCTAATCGACAACATAGAAAAACCAAAAAACCATTTAAAATCAAACATATAAAAGCTGGCACGTGTTCTGCAATATTATTTATGCAAATGCATGGCAGCGTTTGTGCTTCTCGTTCTTTGTACCTGTTATAACAGGCACGTCCTTTGAATTGGTAATGTCGCCTCCCTCTGGGAGGCATTTTTTTATTGGCGCGAAAAACAATAGGACGTATGATCCCGCCACCTCTATCAAACTGGAATTTTTCAATTGAATCATCATCCTGTTCAAGGTGCGTCCTGGATGCTAACAGCTGGCTTGGCATTCGCCATAGTGAACAGCTTCGCCCAAATTGCTAGCATCAACTTTGGTGTCTCCTCCACCACATTTGCGTTATTCCAATATGCAATCGCCTTATTTGTTATTCTGCCCTACCTACGTACACTTGGGATTAGACGTTCTTTAAGAACCCAACACTTTGGCTGGCATGCATTCCGCATTTTTCTCTCTGTTATCGGGATTCAACTTTGGTTATGGGCTCTCGCTTACCCAGTTCCAATTTGGCAAGGTATTGCACTTCTCATGACCTCCCCGTTATTTGCCACAGTTGGTTCTGGCTTGTTACTCAAAGAGAAAGTAGGTACTGCACGCTGGCTCGCTACATTGACGGGGTTTGTTGGTGCCATGATCATTCTTGAGCCTTGGGCAGACTCATTTACATGGGCGACCCTGCTCCCTGTTGGCGCCGCATTTTTCTGGGCAGCGTATTCATTAATGGTTAAAAAAATGTCGGTAAACGATCCGCCTTCAACCATGGTTGTCTATTTATTACTGCTGATAACGCCATTTAATATCTTGTTAGCGATACCGACGTTTACTATGCCAGATACGTGGACGATATGGGGTGTGCTTTTAGCCGCAGGTGCACTTACAGCACTCGCTCAATGGGCTATCGTTAAAGCATATGCAGTAGCAGACGCCTCATTTGTGCAACCATTTGATCACGCCAAACTGCCTTTGAATGTTGTTGCTGGTTGGTTGGTGTTTGGTTGGGTGCCTCCTGGTCGTTTATGGTTAGGTGCTGCGATTATTATTGCATCTATTGCGTTTATTACGCATTGGGAAGCGAAAAAGACAAAGTTAGTTGAAAGAAAAATCTAATTTAAAAGTTCTATATTTTCAGGAAAGGAAATGAGGAACCCATATGAGTCAACCAATCAAAATTACACTGTATCGCTGGGCTGGTAGTTGGGGCCCATTCAAAGTCAATATTCCTTGTGGTGAATGTACATTAACCAAAGATATTTTAAAGGATACTTTTGAAAACGAACTAGCCGATGTGCCCGTTGAACTTGAAGTAAAAGATTGGTTATCGCACTGGTGGGAACCATTAAAAGCTGGTGCTTGGCATGCACCCATTCTTCTTGTCGAAGGGAAAGTTATCAGCCAAGGAGAAGCATTGAATCGGGGTGTGCTTGTACAGTCTGTTATTGCTGAGTGGGTAAAACGCGATGAGCTAAAAGGCAACATTGTTTATGGTAAAGCAACTTGCCCTTACTGTGTCAAAGCCAAACAATTACTTGACGAGGCTGGCGTTCAGTATGAGTACCATGATGTAGTTAAAGACAGCGCCGCCTTATACCGCATGATTCCTGAAGTAAAAGCCATCATTGGCGAAAAAACACCGGTAACAGTGCCGCAAATTTGGTTAGATGGAAAATATGTTGGAGGCGCTGACGATTTAGAAAAGTGGTTATCAGCAAAGGGGCTAGATAAAGTGCCTAACAATGTTGTGGAGATACCAAGCCAATCCGCGTAATTCTAGATTTAAATGTCATCAATCTTTGAGTAGCGTTTTGCCAATGTTGTGCAATATGTTGGCTACTTACTAACAACAAAACAGAGAAAAGCAAAAAGCCCTGATTTTTCAATCAGGGCTTTTTAAATTATTTCGCCAGTTTTTTAATAACACGAGCAAAAACAGAAGCTTTTTTCTTCTTCGCTTTACCGTAAAGCGCTTTGTGCATCGCGTCTTTTGCAATCATCTGGCCAATATAAGCACCACCAAGTTCGTTACCCATGACCTTCTCCTGAATGTATTGACTTAACTATGTTGTAATTTTACACCACAATTAGATAAAAACAAGACTCCAGTCACATTTATTTTGTAATTAACTTTCAGTTTGATTTTCGTGGATTTCTTGAAATGAGCGTCTATCGCTTAGGTTGTTGGTATGTTTTACCCGCTGCGACGTACGTATCTTTCTGTTTGATTTCAAAGAATGTTTCAAAGAACCACGCAGCAAACTTGATCAAGTGATCGCCTTCATTCATGACGTGCTCTACGTATTCTTGCTCTTCTCCGGACTCATCTTCTTGAGTGGTAATATGGTAAATACGTTTCTCACCATCAACTTCTGCAAGGCCAAACTGACCCGTTAGGGATTGCGCCGCTTGTGCAACTTCTTCTTCCTCACACGCCTTCAAGATTTCAAGTGCCTTTGGCATGCTTTCTTGCTGAGTAATTTCTTTTACCAGTGTTTCAAATTCGTTCTGTTGCATTCTTTCACCTAACGATTAGAGATCGGATAGCCATTGGGCAGAAATGTATTCCAAGCTTGAGAGAAGTATCAAGGTTCGCCCTCTTCCTTTCAAACCAAGTCATTCAGTATACACAACAAGCCAGACTTAATTTAGCTGCGCATTTTAGAAAGCCGACCTTCTGGTTGCAAGTATATTCAGATGGAAGTTTCTGCTTGAACCGTCCCTTCTGGCACTTTACGAAATTGGCTTAGTACAAGAACAAAGCAAGAAAGTAACGCAATAAACAAATAAAACACCCCAAGCTGCTGCTGATTCGTAACCCATGAGTCTACTAAGTACCCACCAAACAAACCTGCTAAACACATTTGAATAGAGCCAGATAACGCAGAAACCGCGCCTGCCTGTTGCTTATGTGGCGAGAGTAGCAAACTAATCGATACTGGGAATGACATGCCTTGGGCAAAACTTAAACACGTGAATGCCGTCAGCAATGAAAATACACTGAAGGGGGTAACCAACAACATGAAGCCAGCAACAGCAACAATCGCGAAACTCATCAGCAAGATTTGCTGAGCTTTGTAACGAGCATTGATCAAATTCAGCACTAAGCTACCCGTCAGCAAACCAACTGACGGTATGATCATCAAAGAGCCGTAATCTGCCGCCGTTAATCCTAACTCTTGTTGCATTAAAAATGGATACAAGGAGAGCGTAACCAGAGCCGATAAATAACTAAGCCAGTTGTAGCTCGCACTACCAATCACTTGTGTATTCGTTAACAGACGCAAATAGTTCGCGCTTACTTCGCCTACTTTAAATTTTCTCTTCGGATAAGGCAGCGTTTCTGGCAGCACCAATAAACCAAGTGTAAAAATTGCCATTAAGTAAATCAGCACAAACACGAAGACAGCATGCCAACTCAGGTGAAAAGCAATCCAGCCACCAAACAGCGGAGCAATAATTGGCATCACAGATGCCGTGACTGAAATATAAGATAGTGCTTTGGTTAATTGCATACCGTCATAACTATCACGCAGTACTGACCGACCAAGTACCGAAGCGCTGCCCGCTCCTAGGCCTTGCAGTAACCGTCCCGCTTCAAGGGCAACAATGTTGTCCGAAAACGCGATGCAAATAACCGTACCAACTAGATATACACTTTGCCCCAGAATAAACACCGGCCGACGACCAATCGCATCAGACAATGGGCCGTAAAAAAGCTGAGAGATACCGAAGCCAACGAGAAATAGCGTGACGAGATTCTGAATCGAATGTTGCGGCAAATTCAAGTCATGACCAATCAACGGCAAAGAAGGAAGATAAATACTAACGCCAACTTGGCCTGTGGCAATGATCATCATCGCTAATAACAATGGTGTTTTACGCAAACGTTCCTCCTACTTTGTGACAGATTGATGGCAAACAGTGTATATTTGATACTCAAAGATGATAATCAGCTAAGTTGGAAAGGAATTAATTCCCAAGGAGATACAATGGACTGGATTCAAAGCGTGAAGAGTTATATTCGTGTGGTCGAAGAAGGTAGCTTTAATGCAGCAGCGCGGAAACTCAATACCACCAGCTCAGCTATCAGTAAGCGAGTTCAATGGCTAGAAGATAAAATTGGCGTTCAACTACTCAAACGTACGACCCGCTCAATTAGCCAAACTGAAGCTGGTGCGCTGTTTTATCAACGAGCAAAAAGTCAGCTTGATTCATGGCAATCGGTATTAGATGAAACTCGCTCAGTCAACCAATCACCAGCGGGGCTATTAAAAATTGGGGCAACGCTGGCCGTTGGTTCTAAATTTCTAGTTCATTATCTTGATGATTTTCTTGAGAAATATCCAGACATCACGCTTCAATTAACGACAACGCTACCAGGCCAATTGCCAGAGCTAAGCTTAGACCTGTTTATTAGCCGGGAATTAGAGCAACTGAACTCTCTGAGTTTCAAAGCCACTGCGCTTTTCGAACATAAAGCCCAGTTTTACGCTGCGCCTAGTTACCTAAAAAAATACGGCACCCCACAATGCGTTGAGGATCTGACAGAGCATAATGTCCTGATTTGGGGTGAAAAGCCCTCACGAGAAATCAAAACCAATCGAGGTAAACGTATCAGCTTGTCCGGTAACTTTGCCACGACTAACCCAGAAGCGCTGTTTCATGGTGCCAAAAGAGGCATGGGTATTTTGATGACGAACAACGTCATGATCAAAGATGATCTCAAATCCGGCGCGTTAGTCCCTATCCTGCCCGATATCACAGCGGATAAAGCCACTGTATATGCCTACTATCCAAAGCTGGATTATCAGCATACCCGAACTAAGCTATTCCTCGATTATCTCAAATCACGATTAGAAGAGGAGAAGCGCGCCTAGCTTAGCGTTTTTATCGCTATAGCTTTAAAAGGTTCAAGCATAAAAACATGAAAATAATGATTTGTTCGTTCACAAAATTTGAAAAATCTGCCTTAGTAACCGATAGTTTATTTGATGCATATCAAATAATAATTCGTCGTGTCTTACACGATATGTTAATAACAACGCTAGGTGAAATGCTCAATGGGTCAGGTACAAATCAGTTTCCACAAAATTGATGAGATATTGAAGCTAAACGGCACGGCTCAGCTAAACCGAGTCACGCTAGATATTCATCAACACTTGCAGAGCCATTGCACTTGCGTTGTAGAAGTTGCGCATCTTCAGCATTCGGCTCATACCATTTCCTTCGCCAGCAATGGAAAAATTACAGACAACCTAAGCTACCACCTTTCAGGCACCCCCTGTGAAAAAGTGGCGAAAGACATTGGCGAACATATTTTCTATCAAGACCAGGTATACAAGCGTTTTCCTGAAGATCAGATGTTTCAAGAAGATGGCATTCAAGCTTACATTGGCCTGCCATTGAAGACACAAAATGGCGAAGTTCTGGGAATTTTACTGTCTACCTTTACCCGAAGCATCCACGCGAAAGAAGCGCAAGATATCCTCGACTTCCACCGATTTTATGCCAATGTCATATTCATAGCTTACGTGAAAAGTGGGTCAGTGAACGTTCAGATAAGCTTCTTAATCAGCTTAGCTATGAGGTATCGCATGATAACCTAACTGGACTGCTCAACCGTAGCTGTTTAGCTGATACCTTGGAGACATTAACGCAGCAGGCGACTCGCCCATTCAGTTTGGCGTATCTTGATATCGATAATTTCAAATCGATCAATGATATCAACGGAAACTATATCGGCGACCAAATCATTAAGTTCACAGCTAACGCCATTCAACAGAGCTTGTCGTCGCCAAACAATGCGTTCCGTGTTGCAGGAGATGAATTCGCCTTCATCACGTACGACGAAGATCCTGTCGCCGTGTGTCAGGAAGTACTCGACAAAATTGAAAGCGGCTACAGCGACAAATCTAACCGGATTTCTTTCACCGTTAGTATTGGTATTGCACGTGCCCCAGTACATATGTTGAACAGCGATGAGCTGATTTTGAATGCCAGTCTCGCTCTCAAAGATTGTAAAAAACACCGCGATACACGGATTCAGCATTACGACACACACCTTAGTGCTTTATACCACCGTAGGACGCAGCTTATTGAGGCAATGCGAATCCAGCTAAGTACTGATATACAAGACAGCGATGAGTTGTATGTAGTGGTTCAACCGATCGTCGATATCACGAGCGACCGCTGGAATTACTTTGAAATTTTGACTCGTTGGAATAGCAATATCTATGGAAATATCTCTCCAGCGGAGTTCATTGAAGCTGCCGAACAATCAGGCCTGATTATCGAGTTAGGTGAACGGATTATTGAACTCGCGTGTATCGCAAAGCAAGAACTCGAAGCGAACCTAGGCTATAAAGTCAAACTCTCCATCAATTGCTCAGCGTATGAGCTGGTTGATTCCAACCGTTATATTAATCACTTAACCAACATGGTTGAAAAGTATCAGCACGAAGCAAAAGACTTTGTTATAGAGCTCACCGAGACCGTCTTACTCTCACAAAGTGGCCGTGAACAGATGGTACTTAACTCGTTGCGATACTTGGGTTTTAAAGTCGCACTGGATGATTTTGGTACGGGATACTCAAGCTTGAACTATATACACAATTATCCGATTGATAGCATCAAAATCGATGCTACCTTTGTGCAGAACATGCTCTCAAATACAACCTCTGAACAAGTAGTGTTTTTGATAGCGCAATTGGCAGAGCTGCTTGATGTGGATTTGATTGCCGAAGGCGTAGAAGACGATAGAGCACTACAAAAGTTAATTGAAATGGGCTGCCACTACATCCAAGGTTATTTTTACTCTCGTCCACACAGTGTTGAAGAGATCGTACACCTGATAAATGAACGTGAAGTGCGGAGTGCCTAACGTACTGAACAGACTGCTGTCATAGAATTCAAATCTAGTTAATGCACAAAGTAAAAGAGACCAAGCTATGCTTAGTCTCTTTTTGTTTTTTAAGCGAAGTACTTTATTACAGCACTGCTTTCTCTTTATCGCGTAATAGTCTATCCATTTCATCTCTGTTCGCGACAAAAGTAGCCATCTCTTTCTTAGGAACAGAACTCGCCATTGGGATATTTGCTCGCATAGCGTTAACTGGACGGCCGTATTCAATCAACTCATAGTGAAGGTGTGGCCCAGTCACTCGACCTGTTTTACCAGAAAGACCGATACGCTGGCCTCGAGAAACCTTTTGCCCTTTCTTCACCAAAATCTTACTTAGGTGTAAGTAACGGGTTTTGTATTTGCTGCCGTGCTCAACAACCACGTAGTTACCCGCATAAGGGTGTTTACGAGTCATGATCACTGTACCATCACCAGTAGAAACGACTGGTGTACCGGTTGGTACAGCAAAGTCAGTGCCGTTGTGCGGCGCAACACGCCCCGTTACTGGATGTAAACGATTAGGATTAAAGCCAGAACTGATACGCCAACGGCTACTTACAGGGTAACGCTGGAATGCGCGCTGTAAGCTTTCACCTTTGGCATTGTAGAATTGACCATCAGTATGAAGGTAAGCGGTGATCTCGCGGCCGCGATTATAAATCTTAATCGCCTCAATTTCGTTCTTACCTGTTGGTACACCATTGATGCTTTGTGAGCGACGAACAACTTCAAATCGATCACCTGCACGAAGATCACGTCCAAAGTTAAGTTGTTCTTTGAGTAAGCTTACGACTTGACTCACTTCCGCCGACGTTAAACCTAAACGACTCGCAGAAGAAGAAAAACTGCCTTGAATAACGCCAACTAAAGGTTCTTGGCTCCACACGCCAGGAATGGAAATATCAGTAAAGTCATAGCTACCATCACTATTCAGCTTGTAGACCACTTTATCTGCAATAGAAAATTGCAGTTCCATTTTCGCTAACTCGCCTGTCGCATCATCACGCCAGAAACGGAGCGTATTGCCCGGCTTAAGTGTATCAAGTGCCAAGTAGTTCAAATCCGTTTCCATTACTTTCATTAACGAGCTGTAACCGAAACCGAGCTGACTAAAAATAGTGCTTAGGTTGTCACCTGCTTGGATTTGATATTCGAAGTTCGGGGGAGTGACAACTTCGGCAGTTGTCGCATCAAGAATTTTTTCAACGACCTGAGATTCAGGTAGGTTCAATGCGATGGTTTTGGTTAAAGATGACTCTTTGAGAGAGTGAGAAACACCAATCGCAACTAAAACTGGCAAGGAGTATAACAGCAGCGCTCTACGACTTGTCAGATTCGGCAACCGTCTTGTAATTTCATTTGTAGACACGGGAATTACTATCTCCTTTCAAACAAGGCTCATAGCTTATGCATTCCCGAATAAGAAATCACTAGGAAATTTCGAGATCTAGCGCAGAAAATACTGAATTTTTACAGAACTCAAAAAAAACTCATCGCTGTTGCATATGTAAGTTATTCCCTACACGCTGTAATGTGGATGAATTGAATTGATTTGGCTTGTCTGCCATTGCTTGATCGTCACCGTGCGCTAAATATGAAAGCGTGATAGTTGTATCACTTTTCCATTCGAGCTGAGTAAATTTCACGCGGTCACCAACAAAAACACTGTCTAAAAGGACAACTCGGCTCGGCACGGGGTCAAACTTGAACAAGCCAACATAGTTAAACGAACCGCTACCTTGTGTCGTTACAATCATCGGTGCAACAACCCATGAAACACCTTCAATCTCACGCTGGCTAATCGACGCAGTTGGAACAAGTACCTGACCTTTTGTCGCACCTGCATCATAGTCACCGATCAAATAGCCGTTTTCTTTATCCCACTCATCAAGAAAAGTGACCGCACTTTGCTCGGGGACTTGGATCGTCCAAGGATTACGTGCAGTGATACCAAGCGTCTCTTGCACAATAACGTTAGTTTCTACTTCTGTTTGAGGAAACTTAGCCATGATCTCGTCATCAGACAAACTAAAACGATAAACACCCGCGATCACAACCACAACCAATAAAACGATTGGAATAAGTAGAATAAGTGGTATCGGCAGGATTTTTTTGTGAGTCATGAAGACTTCCTTGTTTCAAGGTATAAACGAAAAGCGAGTATACCATTGTATACCCAAATGATTTCACCCCTTCAAGTGTTTCAAAATTAAACTAAACTGATTGTATCCAAATAGTTTCAAGTCCAGAGCTCATAACGAGCTAGTGACACAAGCTCTGTGCTCTAGGTCTATTGGTGTATTGGGACAAATAGGTAATCACGATGACAAAAACCATTCATACATGCGAGTGCGCCTGCGGTTTAGTTGAGATCCGTTGTAAGGGAGAGCCCACCCACACGTCTGTCTGCCATTGCTTCGAATGCCAAAAACGAACTGGCAGTGTTTTTGGGGTACAAGCTCGCTTTGAAAAAGAACACGTCACTTTAAACGGTGAAGTCACTAGCTATACCCGAATTGGCGATGATGGCAGTGAGGTTCAGTATGACTTTTGTCCATCCTGCGGCACGACAATGAGGTTGTTCGTTACTGCATACCCAGAAATCATGATCATTCCCGTCGGTCTATTTACCGATAAAGAGTTCCACCAACCTACCGTTTCAGTCTATGAACAAATGAAACACGGGTGGGTGAGTTTCGAATGCACAACGGAACACATCTGCTAGCGGGCAATCCACGTTCACATATTTACTTTGGCTCGGACAAACACCCTATAAGTGAGATTTTTTTGAGAATGATCAATCGAGTTTTACTGTAAAGGGTTTCGTAACTCGGTGTGAGCGTTATAATCGGCTCCTAATATTTGGTGGGGGTTTATTGTGATTTCCAGACTTCCTCGTTGGGTGGAATATGGCGCGTTTCTACTAGCTCTTCTCGCGGGCTGCGTCAACGCCGTTGGTCTTCTCGGCTTTCAACACCAAGCGATAACTCATCTTTCGGGAACCGTAACTCAGCTAGGGAACAGCTTGCTAACAGGTGTGGATAGCTCCATTCACCTGCTCTTCATCGTATTTAGCTTTTTGATTGGCGCTGCCTTTAGCGGCTTTTTTATTGAAAGCAGTGCGTTAAAGCTAGGACGAAGATATGGTGTTGCACTGTGCATAGAAGGAAGCTTGCTCTTACTCAGCTTGGGCTTTTTGGTGCAAGGGGATTTGTACGGCCAATATCTAGCATCAGCAGCATGTGGATTACAAAACGCAATGATCACCACGTTTAGCGGCGCAGTAGTCAGAACCACACATATGACCGGAATCATCACCGATCTAGGGATTATGATTGGAGAGAGCTTGAGAGGTCGTCAATTTGACCGACGTAAAGCAAAATTATTCCTATTCATTTTCTTTGGCTTTTTGTTTGGCGGCGTCGCGGGAGCGGCTCTATTTACGGTATATGGTTTATATACGCTGGTTTTCCCAGCAATATTGGCTTTTTCTACAGCTCTGATTTACTGGAGTTACCTATACATACTTAGCCGTCAACAAAAAGCATAAAATTTCGATCCGATTGAAGCGACATGCTTCAATCGGATTTGGCTCAATAGGTTCACACTGCAACGGTACAAGAAACGCTGAACGGTATTTTGACACCACTAAAAACCTTAAAATAGATAAGGCTAACTGAATTTCTGGCAAAGAAGTTAGTTAGATCAAAATCACATTTGTTTACCATTTTATTATTCCAGTCACAATGCGCCCCATAATTCACTGCGCAATTCGCCTCTCGTGCTACAATTTTCTAACACAAGCAACATATTCGCATACACTTAGACGTTATTTGACCAATTACCCGACAAATCGGCTGAATAACTAGATGTATTTAATGAATAGTATTGCAATGGATGCAGTTTGCGGGTACCCTCCGCAAAACTGTGATTAAATACGGATGTTTAGTGAATATTTATGTCATGGAAATGGCAAGTATTGACTAGTAGTAACACGAGACAACTATGCATAACACCACTAATGCTACTGAAGCTCCTAAGGGCAACTTTTGGATGTTTTTCATCCCTTCCCTAATTGGTCTTCTACTCTTTATGGCTCCGATCTCTTACGATGGCGGCCTAACCATTCCCGTTGCCGTGATGGCAAAAGTCATCCCAGCGGTGTTAGGCGATACCTTGATTGCTATCGTCACCAGTATCATCGCTTTCATGGCCGTTGCTTCTGTTCTTTGCAAAATTTTTAAGCCAGCTGCAATTTTACGTAATGGTTTTTTAAACGGTCTCTTCAACCCATCTCCACTTTGGCTCGTTGTTCGTTTAATCGGCGGCGCTGCCGTGTTAATGACGTTCTTCCAAGTGGGTCCAAAAGCAATTTGGGAAGAGAACACTGGCGGGCTTGTTCTTACTGGTCTCCTACCTACTCTGTTTGCCGTTTTCATTTTCGCGGGTTTACTGCTTCCGCTTCTTTTGAACTTCGGTCTTCTGGAGCTATTTGGTGCGTTACTCAGTAAAATAATGCGTCCGGTATTCAACCTACCTGGCCGCAGTGCAATTGACTGTATGGCATCTTGGTTAGGCGACGGAAGTGTTGGTATCTTGCTAACCAGCAAGCAATACGAAAATAAGTTCTATACTCAGCGTGAAGCGGCTGTTGTCGGGACCACTTTCTCAGCAGTATCGATCACGTTTAGCCTAGTTGTTATCGCTCAGGTAAAACTAGAGCACTTATTTTTGCCTTTCTACGGCGCTATCTGTCTAGCTGGAATCGTAGCTGCGATTATCATTCCTCGCCTGCCTCCGCTTAGTCTGAAGAAAGATCGCTACATTGACGGCAGCAACCCTGATAAAGACGCAGATGCAGTACCAGAAGGCCACACCACATTCTCTTGGGGTATGGATCTAGCTCTTAAGCGAGCTGGTCAAGTCACATCGGTTCAGTCTGTATTTAAAGAAGGCGTACACAACGCAGTCGACATGGTATTTGGCGTACTACCTGTAGTGATGGGTCTTGGTACCGTTGCATTGGTGATTGCAGAATACACGCCTGTATTTGCAATTCTGGGTCAACCGTTTATCCCATACCTAGAGCTACTGCAAGTCCCTGAAGCTGTTGCAGCATCACAGACAATCGTTGTTGGCTTTGCGGATATGTTTATTCCAGCAATTTTAGCGGCCTCAATCGATAACGAAATGACACGTTTTGTTATTGCGGCAATGTCAGTAACTCAGCTTATCTACATGTCGGAAGTAGGTGCCCTACTGTTAGGCAGCAAAATTCCAGTAAACATTGTAGAGCTCTTCGTAATCTTCATTTTACGTACGTTAATCACGTTACCTGTGATTGCTGGCGTTGCTCATCTTATTTTCTAAAATCGAGACGTCAATAAACAAAGGCTCCGCATCGTCGGGGCCTTTTTTATACCCAAAACTCCGTTCACATTAGGCTTTTAGTAAAAAGCTCATAATTTACAAAGACAAAACTTCAACAAAACACCTGCCAGCACCAACAAAATTTTCATCACCTCACCTGCAAAGCCAGTTGATGCCACTATTTGTTAAGCAATTCTTTTCATTATGACGATTTCATTAATCGAGCTCGCAAACATGATCACACTCACAAGTTTTAACGTAAACTACCGTTTTGTTTAAATTTAGTTAAAAAAGACGACAAATGAGTTCATGTTTTTGACAAAGATGTCGATAAAAATATAACCAAACACAATAGGTTTCTCTTTATGCCCAATTCGCTCGGTTTAAAAGAGGCGAAAGCAAAGTGGAACCAACCGGGAGAATCAGAGGAAAGCTCATGAAATTCAGACATAAGGTTGTCACAGCCTCTTCATTTTTGCTGCTAATTACCGTGTCGTTATTGTCGACACAACAAGTTATGACCATCCGCTCCCAAACTCAGGAGCAAATCGACTCAAGTGTAAACGAGATATTGACCAGTGTTGGTAACACTGTGCAATCAGAAATGAATGCAAAGAAGGATCTCGCTCGCTCCATTACTGAAGTGATTGAGCTTGACCCCAGTTCACATAGCTATGTTCAAAACATACTTGAAAGACCCACGCCAAAAAGCAGCTTCCTTGCCATCGGTTTTGGTTATGAAAGTAATGGCTTTGTGATTGAAAATGACGACGGCTGGGATGCGGGCCCAGACTACGACCCACGTCAGCGTCCTTGGTTTATTGCAGCTAAGAGCAAAGGCGATTTGGTCGTAACCGATCCGTACGTCGATGCGTCTTCGAAAAACGTTATCATCTCTGTTGGTACACCAGTAAAAGAAAATGGCCAGTTTTTAGCCGGTATGTTTTATGACCTCGAATTAACTACCCTTTCAGATCTGGTCAACCAAGTGAATCTGTTTGATGCTGGTTACTTATTTCTGGTCACCGCTGATGGCACAACCATTGCTCACCCTCAAAGTAAATACAACGGTGAGAAAGTCGGTAGCTACCTCCCGCAAATCGAACTTACGCAATCAGCACAACATGTTGAGATTGATGGCAACCGCTACATGGTTAACCTGACTCACATTCCTGGCGAGAACTGGTACGTAGGTTCGGTGATCGATGAAGCTGTTGCCTACTCTGCCGTAGGAGAGCTTCGTAACAACGCTATTATTTATTCAATCATTGCCGTGATTGCATCTATTATCGCCCTAACTCTGTTGATTCGCACTCTCATGCGTCCTTTGGACACGCTAAACAATGCGATTAAAGATGTAGCATCA
Organism: Vibrio sp. Vb1554; assembly: GCF_033344235.1. NCBI lineage: Bacteria > Pseudomonadati > Pseudomonadota > Gammaproteobacteria > Vibrionales > Vibrionaceae > Vibrio > Vibrio sp. Vb1554. The sequence goes on along the minus strand of NZ_JAWPOJ010000001.1, from coordinate 181,154 downwards.
GGGAAAGGCGACCTTACACAACGCCTCGAAACAGATACTGACCAAGAGTTTTCTGAGCTTGCCACAAACTTCAATACGTTCATGGAGAACTTACAACAGCAAATCATTGAGTCGAAACGTATTTCTGATCAAATTTTAAACGGAACTCAAATCACCGCTGAGGGCGCAAAAGACTCGGCAGGCGCAATTCACACTCAACTGCAAGAGCTAGAACAACTTGCTACCGCGATGCATGAGATGTCTGTCACCGCGACAGAGGTTGCTAATAATGCGCAAGGTGCGGCAAGTGCAGCCAAAGAAGCCGACCAAGCAACGGTTGAGGGGTCTTCTATCGTTGGTGAATCGACACAAACGATAAACATGCTTTCCGATAGCATTGACCTTGCAGTCGAAGAAGTACAAGTGTTGGAATCTGCTACCGCCAATATCGAAACGATTCTAAAAGTCATCAACGATATTGCGGACCAAACGAACTTACTCGCGTTGAATGCCGCAATCGAGGCTGCACGTGCGGGAGAATCTGGCCGAGGCTTCGCCGTTGTTGCAGATGAAGTCCGTACACTGGCACAACGTACTCAAGAGTCGACAACAGAGATTCGTACTATGATTGAGCAACTACAATCTGGCGCTTCTTCTGTGGCAAATGCCATGCATCAAAGCAAAGGTAGTGCTATAGAGGCCGTTGAAAAAGCGGATTTAGCAAATAGTGCGTTACAACGCATTCGTGACGCGATTCAGCGTATTTCCGATATGAACTTGCAAATTGCCTCAGCAGCGGAAGAGCAAAGCCTTGTCGCTGAAGAGATCAACAACAATACGGTGAATATTAAAGACCTATCGACTCAAGTCGCCGAATCGGCAAATCGAACCAACGACGCGATGCAGGCGCAACAAGAAGATGTACATAAACAAGATCAAATCTTAAATAGATTTACTGTCTAACACTCATCTAAGCAAAAGCAGCGAGCACCGGCTCGCTGTTTTTGTTTTTAACCCTCAACCCTAGTATTGGTCGATGTTACATGTGACATGTTGTTGCTATTAAGCTCAACATTACAAGAACGCCGACTATGTGCCCTTTCAAGTTTAATTGAACTCGACATGGATATAGCGATCATTAGAACGGCGATAATAACGATCGTCCACTTTTAGATAAGTGAAATCTCCAATCTTTATGTAGGTACTATTCCGAGGAATTCGGTCATGGTAATAGTAACTGCGCCTTGGTCGTCTGGTCTCCACATAAATAACGTCACGATGTTTGTGTTTATGCTTGTGCTTGCGCTTGTGTTTATGATGGTGGTGATGCGCATGATGGTGATCGTACCGATGTCCATGCTTATGCTTCGGGTCAGCCACCGCTTCTGTACTCAACACACCTAAAGACAACATAACGCCAACCATGGCAAAAGATAATTGCTTTGACACAACAGAGCCTCTTATTCATATCAACATCGATATAATAGAAGGGTGAATCACTGTACATGTCAGCCTTTCGCTAAGGAGTTTTACTAAAAAGTCAGCGCTAACCGTGATTATCAGAGAAACGTCAAACATCACAAATGCTGATGACTTCGAGTGGCCTGGGTTCGGCTATGAATACAAAAAAGCCGCCCGTTTGACTACGAGCGGCTCAGTTTTTAAATAAGCTAGCGTGATTTTATACTGCTTGGGCAAACAGCAAGAAACAGCCGAATAGGAAGATCATGCTCATTCCCATTGCGCCGCCACCAGCTTCATAAATATTGTCATCTTCTACCGGCACTCGACGCACTTTCATGGTCATTGATAATGGAACAAAGACCGCGAGAAACACAAGAATAATCCCCGCGTAGCTGAGAATAGCTAGGAAGTGTTCTGGCGCAAATACAGCACCTAATAGTGGTAGCACAAAAGTAGTAACAAAAATCACTGGCTTACTTGCTTTCAGTAGGTCTGCATTTTGATCGTATAGCGCCATTGCAACACCTAAGAACGACGTTAGTAGTGCCAAACCAGTAAACATGGATAGGATGAACTCTAAGCCCTCGTATTGCTGACCTAGTACCGAGATCAACTCTGTTACGTTGGAGTATTGAACAAGCTCATGAGGTGGTAGATTGCCGACAACCGCTAACAACCATAATAGGTAACAAACAAGCGGAATAGTTGAGCCCACGATAATCATATTACGCAGCTGTGTTTTACTCGCTTCTTTGTTGTAAGTTACAAGCGATGGGATCACGACCATAAAACCGAAACTGGTGAAAAGCACCGAACTGGTTTTGATAAGTGCCATTTTATCGTCGCTCACAACCTCATCAAGTCCTTCAAACGAGACGCTTGGTGCAAGCGCAAAAAGTGTCAGGATCAGCGCTACGATCATGCCTAGGAACAAACCGCGATTCAGCTTATCTACTACCCCTGTACCTGCCGAAACAATGATACCAACTAAAAGAGTAAAACCGACTTGGCTTGAGATCGTAGATGTTGGAAGCCCAATTGAGGCTGTTACTTTTTGTACGAGATCACCCGCACCAATGATGTAAGCCATTAATAGACAAACTAACAGGGCGTAAAGCAAGCTGTTGGTTACCAACTGGCCTCCTTTACCAAGCGTTTCGCGAGCAATTGCATTCATGCTCACACCACCACCTACTTTGCAACTGGCTTCAAGAAGGAGCAGCGCAGCATAAGTCGTTCCAGCCCAGATGAACAACATAAGAAGAGTGCCCCAAAGGAGGCCAAATTGAGCAAGCACCATTGGTATAGCAAGCATACCAGCGCCAAGAGCAGTACCTGCAACGATCAGGGAGCTGCCGACAAGTTTTAGGTTCACGGTTAATACCTCTAAATTCAATCCGTTAATTTCTCGCCAGTTGTGCTTTATCTAAAGCACACAACAAAACGCTCCGACTTAGTCAAAATTTGGTTACAAGAGCACTATGTTACAAGAGCCCTGTATGGCTAAGAAGACACGCAACAAAAGGTGGTTAATCATTTGCACATGAACACTTGAGAGTCGTTTTTGGCGATGTCATCGTTGATGAAATGTGCGCAACTTTGGGTTCGAAGCAAAATTGTTCATCTTAATTCATCAACCCCATTCGTTATGAATGGATTTGGTTCGAAAAGATTGTAAGGCATAAGCAGGACGATTGAAAAGCAAAAGGTCAATCTTATAGCGATATATTTTAACAACTCTTATCTTTTACCTAAGATGTGTTGTTTTTTTCGTCACTAATTAGTCTTTTATCGCTTAAAGAGAAGGAAGAACGTGCTCAATGGCTCAATTTGGCTGGGTGTACAGATTAATTTACAGTTTAAGTGAAGGTGTTAGATTCCGAGGACGTAGCCTAGATCGGACAATATCGCTATTATTCGCTGCGTACCGACACGTTCGGTTCACATACCTCTAAACACTGATTTACGGTTCGAAAATATAGGTAAATGAGTGTCCGAATGCTGGGTGTGGTTCCCCAGCATTTGCATCCTTTCTTTTAGATGTCATCAATTGATCGAAATTGCGTAAATCTTGTATCGCCCGACTTTACGACTGTGTTAATACGCTTTATCTAGCGCGCCAATGATATAAGTTAACACTGGAATACCCATATCGGCGACCTGCTTCTCAGTCTCACTCATGTTTTCATGCGCCATCCGCAGCTCTACTTCACTTATCGATTCTTTGTGAAGGTAAAGCTCTTTGTAGTTCATCAATCGCTGTTGTGACTGTTGAATCAGTGTCACAACATTCTCTTTAGTCTCACGATGTTGCTGATCAATTTCACTAAATAAATGATCTAAAATGCGTTGCATTTTGCGAATAGAAGCTTTCGTTTCTATTGATTTGTATGATTGATACTTTTCCATTGAGTTAATAACTGACTAAAATATTTACGTTTTTATAAGACAGTTATTTTTATACTGATTGCAAAGCAGGTAAATATGTGGTGGTTAAACTGGTCCACTTCTTGCTCCGTTTAGGTCAAAACTGTCCTTTCAGGAGAGCACATGCAGGTAGACCCTATAATTCAAGCACTGATCGCAAGACGAAAATCGAATGGCCTCTCCCGTGAGCAAATGGCAAACATCGCTGGAATGAGCGTAAAAACATATCAAAGGATCGAGCGCGGAGAGTCCGATCTTAAACTCTCACAATATCGTGCCATATTGCGTTCGCTTCATTTGACTGACCTAGATATTGCTTTAGATGTACGTGATGTTCAGCATGTCACAGCAAATGACTTAACGGCCGTGGCGCGATTGCTCTCACCGGAAGCTCAGTCCCTGCTCGTTCGCCTGTTATCGTTAATCCTTGAACAAAAGAACAAGAAAGGTGATTAACGACATTACTCATACCCAAACGATGAATGCCCTGTTGAGCGTTGAAACATGAATCGTTTAGACAAAAATAAAACTCGTCAAATGACGAGTTTTATTCTTTATATCAGTCCGTTACTCTAGGCTTTTCAGTTCCGATGTATCAACGCCTTTTATTGCATCTTTCGCCACTTTATCAGGATCAAAGACATCACGTTCTTCATATGAATTATCAATCATGCCTTGTCCTATCGCGGTCGCCTGCTTTTGTAACTTGTTACCCTCTACCTCACCAGCATCCCAGCCTTGCCGATAATCTGAGTCGGTTTGATACCTTGTTTCGTCCTTAATATAGTGTTCAAAATCATTCCCTGCCTCTTGCATACCACTATGCCGACCGTCATGAAAGCCTTGGATATAAGCTTCATCATAACCGCTCTCTTTTAACGCGCTGTCACTCGTACCACAGCCTGAGAGGAGAACAAAAAATAGCGAAACGAATACCTTATGAAACATATTTAGGCCTCAAAGCTTTCAAATAAATTAATCATAGTTCGCGATTTCAACTTCTGCTTACTTCAGGCTATTAGATAGCATTGTGACTCGACGAAGCCTGTGAACTTGAGTCCCTACAGTGAGTACAAAGCTGGACAAAGCATCACACCTACTGATAAACATTATACTCAACGCGCGTTTAATACTTCCATCGCAAGTGCTTCATCATCTTGCTCAGCCAAACCGCTAATGCCAATTGCACCGACGACTTTCTCCTCTTGTTCTATAGGCACACCACCCATAAAGCCTGTGATCTTCGGGTCAGTCCAATAACTCAACTGCTTACCTGTCTCACGAGCCCAAGCGCCCAGATTGCCACTAGGCTGACGGTCTCTAGCCGAGGTGTAAGCTTTGTTCTGTGCCAACAAACCTGCTTGCACACTCACATCATCCATTCGGGCAAAACCGAGCAATTCTCCATGTGTATCAACCACGGCAACCGCAATGTTCTGCTTGCGAGCAGTCGCAATTTCCAATGCCGTTTGAATCAGAGTTTGAACTTGTACGTATTTCATTTTTCTCTCCTACGGGATCTCATGACCAAGGGTTTTCTCGAACAAGCCATACCAATGGCTACGTGATAGCGTGACGTTCTCTACTTGAGCACAAGCGCGAATACGCTGTGGGTTTGCAGTACCAATAACAGGCTGAATTTGGTTTGGGTGACGCGTTAGGAAGGCTAAAACAATCGCCTCAGACGACACGCCATATTCAGCTGCTAGCGCCATCACCATCTCCGCCGTCTGTCTGGTGTTGTGATCATCAGAATGTAAACCACGCTCTGAGAATCTTCCTTGCGCCATACTGCCCCACGCTTGCAGTTGGATATTATGCTTACGGGCATGTTCCAGTGTTCCCGCAACGTAGTCAGATTCCGACGAAGGAAGCCCCATGCCTTGCTTAATAAAGTCAGACTTAGCCAGACTCATTTCCAACTGGTTCGCCACAACAACTTCGCCCGTTGCTTGTTGAAGAAGGTCAATTTGAGCACTGTTCATGTTAGAAACACCGAAGTGGTTAACTTTGCCAGCTTGTTTCAGGGCTTTTAGCGTTGTGCCCAGTTCTTCAAATTCAACCAAAGGATCAGGACGATGCAGCATCAAAACATCAAGATTTTCCACGCCAAGGCGTTCAAGAATGCCCTCAACAGAAGCCGTCACCCATTTGGCAGAGAAGTCATACTGCTTAACACCTTGCTCATCTCCTAGACGGATGCCGCACTTTGATTGCAGATACATTCGTTCTCGTAAGGTTGAGTCATTGGCTAAGATGCGCCCAAACACTTCTTCAGCCTTACCGAATTTGTAGATATCCGCATGATCAAAGAGATTGATGCCAACCTCTAATGCTGCCTCTACAGCGGCATAAGCTTGGTTTTCATCTTGGGCGGTTAATGGGTTGCGATTCCACTCCCCTCCAAGTCCCATACAGCCGAAGACCAAGCGGCTAACGTTAGGTAAGGTTTTGGCGAGCGGTAGTGTTGGATTGTTCATCGTTATTCTCACTTTTCCGATTTCTGCATCTTCAATTTCTTAAATTAACTCGAACCATCTTACCGTTCGTAAAAATTAGTTTAATACCGTAAAATCGAATTCATTATCCTCGTTACCGAACAATTAAAGCGAGCAATAAAGATGGCAGATTATAAGAGAATCGAAAAACTGATGCTGTTTGCTGAAGTGGCTCAAACACTCAACTTTTCTAGAGCAGCAGAGCAACTTGGTATCTCTAAAAGTTACCTGTCGGAACAAATCAAGCGATTGGAATCGGAACTCGCAACGCCTTTGATTGTTCGAACCACACGCAGCGTGAGATTGACGGCAGAAGGTGAATCGATCTTTGCACAAGCGGAAGATCTCAAACGCCGCGTAATGGAAATGGAAAAGAGTTTAAGTCAGCGATCTGAACAAATAGACGGTCTGATTCGTCTTACCGCTCCCAAGATGTTTGCTGAAGCGGTGCTGCATGATTTGTGCGTAGCGTTTCGCGCTTTACATCCAAACGTAGAGTTCGAGATCCTTTCTAGCTATCAAGCGTTTAATCTGACAGAAACCAGCGTTGATTTTGCGTTTCGAGCGACAAGAACGCCGCCAGAGAATATGATTGCGCATCACCTTTTGGACTACCACCACTGGCTGGTTGCCTCTCCTCAGTATCTGCAAGAAGAAGGTACGCCGGAGACATTAGATGATTTACAAGAGCATCAATGCTTAACCACATTGCATCAAAAAGAGTGGCCGTTAAAAACGGGAACAGTTCAAACCCAAGGTTGGCTTTCAAGCAATGAAAACCGCTTACTCAAAGAATCAGCCCTGTCTGGCAATGGCATTGCTCGGTTAGCAAGTTACTTTGTCGAACAAGACGTTGAGCACGGCCGTCTAGTGCAGGTTTTATCGGAAGAAACCGACCACCAGCACAACGCGGTGTACTTGGTGTATCCGCAGCTCATCTATCAATCGGCGAAAACCAGAGCCTTCATTGAATTCGTGAAGCAGCACTTTGCTATATAACTAAGGCAGTTAATCCGCAGACCACACCGAGCGAATATCTGGCCAACCCCAGTTAGTAAGAGCGACGTCTTCTAAAACACCTTGGAAACGCAAAGTTTGTGTATGGTGGAACATGGGTGCAATCCAATACTCGCTGATCAACGTCGATGCAATTGGCTCCAATGCATTAAGGTAGTCCTCAAGTGGAACGAAAGATCTGACTCTCTGTAGTTGTTCATCTAACCATTGTGCGTTCTTTTCTCCCAAAGTGTGGAATAGCACAGCGTTGCTGAAGAAGTTCGTGAACGCTGAGGCATGACGATTATCATCTAGGTTTATGTTCGTCACGACCATCGTCTCATTTAGCTCACCGTTCTTAGCCTTCTCGTTCAGCTCACGGTAGGAATACATAACAATTTCTACTTTACTGCCAACACTCGCCAAACGATTAGAAATAGCCCGCGCACAGCGACGCAATGCGGTATAGTTATATCCGGCTATCGTAATGTGTTTAGGTAACTTAAGCGGCTCACTAAACGGACGGAGCACTGGCTTCCAACCTGGTAGCAGGTTATAAGCGGGTATACTCCCAAATACAATATTCTCGCGGCGCATCACTTCGGCCAAGTGCTCAGGTTGAATTAGCTCACTAGTATAACGGCGCTGCGCTAAAGAGAGTTTGTGCTTAGCGTGCTGATTAAATAAGGCGAATAAGCAACCATCTTCTATTCGACTACGCTTGCTCGCCGATGAGTTTTCTCGGTTTTGCGTCGACATATAGTGTCCACACAAATCCTCCTCGGGCGAAGCATCCCTTTGCAACGTATTTGCTGCCAATGACGGGTTCTCCATTTGCTCGTCATTAACAATCCAGATAGTCACCAAATCCGTTAGAACTCTACATGCATAGTAACCATTAAATGCTTGCAGTTTTAAACGACTTTCATTGTGCTCGACAACAGAGAATGGGCCACTTCCGACCACCAGCTTGTTATTCGCTACGTTAACTTGGCTTACTGGTTGAATGCCGTATTTCACACCAGAAATAAGTCCAGCAAAGCCCAAGTCAGCTCGATTAAGCTTAAAAACAACCTTCGATGGCGTTGGCGCAGTAATGTTAGCAACATGTGCCAACTCTTTTTCGTAATACTGTAGTGAACTCAACTTTGCAAACAAGCTAACCACTGTTTCTGCATCAATGGAATTACCATTATGAAAAGTCAGACCTGGACGAAGGTAGAAAGTCCATTCATAGGTGTCTTCGTCATAACGCCAGTGATGTGCGAGTTCTGGTTGCACTTTCCCATTGTTATCACTCGAAACTAAGCAACAATAGATTTGCCTTAATAAGAAACGTTCGCTGCTACGCTGAAGTTGATGTGGGACGACGCGCTCAAACATTCGCTTATAGGTTAATTGAATATTGAGCTGTCCTTCTTGCACAGAAGCACCAGACGTTGTTTTTAACAAACGGCCAAATGCCATTTCGTCTTCATCTAATATCGCCAGTGCTTTTTCATACTTGCCTAACTTGATACGTTCAAGAGCCAAGCTCTCTTTTAAAACGTCTAACTCCATATTCAGAATAAGAGTCGATCGTTGGTTCCGCCCAGCTTTCGGGTGCCAGCTCAACCACGCCTTCTGCTGCATCTGCGTTAGCAAGCTACGAGCATGCCGAGAAGAAGTGAACATGATGTCGGCAATGTCCTGTAACGTGGTTTTTGTTTCATCACCAACGCTAAACGAGAGTAATCGTTGGTAATAGCGAAACAAATTGAGATCAGACACTGAATCAACCTTAGATCTGTGAAGTTTGTGGATAGGAATAGTTTACTTAAGTTGGCGGTAATAAAATAAGAAAACTTCCTAATTATCTGTTCCCCTTTTCCACAATTAACCTACAAATTCGGCTTTAAAGCCCCATATATTTACGTTATTAGGAAAAAAGCCAACAAAAGCACTCTCTTTTTTATATCCCCTTTTATACACATAATTTACTCGTCAGCTAAAGGAGGAAAAAATGAAGAAGCCAATGATGGCGTACTTTTTTCAGCAACGCCTAGCTCTATCGAGTAATAAAATAGAAGTGATGACTCTGGTTTATCTTAACGATATGTTCCAGTGGTCATAGCCTAACCTCAAGCAGAACTTAGCTCCTGATACTACACCCCCACTTCGTTGTATCTTAAGTTCTGCTTTTTCATCTTTTGCACTCCAATACCTTATTGCAGGTTACTAAAAGTTAACTAGTTGAAACACCGCAAAACAGAGTCTACATTGAAGTCTCATCCCCCAATCGCTTTGTTGAGAAAGGGGCATTCATGGATATACACCACCAATTCGGGAGTCAATATGGCAACTTCAGTGAAACTTAAAGCGGGCGACAGCTTCCCTCATCTTCAAGCCACTTTGCTAGATGGTTCAAGCGTAACGTTGGGTCAGCCGCAAGGTGATGCGACTTGGCAAGCAGTATTCGTTTATCGTGGTAAACACTGCCCTCTTTGTACTAAGTACCTCAACGAGCTTGAGAGTTACAAACAGGCTTTCGCTGATGCTGGCGTCGATATTCTTGCCGTTTCTGGCGATTCAAAAGCACAGCTAGAGGGGCATCTAGAGAAACTCGAAATCAGCTTCCCTATCGCTTACGGCCTGACCGAAGAACAAATGAAAACGCTAGGCTTGTATGTATCTATTCCTCGATCTGAACAGGAAACCGATCATAATTTCGCAGAACCAGGTCTGTTTGTGGTGAATGAACACGGCGACTTACACGTGGTGGATATTTCAAACAACCCGTTTGTTCGCCCTGAGCTTGGCGCACTATCACGCGGATTGGCATGGATTCGCGATCCAAACAATAACTACCCTATCCGTGGCACATTGGATTACTAATATCTTCTACACCCAAGTAAACTTTCTATCCTTAAATAAGCTAGGATTCTTGCCTTAGTGAGAATAACTTGGAATGCATATCAGATCCGTGAGATCTGATATGTATCAACAAGTTGGAAATAGAGTCCTTGTTCATTATACAACGCCTTGATGAAAAACAAGATCAGTGAAGCCCAGGCTCCCCTCAAACAACGTTAGTTGTTTACTTCTAAGTCACTTTCACGATAAATACATGAAATTAAGACTAAAAACTTAGACTTAACGAATATATAAATCATAACGGTACCTACACAAGTAGTTGGCTAGCGATTATTATCCTATTGCAACTCACAATTGTGCAAATCTAATAATTCATACCATAAATGAAAACATAGATACCGTAAGAGACAAAATAAAATCAAACGATTAAATTACCAATAAAACACCGTTCAATTAAAAATAAAAAACATTTCACTTTATAAAAATGTAATTAATCGTTATTTGCAATCACACATCTTAATTGAGAAATACAGTATGAATAAAATCTCTTTGCTTTATATAGCCGTTTGTATCGGATTAGTTGGATGCGGTTCAGGAGGAAGCGACAACGATCCAGCAAAAGATATACATCCCACCATTTCAAATCCGGAACAAGTCAACGCAATGACGGTAGACAAAGGTCATTTCTATTGTTCTGTAAACCAACAAAAACTGGAACACGGAGGGACATCTGCAAGCATGTCCTACCTGATTGAAAAGACAAGAAATTCTACGGTTGTCGATGATTATGAATGTACCGAATACGGTTTAAAGAAAGGTGAGTCAATTATCGTCACTAAAAGTGCAATTGAAAACTTTTCATACTCAAAACATTATAAAAGCACGAAGAAGAATGACATTAATGGGTTTAAAATCATCTACCCTACAGGGCTTACGACTCCGATTAATAAAGATTATGAAAAAATTACGATCACGTATAATACGGAGAGACCTGACGTTAACATTAAGATAATTCAATATTTTGACGAAAAATCTAAATTATATACCATCAAAAAATATGAAAGCCACGTTAACGAAAACTCACCAATAGGTTTAGTTGAGAAAGAGGATTTCGATAAATATTCCGATTTTGAAAAGAAACTGGAATTAAATAGTGCTTTTTTAAATTCAACTGAAGTGAGTGATTTATTCTACAACTTATTAAGTATGATAAAATAATAACTAAAAATCAAAAACTTAAAAAGTACGATTATGCTCAAGTAGCTTCGATATGCCTGACTCGAAAGAGTACGTTGTTTTACGAAACAAATTACGATTTGAATGAAGCACATCTAAGTTACTTGGGTATAAACGGCGATGTATTGTTAATCAGCTTTCAAAAGAGAGTGACGTTTGCGATTAACTACTTTGGTCTTAACGAAGCTCAATTTGATGCTTTTCAGACCAAATTCGCAAATCATCAAGAATCTTAAGTGCGGTACGGCCGAACTCTGTTAGCTCATAGCTGACTGCAATTGGGCGATCGCTGATCACTTTGCGCACCACCATACCTTCCGCTTCTAGCTCTTTAAGGCGTTGGTCAATCATCTTTTTGCTTGCGCCGCCTAGCATGCGAGCTAAGTCATTGAAGCGAACTGGGCCGTCTTTCAAATGAAAAATCAAAGAGCCTTTCCATTTACCACCAATTAGACGCATCCCTTTCTCGATAGCACATGGCTCTGCACATACGTTCGCCACTGACTTACGACCTTTGCTATCTACACTGATTCTGCTTTCCACAATACACCTCAAGATACGCACCTAATCTAGGTAACGAAAAGTAAGCTAGATACATTTAGTGCTTTAGAGTAATAAAAACGTCACCTCGCCGCAAACAAATAAAAATGGACCGCATGCAGCAGTCCATCTCAATTCATCATTCAGTTCGCACTATCTTTCTAAAAGGATTAGAAGTTTTCGTTAATGTGCGCTTCGAAACGAACAAAATCGTTTTCGATATCTGCGTTCTTCATCACGTCGTAACAAGCGAATGTAGGCAGTGCTGACATACCAAAGAAGCGGAAATTAGCGTGCATGTGGAACATCAAATCGTCCACGCCTTTACCTTGGAATAGGTATTCGTTCTCATCATCAAACGATTCTTCTGGCGCGTTGAATGTCAGTGACAGCATGTATTTGCTGTTGGTTTGAGTACCGCCTGTACCATAGTTTTTCTTTGGTTCTTCTGCGCTACGGCCATCAAATGCACACAGTGCGCCGCCCATACCCGCAGTAAACACGTCGTCCATGTATTTTTTGAATGACCAAGGCACAGACATCCAGTTGATTGGGCTTTGGATGATCACGCGATCAGCCCATTCAAAGTGTGCGAGTTGCTCATCTACGTTGATCTCATCTTGCATTGTCACAACGCGAACCTCATGGCCTTTTGCTTGCAGAAGCGTCTGTGCTTTGTCGACAAGAGAAGCGTTTAGACGACCTTCTGAGTATGGTGATGGTTCGTGTGCGTTGATGATCAGTACGTTGCTCATGGGATTACCTTTAAATAAGTTCACAAGATGACGCAATAACCATTGTGCGTCGGATGTGGTTTATTATGGTAACCTAGAAATATAGTGCAATTAGTTAACTTTTAGTAACCTACTTGAATTTTGATTATATTACTGTTTTTAAAAGAGATATTTTTTCAAATTTTTATTCATCGTTATTTCCCGATTAATTTTTTCATCGATTTGTTGCATCTTCCACAGAGCAGGCGTACACTTTATCGCAATTCGACGATTAACTATTAAGGCCAGCGAATGAGTGATAAGTGCAACGACACGTGCGAAGTTGTTTTTCAGACAACACAACAACAGCTCGAGAAAGAACAAACTCTAGCAGCACAAGCAAAAGCTTTGTCACATCCAGCACGTTTGCGCATTCTGCATATCCTGCACACGCTCGATACCATGGGAGGTTGTTTGAACAGTGATTTGGTTTCTGAACTCGGTCTTGCGCAATCTACTGTTTCCGAGCACTTGCGCATTCTAAAGCAAGCTGGCTTTATCAGCGCCGAGCCAAACCCACCTAAGGTGTGTTACCGCATTCAACGCGACGCGTTTGATCAGTTCAATCTAGGATTTTCCAAGTTATTTGATTAATTCCCTTTGCACGCTGGTCAGGCGTGCAGAGATAAACTATACCTTTAACTATCGTCTTTCGACGATAAACGAATAAGAGAACACTATGACTACTCAAGTTTTAAATAGTGCCAGCGACAAAATGAGCTTCTTGGACCGTTACCTAACGGTGTGGATTTTTGTTGCAATGGCAATCGGTGTAGGCATTGGCGCAGCATTCCCTCAAGTTGCTGAGTGGAACGAGTCAATGTCAGTTGGTAGCACAAACGTACCGCTAGCGATTGGTTTGATTTTGATGATGTACCCGCCACTCGCAAAGGTGAACTACAACCTGCTAGGTACAGTGACGAAAGACAAAAAAGCGATCACGCTGTCTTTGGTCATGAACTGGATTGTCGGCCCTATTTTGATGTTCATCCTTGCATTGACTTTCCTAGGTGATCATCCGGGTTACATGGTTGGTATCATTCTGATCGGTCTTGCTCGTTGTATTGCGATGGTGCTTGTCTGGAACGATATCGGTGGCGGTAACAAAGAATACGGCGCAGCCCTAGTTGCACTAAACAGCGCTTTCCAAATCGTGACTTACAGTGTGATGGCATGGTTGTTCATCACTGTGTTGCCACCAGTCTTTGGTTACGAAGGTTTCGTGGTTGAAATCTCGATGATGGACATCGCGGAAAGTGTTCTGATTTACCTTGGGATCCCATTCCTAGCGGGCTTCCTAAGCCGCAAATGGCTGGTCGCTGCGAAAGGTGAACAATGGTACAACGACGTGTTCATCCCACGCATTTCACCAATTACGCTTATCGCCCTGCTTGCGACCATCGTACTGATGTTCAGCTTGAAAGGTGAAATGATTCTTGAACTGCCAATGGATGTATTCCGTGTAGCAATTCCACTGGCTATCTACTTCGTGTTGATGTTCTTTGTCAGCTTCTTCGTTGGTAAGAAAATGGGCATCGACTACGACAAAAATGCGTCGATTGCTTTCACGGCAACGGGCAACAACTTTGAATTGGCAATTGCGGTTTCTATCGCGGTGTTTGGCCTAAACTCAGACCAAGCTTTTGCTGGTGTCATTGGTCCACTGATCGAAGTGCCTGTATTGATTGCTTTGGTGAACGTAGCATTGCGAATGAAAGCCAAATATTATGGCTAACCTAAAAAGCACAAAAAATACAAAAGCGGTAAAACATTAACTCACTACCGTTTTAATATACTCGCTGGGCGTTAGGCCGAACTTACTTTTAAAGCGTTGGCTAAAACGCCCCTCTGACTGATAACCACACAACTGTGCGAGCATAGCAACGTTATACGAGCCATTTTGCATCAAGTAAAGTGCGTGATTTAAGCGCACTTCTGCCAATACTTCACGATACTGGGTACCTTCTTGTTTCAGTTTGCGTATCAATGTTGCTCGGCTCATAGCAAAGTGCCCCGCGACCATGTCTAATGGATGCTCCTCCCCTGGAGAGCGCGATAAGTAACGACTAAGTTTCTGACTAAAAGAGATATGTGAACTCGAGAACAACCGATGTAATAACCCTCTCTCAGCTAGCTGCTGATATAGACCCATAATCCAATAGCGTTGTGTCGCTTCACTTAAGCTTTCCCGCTCAAACGAAAACAAAGCATTTAACGTCGCTTGCAATGCTTTATCTATCTCAACAACGGGTACATAGTTTCCTAATGCGTTGCTCATGCTTAGCTCCAACATTTCATCGCTAGGCACACAGTGAAAACTGAACATTCGAGAAAGAAATCGCCCTTGTAGAGGAAGATTTTCAAAATTTAGGGATGCATTTGCTTCACAAAGCATGATATTTGGATGATGGATGTCGAGTACTTCGTCTTTCCAGAAAAGATGTTTACTCCCCTTAACAATCTGAATAAGGCTTGGGGAGTGAACCCTGACATTACGAAGCTTCTGCTGCTGCTCCGCACGAAACAGCGTAACCTGATATTGGTGACCCATTCTCTCCCCTTATATTCAATTATCGCGTGTAAGTCGTGGTTAATGTCGCTTTACCCAAAGCAACACTATTCAAAGTAAACCCTACAATGGCTGGTGGCGTGTTTTCATCCAAATTCAGTTCTTCAGTTGGCAATGCCCACACCGTAAACTGGTAACGATGCATCCCATCATTCTTTGGAGGACACGCGCCGCCGAACCCCGTTGTGCCGTAGTCAATACGAGATTCTTTGCCGCCTAACTTGTTCATATCAATGCCTCGAGGCAGCTCGCTAACGGTGGATGGAATATTAAACGCTATCCAATGCCAAAAACCACTGCCTGTTGGTGCATCGGGGTCATACACGGTGATCGCAAAACTTTTTGTGCCCTTTGGAGCTTCTTTCCACATCAATTGTGGTGATTGATTCCCGCCATCACATCCCCAACCAGAGTATTCAAATGTCTTCGCCATCGGGTGGCCTTCTTGAATATCTCTACTCACGAGTTAAAATGCATGGGCAGAACCGACCGCAAAAACACTCAATACCAAAACTGACCTGTAGATCGCTTTCATGTTTTTCTTCCTTTCAATGAATTCAACACTAGTCTAAATACCCAGTAGTCCGAATCCTTTTCAGCAAGTATCAAAAAACACAAAATAATCTATAATTTTGACACTTTAAGATTCTAACACAAACTTCTTACTCTCTTAATTGCACTTGGTTTATGCTAATTAATCGCTCACGGAATAAGGAAGGAAAATGGAATTGGATATCTACGTGGTGGACGCCTTCACCGATACGCAATTCAAAGGCAACTCAGCAGCGGTGATACCGTTAGAGGAATGGCTAGCCCCAGAATTGATGCAAAATATCGCGACAGAAAACAACTTGTCGGAAACGGCTTTTCTAAAATCCATTGGCGCAAACCGATATGAGATTCGTTGGTTCTCTCCGATTACTGAAATCGATTTCTGTGGACACGCAACACTGGCCTCTTCGTTAGTTCTGTTTGATGAGTTTGGCATTAATGGCACGATTGAATTTCATACACTGGAAGTAGGAACGCTCACTGTAGAGAAGAATGCGCAAGGTAAGATCGAGATGACGTTCCCTGCTCGTCCTCCAAAAGCCGTTTCTGATATTCCCTCGGCATTAATTGAAGGCTTAAGTTGCGATGTGGAACGCGTACTGCTTAGCCCTCAAGCGTATTTCGTGGTGGTCGACAGCCAACAGAAGGTACTTGAGGTTCAATACCGTTCCGAACTTCTGAAAACACTCGCTCCTTACGATCTGGTCGTTACTGCGAAAGGCGATCAGCAAGACTTTGTATCGCGTTACTTTTGGCCTGCAAATGGTGGCGACGAAGACCCCGTAACCGGCTCGATTCACGCTGGATTAGCACCATTCTGGGCAGAAGAATTAGGCAAAACATCACTGGTTGCTTATCAAGCTTCTCAGCGCGGAGGAATTTTGCATTGTGAAGTTACTGGCGAACAAGTAAGAGTATCTGGCGACGGCGTGCTCTACATGAAAGGCAAGATTTTTGTTTAAATGATATTCATGTAATCAACTTAAAAGAGCCAAGTAAAGCACGGCTTCAGCAGGATAAAGCCAGTTTCAATAATTAATCAATTGATGAATATTGAAGGAATTAACTTCCTAGCCGGACAAAACTGACTCACGTTACACTGAATGCAGTCCCATACTCTTCTATAGCTTGATACGAGTTCGAGCTCACCTTCTTAGAGGAAGCGTCGCATGATGAAGCGAATCATTCTTGGCACCCTAGCCCTGACTCTTGTAACTGCCTGTTCCAAAGATGACGGACAGCAAGCCCTTGGCACATTAGAACGTGACCGCGTAACCTTCACTGCCACCTCTAGCGAGATAATTCGTGCCCTACCCATTAAGGAAGGCAGCCAAGTCACCGAAGGAGAAGTGCTGGTTCAGCTCGATACAAAGAACCAAGAAGCCGTTTTAGCTCACGCCGTAGCTGAACAAGCCAAGGCTGACGCTTATCTTTTAAAATTGACCAATGGTGAGCGACCAGAAGACATTGCAGCAGCGCAAGCACGCGTTGCCAGAGCGGAAGCTCAATTGGTTGAAGCGCAAAAGAACTACCAACGTAAAGCGGAGTTAGTTCGCAAGAAACTCATCAGTCAATCAGAAAAAGACACCGCTTTAGCAGCCAGAGATTCTGCCCGTGCAGAGCTAGACTCCTCACAAGAAGAGTTCAGCAAACTGACCGCTGGCTCTCGTCCTGAAGATATTGAACAAGCGAAAGCCGCACTCATGGCTGCAAAAGCCGATGTAGCACTGCAAGAACAAAAGCTGGCAGAACTCACCATCACGGCCACGCGAGATGGCTTGTTAGATAACCTACCGTTTAACCTTGGTGAACGCGTTCCTGTCAATGGCATTGTTGCAGTAATTCAAGCGAGCCGCGTCCCATACGCCCGTGTTTATGTTCCTGCCAATTATCGAGTCAACTTTGTGCCGGGTAAAACGGTTAACGTGCATGTAGATGGCGTTGAGCAACCATATAGTGGCACCGTTCGTTGGGTAGCGACTGAACCTTCATTCACGCCTTATTTCGCGCTCACCGAGGAAGAACGCTCGCGTTTGATGTACCTAGCAGAAGTCGACCTTCAAGACTCAGCGCAATCCTTGCCTTCAGGTATTCCAGCGCAAGTGGATTTGGTGGAGTAAGCCAATGACCGAATACGCTATTCAAGCTGAAAATGTAGTGAAGAAGTTTGGTGACTTCACCGCCATCAACAACATCACGCTTAATGTGCCCAAAGGCAGTATTTATGGTTTTCTTGGTCCTAACGGCTGCGGTAAATCGACAACCATTCGTGTGCTGACGGGCTTGCTTAGCCCAAGTGAGGGCAACGTGGACGTGCTTGGGCTAGAGATCCCAAAACAATCTGAGCTTCTGCGCCTCAAGATTGGCTACATGACACAAAAGTTCTCCCTATATGATGACCTGACGGTTCAAGAGAATCTTGAGTTTATTGGACAAATCTTTGGTATGGAAACCAAGGCTCTGAAAGCTCGCATCGAAGAACAACTATCCACCTACGGTCTCGACCAACTACGTAAACAGCGCGTCGGCGGAATGAGTGGCGGGCAGAAACAACGCTTGTCTCTCGCCGCAGCCACCATGCACAAACCAGAACTGTTGTTTCTCGATGAACCCACATCTGCGGTTGACCCAGAGAACCGACGCGATTTCTGGGAGCAGTTGTTTGATCTCTCTGACCAAGGCACCACAATTTTGGTCACAACGCACTACATGGACGAAGCAGAGCGCTGTCATCGTCTGGCCATTATGGAAGCCGGGGAAATCCGCGCCGATGGTGAGCCAGAAGAGCTCATGGCGCAAATGGGCGTTAACATCGTCGAAGTCAAAGCGGATAACTTACGCGAGCTTAAAGAGAAAGTCATTCAGCGCGAAGAGGTACGCTCAGCCGCACAGCTCGGCATTCGCTTGCGCATTTTAATCCACCAGCACATCGAACAACCGATCGAATGGTTAACCCAAACCTTTCCAGAGCTTGAGGGCTGCGAGATGAACATTGCTCGCCCGAGCTTAGAAGATGTGTTTGTCAGCGTTACGGGGGAAGGCCGCCAATGATGAAATCTATTGCCCGTATGAAAGCGGTGATGATCAAAGAGATCCGTCAGCTTTCACGTGACCGCATTACCTTTGGCATGGTCGTGATGATCCCGCTAATTCAGCTTCTGCTGTTCGGCTTCGCTATTAATACGGATATTCGTAACATCCCCGTTGGTGTCGTTGATCAAAGTGGCAGTACCGCCGGGCGCGTGATTACCGAGTCCGTTAAAGTAACGCAAGTGGTCGATGTGGTTGAAACCTTTGCTACCGCTTCAGAAGCCGAGCAAGCCATTCAAGACGGTTTGGTGCGAGCGGCTTTAATTCTACCTAGCGACCTAACCCAACGTATGGTGCAAGGTCGAGAGCTTGGACAGTGGATTGTGGATGGTTCAGACACCATGATCAGCTCTGCGATTCTCTCGCTACAAACCATGCCGTTAACGGATTTTGATTTTGAGATACGCCCTGCCCCAACCAAAACCTTTGAAGTTGCGCTGTATTACAACCCGAGTCGGCGCTCGGCGGTGAACATTGTCCCTGGTTTATTGGGCGTGATTCTGACCATGACGATGATCTTGTTCACCAGTGCAGCCATTGTTCGAGAACGAGAACGCGGCAATTTAGAGTTACTGATTACTACGCCAATTCACTCCATCGAACTCATGGTGGCGAAGATCATTCCGTATATCTTTGTTGGTCTGATTCAGGTGTTTATCATTTTAGGATTGGGGCACTGGATATTTGGCGTGCCAATAAACGGCGCCATTAGTCAGATACTGTTTGGCACGCTGCTGTTTATCGCCGCGAGTTTAACCTTAGGTTTGGTGATATCCACCATTGCGACGACACAGCTTCAGGCCATGCAGATGACGGTGTTTATTCTTTTGCCATCGATTCTTCTGTCCGGATTTATGTTCCCTTATGAAGGAATGCCCGTCGCGGCACAATGGATCTCAGAAGCCCTGCCTGCCACTCACTTTATGCGCATTATTCGTGGTGTGGTGTTGCGTGGTGCAGATTTAATGGAGCTATGGCGAGATACAGTCTGGTTACTTGGATTCACTGTTATCGGCCTTATTGTCGCTTCATTTCGCTTCAAAAAATCACTCGACTAATCCCACGATATTGCGTTCATTCCTTAAAAACAAAAATAGCCCCAACGAAGGGCTATTTTTTGTTTGTGTATTCATACACTGTGCTATCGAGCTCAACTCTCAGACAATATTAATAGTACTCACCGTAGGAACAATCTCGTAAATCGGAAATATTGTAGTTTTTCAAAGAGTTTATTTTAAAGTTGAACACTACCTGTTTACAGACAACGCCTTCGCGATCCGTGTACGTGATAATACCTTCACTGTACGCACGCTGACCATCAGAGGATGTCACGTCAGCAACAAGTTCCAAATGGCCCTTATGCGCGTCTACGCGATTCATCATCTCAAACACATCTACCCACTCTTCGCGATTTGCCATTTGTATTAGCATGGACTTCGCCTGTGTTTCCAACTGCTGGGGGTATACATAATAACGGTTGTAACCAAAGTATGCGCACATAAGTAATAAAACGAGTGCAAATGAGGTTGTTCTTGTCATACAAGCTTCCTCTTGTTGTTATAAAAATCTTGCTTCGTTAATTCAGTATAGGAAGCGAGCAAAGTTTAGGTTATAGAACTTGCCCAAATAACAGAGGACAGTCAGAGACAGTCAATTCTATGACAAGCTCAACAACAAACTTTATTGCACTCTCATCATGGGCTTGAACAAAAATACGCCATAGAGACAGTAAGAAGTAAGAAGTAAGAAGTAAGAAGTAAGAAAGGAAAACTAACCGGAGCGCGGTGATAACAGAAAAGTAAAAGGAGTTTGAAGAAAAAGACAATCCGAGTGAATGTAGTGAGAGCGGAAATCAAGAGTAGATTATCCGCCCATCAACTAGGCTCAAATTGTCAGTGCCCACAACAACGTGACTCGCCGAATTTAAACGTGTTGGTAACTATCTTCGAGAGACTCTGTCTGCGTTGTCTTTTCGCTCACTTCCACTTTAACCGCAGCGACCTTGAACTCAGGGATCTTCGCATGCGGATCAGTCGCTGTTGTCGTTAGACGGTTGACTGGCGATTCAACAAAGTGGAATGGAATGAACACCACTCCTTTTTGAATACGCTTAGTCACAAAGGCATCAATCTCAATGCTCCCGCGACGTGTAGATACCGTCAGACGCTGACCATTACTGATACCTAACGCTTCTGCGTCTTCCACGCTCACCATCGCACGAGGGCCAGCAAGATTATCCAACCCTTTGGTTTTGCGCGTCATGGTTCCAGTATGGAACTGCTCAAGTACGCGACCCGTCGTTAACACAAGTGGGTACTCTTCATCTGGCAGCTCAGCCGCATAACGGAACGGTACACCCACCATTTGCCCTTTACCACGAGTAAACTGGGTTTGGTGCATGATGCGAGTACCCGCAGGGTTGTTCTTGTTGCTCGGCCATTGCACACCGTTTGGCGTAATGGCATCCCAACGAAGACCCGCGTATTGAGGTGTCACTCGTGCGATTTCATTAGTGATATCAGACACGCAGTGGTAATCCCAATCACTGCCCATTGCATTGGCGATCTCTTGGATAATCCACCAATCTTCTTTCGCTTCACCCGGTGCCGTTACGACCGGATTCACGCGTTGAACACGACGCTCCGTATTGGTGAAGTGACCCGCTTTCTCAGCAAACGAGCAAGAAGGCAGAACCACATCCGCGTATTGTGCAGTCTCCGTTAGGAAGATGTCTTGAACCACCAAGAAGTCGAGCGTTTCTAAACCTTCAATCACATGCGCTTGGTTCGGGTCACTCAACACTGGGTTCTCACCCATGATGTACATACCACGAACGTCACGATGGCAAGCCGCATCAATGATTTCTGTCAGGGTTAGACCTTGCTCAGAAGGCAGATTTGGTGCGTTCCATTCAATCGCAAACTTCTGACGCACAATTGGGTTGTATACCTTTTGGTAGCCCGGGAAACTGTTTGGCAACGCGCCCATATCACACGCGCCTTGCACGTTTGATTGACCACGTAGCGGGTTGATACCACCACCTTCAATACCGATGTTGCCACACAGCAATTGCAGGTTAGCGATAGAACGCACGTTGTCATGACCTGTCGTGTGCTGAGTAATACCCATTGAGTAGTAAACAGCGGTACGATCTGCCGTGCCAATCATACGCGCCATTGCTTGAATGTCTTCAGCTTTAACGCCCGTAACCAACTCCACTTTATCGAGGTTGTAAGCTGGCGACATTACTTCTTGCAGCAAGGTATCAAAGCCGTCGACACGTTCTTCGATGTACTCTTGATCGTACCAACCGTTCTTGATGATCTGCTGCATGACGCCATTTAGGAGCATCACATCCGTACCCGGACGGTGCGCCATGTACAACTCAGCATGCTCTGCCATATCGACACGTTTCGGGTCAGCCACAATCAAACGAGCGCCGTGGTGACGAATTGCTTGTTTGATGTGTGAAGCGATGATCGGGTGCGCCGATGTGGTATCCGAACCAATAATAAAGATCACATCCGAGTGCTTAATGCTTGGAATGTCGTTGGTCATTGCACCACTACCCAGTGACGCCTCAAGACCGGTTACACTCGATGCGTGGCACAAACGCGCACAGTGGTCGACGTTATTGGTGCCCAGTTCACGACGGACAAATTTTTGGAACGCGTAGTTGTCTTCGTTGGTGGTTTTCGCTGAAGAGAAACCCGCCAATGCGTTGCTGCCAAAATCTTGCTTGATGCCAGAGAACTTGCTCGCAATCAGTTGAATCGCCTCTTCCCAACTTGCAGGCTGCAACCAACCGTCTTTACGAATCAAAGGCGTGGTAAGACGCTCTTCACTGCCGATGAAATCAAAACCAAAGCGCCCTTTCACACACAGCATGCCTTGGTTCACTGGCGAGTCACCGCCCTTCACGTAACGAATCGTATTGGTTGCTTCGTCCACGAACATAGTCAACTTACAACCCACACCACAGTACGTACAAATGGTGTCGACCGCTTTCAGATCTTCAGTACGACCCTGTGAGCGGTCACGACTATCGACCATCGCGCCCGTTGGACACACTTGAACGCACGCGCCACATTGCACGCAGTTCGAATCGCCCATTAGGGTTAAGCCATTCTTGTTACTTCCAAAGTGTGGACGGTCGTCAGGACGTAATGCAGGACGACCTTGTTTGTCGCACACAAAGTTCAGTACGCCGTGCACGGCTTTGTCACGACACGCTTGGATACACTGACCACAGCTAATACAGCGGTTGGCATCAAACTCAATAAACTCAGAGCTACGGTCAACTTCGTACTTATGACGCAAGTCTTTCGCACGAAGATCTAACCAATCTTGATGCGATTTAATCTGTAAGGAGAAGTCAAAGCTTTGCTCAGCTTCATATTCGGTGGAGTAATCACGCAGCGCACAATCGGTATTTGCCTGACAGCCACATTCAAGGCAGCGCGCCGCTTCCTTCATCGCTTCTTCGTTATCAAAGCCCAACTCCACTTCAGCGAAGCTTTGCTCGCGTTGTGCTGGAGTCAGCTCAGGCATGATAGAGCGAGCGACTTTCTGGATGTTCTCGAAGTGAAGCGGATCGACTTGAGAGAGCTTCTTCTCTTTACGCGAGTTGAACGCTGCCTTTGGCATATCCGCCATATCACCATTCAAAAACAGGTCAATCGCTTTTGCCGCAACGCGGCCATCACCCACCGCTTCAACTGCCGTTGCTGGACCACGGCGGAAATCACCAATACTGAAGATATTGCCCGTGCCGGTGTGCATGGTCTTTTCATCGGCATCAGAGGTGTTCCAACGCGTAAGCGGAATCGACAAATCTTCGCCTTCGAGGAAGCTCAGATCTGGCTTTTGCGATACTGCCGCAATCACGGTGTCGAACTCTTCGGTGAAGAACTCGCCGGTTGGTTTAGGGCTGCGACGACCAGATGCATCCGGCTCACCCAACGCCATGCGTTCTAGACGAATCGCATTCACGCGTCCGGTTTCATCGGCAAGGTTTTCTGCCGGGTTGGTTAAGAAGTGGAATTTCACCCCTTCGTGTTCCGCTTCGACAATCTCGTAGTCTTCTGCCGGCATTTCGTCACGGGTACGACGGTAAATCAACGTGGTGTCTGCACCAGCACGACGCGCAGTACGAGCACAGTCAATTGCCGTGTTACCACCACCGATCACCGCGACTTTCTGACCCGTTACATAGTTTTGCTCAGTGACGTAATCTTTAAGGTAATCAACGCCTAAGTAGCAACCTTCAAGGTCACTGCCTGTGTAATGCATTTCAACCGCTTGAGACGCGCCGACAGCTAAACACACCGCATCGTATTCTTCGCTCAATTGAGAAAGCGTGAAATCCACACCCAGCTTTTGATTAGTGTGAACTTGCATGCCATTACGGCACATCAGTTCGATTTCTTTATCGAGAATGTCTTTTGGCAAACGGTATTCAGGAATACCGTAACGCAACCAACCGCCCGCTTTTGGCATGGATTCAAAGACCGTAACGTCATAGCCTTCGTTCGATAGGTAGTAGCCAGCCGTTAGACCACCAGGACCACTGCCGACGACGGCAATGTTCAACCCTTTACTTGGTTTCTTTTCTGGTACATAGGCTTCATGCGCAGACAAATCCGCATCCGCGGCATGACGTTTTAGCTGACGAATTGCAATAGGCTCATCGACTAACGAGCGGCGACATTCACTCTCACAAAATGCCGGGCACACACGACCAATCGATAGCGGCATAGGAAGCGTACGCTTAATCACTTCAATCGCTTTTTGATGATCGTTCTGTGCGATGTGATAAAGGTACGATTGGATATCAACGCCCGCTGGACACGCGGTTTTACATGGCGCTTCACAATCGGCGTAATGGTCCGTCATGATGCGGTTGAGTGCTTTTCTGCGGTGCTCGCTTAATTGTTCTGATTGCGTGACCACATTAAGGCCCCGGTAAACTTCAAGTTCACACGCACGCTTAGTACCGCCGCTTTCGACTTCAACCACACACAAGTCACACGGTACTTTTTCATTACTTTTGTTCATTCCGCACAGCGATGGGATCTCGACCCCACACACTTTTGCTGCTTCTAAAAGGGTTAGACCCTCTTCTACAATTCTATATTTTCCATCGATGACAATTTCTATCATGCAACCCCCGCAGCAAAGCAAATCCAAATCTGCACAAGTAAAACCATGCATTCTATAAGGATAATCATTTGTAAGACAAGTTAGTGTGATGTAAAACTTATAAACCACATTTTTCACGTGTCATAAAAAGCGAGGGCTTCTTTCGCTAACTTTCAACACTCGGTATTTAACAAACGTTTTACTCCCTCGAAAGTGCGAAAACTGTAGGGTTGGACTATTTTGAAAATAAGAGTAATAAATGATTGACCTTACCCTTAGGTTAACCTTTAGAATCGAAGGGTTTTCATCATTTTCATCAAACACATGGGAAAGGGTATGCACTTAAAATCGCTGCATACAATCTGGTTAACTCTCTTCACGACGCTAGTACTATTGGTATCTAGTGTGGCGAACAGTGAGCCGTTGATGAATATTCAAATGATGTCTACTGACATGGCTCACCATCCTTCTATGATGAGTGACAGCGAACACTGCGGTATGCCTGGCATGATGGACGTCTCCATGACTGACGCTTCTATGTCCGAAGATGGCGATGCAAGAGAAACCAGCATGAACTGTGGTGGAGGCTCCGGCATGGTTCATACCTGCTGCACTGCCGCGTGTACGATAGTTTTCGTCCCCCTCCCGAATCCTGTCAATAGCCCGATGCCCGTCGTCTATCGCGCAACTATTACTCCTGAAGTTGCTTCCCCAGTCGTACACGTCAGCCGCGACCTATACCGACCTCCTATAGCCTAAATCCGTCCTAGCATTCGACCCTGCGCGTGTATCGCAGGTTGTTTTAATGCGCCTGAGCGATGAGGTAACAAGGCTTTACTGTTCCCGCAATAAAATCCGCACCTCCATCGATCCGGCGAACACTGGATTTAGATTATGGATATCAAACCATACCGCTTAGCTGCACCTATTTTTATGGTGGCTCTGGTCGCTGCGCCAACCTTGGTTAACGCCGCTGGTAAAGAGACGCACGCAGCGCAAAATTCCGCATCAAGTGAGCGAGCTTCAACGACCAAGCTTGCCCAGCTGATCAACGTCGCTTTGAGTAACGATGGCAATCGTAAGCAATACTCTGCGCAATCTGCTGCCATGCGTGAAACGGGCGTCGCGAGCGCGACCTTGATGGACCCAAAACTGAAAGTGGGTTTTGGTGGCTTGCCTGTCGACAGCTTCAAATTCGATGAAGACCCAATGACCAATATCTCCGTTGGTTTAATGCAACAATTTGAGCGTGGGTCGACGCTTGATTTACAGCAGAAGAAAGCCAATCAACAAGCTGACGGCCTTGGGCTTCAAGTCCATGCTCGTGAGCTTGAGGTAGCCAACAGCATGACTCAACTTTGGTTAGAGCTTGGTTACCAGCAACGCGCGGAGCAAATCATGCTTGAGAACCGCAAGTTGATGAAGGAGATGGAAAGCTTTATTCAAACCAACTATTCGATTGGTAAGAGTGAAGCGCAAGACCTACTCAACGCTCAATTACAAGTCAGCAAGTTGGATGAGAAACTGCAAGCCAATGCACAAATGCAACGTCGTCTTATCTCTCAACTCTCCGAATGGTTGGGTTCAGATTGGTTGGCGAATGAACAGGCTCTGCACGCGAGCAACCAACTTAATTGGGACACACTGAACGGCAAACTTGCTGCTAGTCAGGGTTCCACCAAGCATTATCAACAACTCAGCCAACACCCGATGGTTAAGATGGCCGACGTCAGCATCTCTGCCAATAAAACTCAGGTGGAAATTGCTGAGCAAGCCTACAACCCACAATTTGGCGTCGAAGTAATGTACGCCTACCGCCAAGCCGACAACATGATGGGTGAGCCAGCATCAGACTTGGTCAGCGCTTACCTAACCATGGACATTCCGTTGTTTACGGGTGACCGCCAAGATCGCAATCTTGCTGCCGCTCAATACCAAGTTGGCGCGGCACAATCACAAAAAGACACCTTACTAACGCAGATGAATGCCAAGGTGAACACTTTGCTGGTTGATCGCGGCAACTTAACCCAGCGTTTAGAACGTTATCAATCCACCTTATTGCCTCAAGCGAAAGCGCGCATTCAAGCCGTTGAGCGAGGTTATCAAAACAACACAGCGCAGTTTAACGATGTGATTTCTGCCACGACTGACGAGTTGGCTCTGCAATTAGAGCAACAACGTCTGCTGACCGATCTCAACATCGCAAACAGCAATTTAGCCACCCTACTCGGTGGTTTCGACTACCAAGTGGCTTCACCGGAAGCTCGCTCTATTTCGACATATTAATTTGTGATTCCCCAAGACAGTTGGGGCTACAGCTAGGCGGCAAACGAGAGAATCCCATGAGCACTTTCCCTAACAAACTAAGGGATCTGCTATGTGATTTGGGTGAACGAGAGCAGGCAACAACGCTGTAGCGTCAAATGTGAAGGGGAAAATAAGGTAAAACAATGAAAACATTTAAAATTGCAACCATCGCGCTGATTGTTGGTGGTGCTTTAGGGTTTGGTGCTAATCATTTTCTTACGGGCTCGACTCACGACATGAGTGCGATGGGTGGCGAATCTGCTGCAAGCTCTAATGATCCGCTTTACTGGGTTGCCCCAATGGATCCGAATTACAAACGCGACAAGCCGGGTAAGTCCCCAATGGGCATGGATTTGATTCCTGTTTACGCAGAAGACCTATCCGGTGAACAAGACGCACCGGGTACAGTGACTATTGACCCTTCAGTAGAAAATAACCTCGGGGTTAAAACCGCAAACGCGACACTACAGCAGTTATCACCACGCATCGAAACGGTTGGCTATATTGCCTTTGATGAAAGTCTGTTATGGCAAACCAACGTTCGTGTGGCGGGTTGGGTAGAAAAACTCTACATCAATGCCGTGGGTGAGAAAGTGAAGAAAGGCGATGTGCTTTTCACGCTCTACTCTCCTGAACTGGTTAAAGCACAAGAAGAATTGCTGAATGCGTACCGCACTGGCCGCAAAGGTCTTGTAAAAGGCGCGACCGAACGCTTGGTAACGCTTGGGGTTGACCGTGCTCAAATCAAATCCATTACTCGTAGTGGTAAAGCATCGCAAACCATTGAAATCAAAGCGCCTGCTGATGGCGTTATCGCGAGCTTAAACGTGCGTGAAGGTGGCTATTTGTCCCCTGCTCAAGCGGTGATCAGTGCAGGTCCTTTGGACAATGTTTGGGTTGATGCAGAAGTCTTTGAGCGTCAAGCGCACTGGATGAAAGCGGGCTCTCAAGCCACGATGACCCTTGACGCGATTCCGGGCAATGAATGGCAAGGTGTTGTCGATTACGTGTACCCAATCCTCGATCCGAAAACACGTACGTTGCGTGTGCGCCTTAAATTCCCTAATCCAGATAGCGCATTGAAACCAAACATGTTCGCCAATATTGCCCTGCAGCCTGTCACTGACGACGCAGTATTAACGATTCCTAAATCATCTGTTATCCGCTCTGGCGGTATGACTCGCGTTGTCCTGGCGGAAGGTGATGGCAAATACCGTTCTGCTCGAATTGAAGTTGGCCGCGAAGCTGGCGAACAAGTCGAAGTATTACAAGGACTTAAACAGGGCGACAAGATCGTTACTTCATCTCACTTCATGCTCGATTCTGAATCAAGCCAGTCGGCGGATCTATCTCGCATCAATGGTGTAGAAGCGGCAGCAGAAACGGCATGGGCCAAAGGTGAGATCACGGAT
The DNA here is from genome assembly GCF_033344235.1 of Vibrio sp. Vb1554. Lineage (NCBI taxonomy): Bacteria > Pseudomonadati > Pseudomonadota > Gammaproteobacteria > Vibrionales > Vibrionaceae > Vibrio > Vibrio sp. Vb1554. Next base: position 152,317 of record NZ_JAWPOJ010000001.1, on the reverse strand, counting down.
GTGATGAAAGATCACCGTATGCTGACCATCAACCACCAGCCTGTACCAGAATGGGATTGGCCGGGCATGGTAATGAACTTCACTTTCGCAGATGGCGTTGAAATGGGTGACTTGAAAAAAGGTCAGGCTATCGAATTTGAAATGCAAAAGACGGAGTCCGGTCAGTACCAAATCGTTGACTATAAGGCAGACAACAGTGTCATTACGGCAGAAGTTTGGCTAACTGGTGACATCACTATGTTGATGGCCGACTTTGGCATGATCACCTTAAACCACCTACCCGTTGCAGAATGGAACTGGGATGCAGGCGAGATGAACTTCTCAGTGGGTGAAGACGTTGATCTATCGGGTTTTGAAGAAGGACAGAAAGTTCGGTTTCTAGTTGAAAAACAAGGATCTGACTACGTTCTTAAACAGCTAGTTCCTGCAACAACAGCCGTCGAGGGTTAATTATGATCAATGCTATTATTCGTTGGTCACTGAGCAACCGATTCCTAGTGTTGGTCGCGACCTTAGCCCTTGTATTAGGCGGACTTTACAGTGTAAAGAATACGCCTGTTGATGCGATTCCGGATCTTTCTGATGTGCAAGTGATCATCAAGACAAGCTATCCGGGTCAAGCTCCTCAAGTCGTTGAGGATCAAGTTACTTACCCACTCACCACCGCCATGCTTGCCGTGCCGGGTGCTGAGACAGTTCGTGGCTACTCCTTCTTTGGTGACTCTTACGTTTATATCATTTTCAACGATGATACCGACATGTACTGGGCACGTTCACGCGTGTTGGAGTACTTAAGCCAAGTAGCACCAAAGCTGCCACCGAACGCAAAACCAACCCTAGGTCCTGATGCAACGGGCGTGGGCTGGGTTTACAGCTACGTATTACAAGACAAAACTGGCAAGCATGATTTGGCGGATCTTCGCAGCCTGCAAGACTGGTTCTTGAAGTACGAATTGCAAACCGTTGATGGCGTTTCTGAAGTCGCTACCGTGGGCGGTATGGTGAAGCAGTATCAAGTGCAGATTGATCCTGCCAAACTGCGTGCGTACAACCTCACTTTGCAACAAGTGAACATGGCAATCCAAAACGGTAACCAAGAAACTGGCGCATCCGTTATCGAAATGGCTGAAGCCGAACACATGGTTCGTACCACGGGTTACCTAACCAGCATTGAAGACATCAAATCACTGCCACTAAAAGTCACTGAGAAAGGCACGCCGTTGCTATTAGGAGACATCGCAGACATTAACCTTGGTCCACAAATGCGCCGTGGTATCTCAGAGCTGAATGGCGAAGGTGAAGCGGTCGGTGGCGTTATCGTGATGCGCTTTGGTGAAAACGCCAGTGAAGTGATTGCGAAAGTCAAAGACAAACTCGCAGACCTACAACGCAGCCTGCCAGAAGGCGTGGAAATTGTTGCAACCTACGACCGCTCTACCCTTATCGATTCAGCGGTAGAAAACCTATGGAAGAAGCTTGCAGAAGAGTTCATCGTCGTTGCGATTGTGTGCGCGTTGTTCTTATTCCACATTCGTTCTTCGTTGGTTATCGCTCTGAGCCTACCGGTCGGCATTCTCACTGCGTTTATCGTAATGCATTGGCAAGGCATCAACGCCAACATCATGTCCTTGGGTGGTATTGCGATTGCCATCGGTGCCATGGTGGATGGTGCAATCGTGATGATTGAAAACGTTCATAAGCACATTGAACGAACGCCACTGACCGACAAAAACCGCTGGCAAGTAATAGGTAAAGCCGCAGAAGAGGTCGGCGCACCGCTGTTCTTCTCGTTGCTGATCATTACTCTTAGCTTCGTACCGGTGTTCGCCTTAGAAGGCCAAGAAGGCAAGATGTTCTCGCCGCTTGCGTTCACTAAGACGTACGCCATGGCAGCGGCAGCAGGTTTGGCAATCACACTCGTCCCTGTGCTTATGGGCTACTTCATTCGCGGTAAGGTGTTACCGGAACACAAAAACCCGGTTAACCGTGGCTTGGTCGCGCTGTACCGCCCGCTGTTGAACACCAGCTTAAAATACCCTAAGACCATGATTGTTATCGCATTAGGTCTAATGGTGTCGGCTTACTACCCAACCAGTAAACTGGGTAGCGAGTTCATCCCGCCGCTGGATGAGGGCGACTTGATGTACATGCCAACGACCTATCCGGGTATCTCGATTGGTAAGGCGCGTGAGCTTCTACAACAAACCAACAAGCTGATCAAAACCGTTCCAGAGGTGAAAACCGTATGGGGCAAGATTGGCCGAGCTGAGACCGCAACCGATCCAGCGCCACTCACCATGATTGAAACCGTGATTCAGTTGAAGCCACGCGATCAATGGCGTGAAGGGGTTACAACCGAGTCACTGCGTAAAGAGTTCGACAAGTTGGTTCAGTTCCCTGGTCTTACTAATGCTTGGGTAATGCCAATCAAAACGCGTATCGACATGCTGGCAACGGGCATCAAAACCCCTATCGGCATTAAGATCGCGGGCCCAGATCTGAAAGTGATTGAGAAGATCGGCTCTCAGCTAGAGCCAATTCTTAACGGCGTACAAGGCACGGCATCGGTTTATGCAGAACGTGTCGCAGGTGGCCGTTATGTCACGATCGACATTAAACGTCGTGCCGCAGCGCGTTATGGCTTGAGCATCAAAGACGTTCAGCAGGTGATCTCCACTGCGGTGGGCGGCATGAATGTGGGTGAAACCATTGAAGGCTTGGAGCGTTACCCAATCAACGTTCGTTACCCACAAGACTACCGTGACTCAGTAGTTAAACTGCAAAACCTACCATTGGTGACACCAAATGGCGCTCGTATTGCGCTGGCTGACGTAGCGGACATTCGTTATGAAGACGGCCCTCCGATGATCAAAACGGAAAACGCGCGTCCAAACGGCTGGGTGTTTGTCGACATCGATGGTCGTGACCTTGGCTCTTACGTCGTGGAAGCACAGCAAGTCGTGGCTGATCAATTGGAACTTCCTGCGGGTTACTCGCTGGCTTGGTCTGGTCAATACGAATACATGGAGCGTGCGAAAGACCGCTTGAGTGTCGTGGTACCAATCACCATCGCCATCATTATGCTGCTGCTTTACTTCAGCTTCCGTCGTGTCGGTGAAGTGATGATCATCATGCTTACCCTACCACTCGCTATGGTTGGTGGTTTGTGGCTCATGCATATCCTCAACTACAACTTCTCGATTGCCGTTGGGGTCGGCTTTATTGCCCTAGCAGGCGTCGCGGTTGAAATTGGGGTCATCATGCTCGTCTACCTCAACCAAGCATGGCACTACAAAAAGCTGGATGCGGAAGAGAGCCAACAGAAGCTTGAAGCGAAAGACCTAACCGATGCCATTCGTGAAGGTGCAGGCCTTCGTGTTCGCCCAGTAATGATGACGGTACTGACGGTCATTATTGGTCTGATTCCGATCATGTACGGCGAAGGTACAGGATCAGAAGTAATGCAACGTATCGCCACCCCAATGATTGGCGGTATGGCATCGGCACTGCTGCTGACACTGTTGGTACTTCCAGCCATCTTCAAGCTGTGGAAACAACGCGAGTTGCGCCAGAGCAATGCGACTAATCACCAAGCTAGTGATGTAAACAACAACGCTTAATCCCTACCTTCCCCTCAATCAATTCGTTTGGGGGGAAGCAACCAAATTATTAATGAATTAAAACAAGGATATAAAAATGAAAAAGACACTAATCACTCTTGCTCTAGCCCTAACAACAACGACTGCGTTTGCCCAAATGGATCATGCAAACATGGACCACGCGAACATGGATCATAACAACATGAAGCATGAAAATATGGACCACGGCAGCATGAAGATGGACCACAGTAAAATGGACCATTCAAACATGATGGATATGCCGGGCATGTCGGCAGTAGGTATGCCAGCAAAAGGTGCAAAGCCAGACAAGGTGGTACACGTTATCTTGGGTGATGACATGACCATCAAGTTCAAGAAAGACGTTAAGATTGAGCCAAACGATGTGGTGCAGTTTGTAGTCATGAACACAGGTAAGATCAACCACGAGTTTACGATTGGTTCGGCTAAAGAGCAGCTAGAACATCGCGAAATGATGAAGACAATGAGTGGCGATCACATGCATGACTCAGACAACGCAGTTACGGTAGAACCAGGTAAAGCGAAGCAATTACTGTGGCACTTCCACGGTGACAACAAGGTTGAGTTCGCGTGCAACATTCCGGGCCATGCAGAATCGGGCATGGTTAAAAAGATTGAACTGTAAGTAATTATCCAACTAGACAAAGGAGCTGATGATTCAGCTCCTTTTATTTCTGGATCAAACTATTCGTTAGCTCATGACAAGAAATTCTGAGTCAGTGTCTCACGCTAAGATATTTTTGTGACCGAATCACTGACGTAATATATAAGCCAAACTACAGGCCTTGATAGCAACACTCTTCTCCCCATATTTAGACCGTTTAAGCGTATTGCAAAGAATCCTACATAAAATAGACATAGATTTAACAGTGTTTAGAGTATTGGCTCGTTATAGTTTACGTGACATCGCTACGGTGCGAACTAAAACTAAAATTGAAGAACACGATCCATGAAAAAGTTATTTTTGTTGGCTGGGCTAATGGTTTGCTCAACCCTAAGTTACGCGTCCCAACTGAATGAGGACATTTCTCTCCTCGAGCAACAAACCTCAAGCAGAATTGGGGTGTCAGTTTGGGATACCCAAGCAGACGAGCGTTGGGACTACCGTGGCGATGAACGCTTCCCACTCATGAGCACATTCAAAACCCTAGCTTGTGCCAAAATGCTAAGTGATATGGACAGCGGTAAGCTAAGTAAGAATGCGACCGCAAAAGTCGATGAGCGCAGTATCGTTGTATGGTCTCCAGTGATGGATAAGCTCGCAGGCCAAAACACACGCATAGAGCACGCGTGTGAAGCCGCTATGTTAATGAGTGATAATACCGCAGCCAACTTAGTATTAAATGAAATTGGCGGCCCTAAGGCCGTAACAATGTTTCTGCGAACAATTGGAGATAAAGCAACGCGCCTAGACAGAATAGAACCTCGCTTGAACGAAGCCACACCAGGCGACAGCCGCGACACAACCACACCTAACGCCATACTAAACACTCTTCGAACTTTGGTCGAAGGCGAAACGTTGTCTTATGAGTCTCGTGTACAATTAAAAATCTGGATGCAGGACAACAAAGTTTCAGACTCGTTAATGCGTTCTGTATTACCAACAGGTTGGTCTATTGCAGACCGTTCTGGTGCGGGGGGTCATGGTTCGCGTGGCATTAACGCGATTATATGGAAGGAAAATCATCGACCTGTTTACATTAGTATTTATGTCACAGAAACCGAGCTCTCACTTCAAGCTAGGGACCAACTCGTTGCGCAGATAAGTCAGTTGATTTTACAAAAGTACAAAGACAATTAAGTCACCACTCACCTGACCCTATTTGTATCCTTTTCTAGCCCTTCTATTCCAGAAGGGCTCATTCTGTACTTCCATCTTAAAAACACCACTTATTGAGTAATGACTTACTTATAAATAGGTATAAGATTTACTTATTTAGGGTGAGTTAACGCCCACATTAAGCAACCAAACGCACACAAACGGCGATAATTAAACCATACTCTTACCAAGAAGCACATTTTCTACAAAATAGCTTCACGTAATTTATTGTTGGTATTTGCAACATTGCCAAGGAGATGTCTATTGAGACTTGAAAGAACTTTTAACCCTGATGACTTATCGATGCAAAACATGAAAAGTCCGATATGTATGCCGATAGGGTTTGTTCACTTTTTAGCTCAATCGGAAACACTACAGCAAGTACTTGATACGGTGGCAGAATGGATAAATCGTATATTTAATTCTGACCGTGCGAGTATCACACTTTATGAAAACAATGATCATTTAAAGGTCTACTCTTTCTCTGGTAGTAAAGCGATTCCCGCTGAATTTTTAGTGCCCATTCATCAAGCGTTTGTTGGCCGAGTGTTCAAAAAGCAACAACTGATGATCTGCGACGATGTTACGCAATCTGATGAGATCGATTGTGTGATGCTCGCATCCAATGGTATGGGTACGTGTATGGACGCGCCTTTAATGCACGGTAAAGTCTGCCTAGGAACGCTTAATGTTGCGCATCATCAAACGCACATTTACACAAACGAACAAGCGGCACAGCTTCAGTGCATCGCTAATTGGATTGCTTTAAACATTGCCCTTCATATACAGATTATGAAAATGGAACACCTCGCCACGACGGATGATCTAACAGGTATTCCAAACCGCAGAGAGTTCATGCGACAAATCGAAAGCCGCCTAAATGAATACCGAACCCAGGGCATTGACTTCCATGTTGCTATTTTAGATCTCGACAATTTTAAAAGCCTCAATGACCGATTTGGTCATGACGCAGGCGATAAATCACTGATCCATGCAGTTAACACTATTAAAAGTCATCTACTTGATTGTGACTTACTTGCCAGAGTTGGCGGTGAAGAGTTTGCCATCGTATTAAGAAGTCGCTCATCACAGCAAGCTCTAGACACATTAGAAACGATTCGTAATGCACTAGAAACGACGACCGTTCAACATTCAGGTTGTGATATGAGCTTCACCGCGAGTATTGGGGTAACTCAAGTCTGTCGTCTCGACGACTCATTTGAACCACTCGTTAAACGCGCCGACTTAGCACTTTACAAGGCAAAAGAAACCGGAAGAAATCGCGTTGAGTTTCATATTGGTGAAGAAAGGTAGAAAAAATAAAAAAAGGTAGCGACTCATTGCGCTACCTTTTATCGATTCTAACCCGCTTAAAATAACTAATACGAACTTTAAGCCAGTTAAAAATAAGAATGAGCAAATTTAATTATGCTTTCTTAAGATCTTTAGCTGGGTAAGTTAGTGTTTTTTCGCCTGCTTTTACATGTGTGTAAAAACCGCCACTGCTTAAACCTGTAACAACCATTTCGCCAAGATCGATACCTTTAGTCGCTACTACTACGTCACCGATTGAAAACATATTAAATACCTTGTTTGTTTAGATTAAGACACTAAGTCGTTGCGCAGTATTTAATACGATATTAGGCAAAGCACCTAATCGAGTTTTTTATCGTAAAGATTAATTTATCTTTGTCGTGAACTCTAAGTTTCCACATTGAAAATCACAGGATATTTTCCAAAAAAAGATGCGCTATTCTTGTGAAATACGGTAATATTTTCTAGCATCAAGTGCGGAGGTATTCTCCGCCCTCATTGGAGAAAAATGATGAAGAAAGGCCTAAAAATGCGTGCATTAGAGCGTTCTGATTTGCGCTTTATTCATGAACTGAATAACAACCGAAATATCATGGCCTACTGGTTCGAAGAACCTTACGAGTCTTATGACGAGCTCGAAGAACTTTATCGAAAACATATACATGATGACGCTGAAAGACGTTTTGTCGTCGAAGATGAAGACGGCATCGTAATTGGCTTAGTTGAGCTGATCGAGATTAACTACATTCACCGCAGCGCGGAATTTCAGATAATCATCGCCCCAGAGCATCAAGGCCGAGGTTATGCGACAGAGATGATTAATCGTGCGTTAGATTACTCATTCTCAATTCTTAATCTACGTAAAATCTACTTATTAGTCGCAGTGGATAACGAAGTCGCTATTCACTTATACAAAAAATGCGGCTTTATTGAAGAAGGTCACCTTGTAGAAGAATACTTTATTAACGGCGCTTACAGCGATGTTAAGCGCATGTATATATTAAAACACCAGTACCAGAAAAAGATCGAAGAAAACAACTCAATTCACTAGTTCATTCTATCAAAGTAAAAACGCAGCTATTTGGGCTGCGTTTTTATTTATTCAAATTGATATTGATATGATAATACGATGCGCTTGTCTGCTTCATCCAAATAGGTGTTGTTGTCCATGACAAACGTCATTACGTTAAACGAGTGGCGTCTGTTCACAAGGTAACCAAGACCGATACCACCAAAGAAGCCTTTGTAATTCTCTCCTTCACTGTTTTCTGAGCCGTAAGTGCCCGCTGCGAAGCTGATTAACGTCAGCTCTTTGGTAAACGATTTCAGCGCAAATACACCAACGTAACCGCTACTGCCTGAAGAGCTCATCATATTGAAGCCATTCTCTGCACTTGGCGTGCCCGTAAAGTTAGGCTCGCTACAGTGGCTACTTTCTGCACCGTCACAAACAGGAACATCACCAGTGTTGTACGTATAGCCTGCCATTGGGAAAATTTGGAAGCCTGCTGGCTCAATCCCGAAATAACTTAGCGGCATAAAGGTACCAACGCTGTAGTTGGTTTGATCCGCGCCGTTTACGTATTCATTTTTACCGAAGTTGAAGTTCACGATACCGACCGGAAACAACCACGAGCCACCAATACGCCACTCGCTCGCATCATCATTGATACGCAGGTTAATTTTGCGCGCTTGGTCAAGCGCAAGTGAGCCCGGGAATGAGATGTTTTGATCATCAAAATCGTAGTTGTTTGCGTACGACGCGCCAAATTTCGTGATGACTTTTGTTGGGTCATCCGCCAACTTGTTTTTATTGTCTTTTACTCGATGCTCGGCACCATGAGCCAGCGTACTGACCAACAAAGTCGTACACACTAACGCTAGTTTGTTTTTCATTTTTTAGTCCTTTGAGATGTTGAATACCGGCACTTAGCTGCGCAGATACTTTTTGAATCATCACTCACTGGATGTGACAGAAGCGCCCTAACTACCTTAGATGGCATGACAGCATCCAGTGCAGGTAGTTAGGGTAGAATGGCCTGTAAGGAAGGCGTTTTAGCGATTAGGAATGATTAGTTTTTCCAGTTGTAGCTCATGCTCATGAAGTACAGAGCAGGCTCATCAAAGCCAGCTTGGAAGCGTGGCGTTTCTGACGATTCCATCAAGATCGCTTCAAACGCGAAACCAATTGAGTTTTCTGAATCCAATTTGTAATCAATGCCTGTGCCAATGCGGTACGCCTTGCCAGTAGGAACGGTAATGTCACCGTTTGATTGGCTTTCATACATGCTGGTATCGAATGCAAAACCTGCATTCCACATCATTTTTTCATTCAGTTTGTACTGAGTACCCAATGCGATTTGGTAAGTGTCTTGTGTCTCTACGTTCAGCGTGGTTGTGTATTCGCTCCAGTCTTGCCAGTTCACGTTCCACATCACCGCTAGGTCATCATTCACTTCGTGGTAAGCACTGAAGATCAGTTGTTGCGGAGCAATGGAGTTACTATTGTCGAATTCAAATTCGGTTTCAGAAGAGTAAGACAGACCAAGACGCGTGCCTGGTGTTGCCTCATAAAGTACACCTACTCGGCCGTTGAGCTGAGTATCTTGGTCTTCGTCATTGAAGTTCAAGGCTCCCTTCGTTTCCACTTCATACATACCGTACTGAATGCCAAGCGCCGCACCCACAGACCAGTGATCATTGATGCGGTAAGAAGCGGAAGGTTGAATGGTCAAGGCTTGCGTCGTTGCTGTAGGAATATCTAAATGATCACCCAAAAGACCTTCGTACTCGAGGCCAAGACCGTAGTTGCCATACAGACCAATGCCCAGCGTCCATTTGTCGTTCACTTGTTGACTGTAAAATGCCGACGCCATAGGAACAAAACCAATCACGTTGCCCGCATCGCCAGTCATCGTATCTAGTTGCGCGTCACCATAAAGGCCAATCAGGTTACCAGAGAAAGATTTACCAGAAACATTCGCCAGACCAGCCGGGTTTGCTGCCATTACTGAGGCATCTTGCGCACGAGCCGCCATACCAGCGGATGCCAAACCAATATCCGATGCTGTTGTTTCGTAAAGGTATAACCCACCCGCTTGCGCAGCAGCACAAGTCAGTAGAGAACTCGCTACGACGATTTTTGAAAGATTTTTCATGTTAAAACCTATTATTGTTTGGGGGAACCCACGCTGCGACGGTGGTTGTATATCAATGAAAGGCATTGGCCAATCGCACACAGCGTGGGGGTGTTGTGGAGTCAGTTGAAATCAGCGTTATTGCTCGCTCACCTCAAGTTCAGTGGGTTTCTTTCGCTTAAACTTCTCGCGCAGAGATTGCATCATCACGAAGAACACTGGCGTCAGTAACGTGCCAACAAACGTAGAGAGAATCATGCCGCCGAATACCGCAAAGCCCAGTGAGTGACGAGATGCCGCACCGGCACCCGATGCAATCACCAACGGGAACACCCCCCAGATGAAGGCGAATGCGGTCATCTGTACTGCTCGGAAACGGATTCGAGCAGCTTCTTTGGCAGCATCAATGATGGATAAGCCCTTTTCTTCTCGCAGAACTTTGGCAAATTCCACGATAAGAATCGCCACTTTGGCGGACATACCGATCAAGATGACCACACCAATCTGCACATACAAATCGAACGGTTGTCCCACCAGCAGTAGCGTGCCCATTGCGCCGAGAATCGCGACTGGAACCGCCATCATTACCGCAGCAGGAATGGTCCAACTTTCGTACTGAGCCACCAAGAACAAGTAGGTGAACAGCAAAGACAATGCGAACGCGATTGGTGCCATGTTGCCTGCTTTCATCTCTTGGTAAGTCATGCCTGACCACTCGTACGAGTAACCACTTGGCAAAGATTCTGCAGCCAGTTTTTCAATGGCTTTTACAACATCACCCGAGCTGTAGCCTGGCGCTGGCGCACCGTTCACGGTTGCAGAACTGAACATGTTGTAGTTCGACAAGGTATCAGGGCCGAAGATCGGCTTCACTTTCACTAGCGTTGCCAGTGACACCATTTTTCCAGAGCTAGAACGAACAAACAGATGGTCGATGTCGTCGATGTTGTCACGATATTGCTCTTCTGCTTGCACTTTCACTTGGTACGAACGACCAAACAAGTTGAAGTCAGAAATGTAGGCACCGCCCAACTGCGCTTGCAGTGTGCTGAAGATTTCATTCAACGGTACGCCCATCGAAATCGCTTTATCGCGGTCAATATCGATGTAACGTTGCGGAATGTTGGCACGGAAAATCGAGAACGCACGCGCCACTTCAGGCAGTTGGTTGATTTGGGCAACAAAATCAGCGGTTGTTTTTGCCAACTCTTGTGGAGAACGGCCCAAGTTGTCTTGCAGCACAAGGTTGAAACCATCTACCGCACCCATACCTTTGATTGCCGGCGTCGCGAAAACGAACGAAGCGGCATCTGGCGTTGAGTTCAGCATTTGGTTAACTTTATTCATCAATGCGCGTTGGTGTAGCTCAGGGTCTTTACGTTTGCTCCAGTTATCCAGTTTGATGATCAACATGCCCGAGTTTGGAATCGACGCCATGTTAATTACCGAGAAGCCCGCAACCGAAACCACGTTCTCCACACCTTCCATCTGTTTTAGTTCATCAACGTACTTCTTCATTAATGGTGCAGTACGCTGCAATGCTGCTGCGTCTGGTAACCGCATTTCGACCATGAACACGCCTTTATCTTCGTTCGGTACGAAAGAAGAAGGTACGGTCATGAACGCAAACGCCAGCACCGCAATAAGCGCGCCATACACACCGATACTCAGCACAATACGACGGCTCAAGAAGCCAACTAAACCTTGGTATTTGCGCGTTATTGCTTCAAAACCTCGATTAAACGCACGCAAAGGCGCAATAGGTTGCGAGTGAGTTGATTTCAACATCAACGCACAAAGCGCTGGCGTTAACGTTAATGCGTTGATCGCAGAGATCAGCACCGACACACAGATGGTGACTGCGAACTGGTTGAACATTCGACCGGAAATACCCGGCAATAGCGCAACCGGTACGAATACCGCCAACAAAATAAGCGTTGTTGCCAATACTGGCCCCGTCACTTCTTTCATAGCTTGGATCGTGGCCGGAATCGAGTCTAAATGCTCTTCATGGATAACCCGCTCCACGTTCTCTACCACGATGATCGCATCGTCTACCACGATACCGATGGCGAGGATCAAGCCAAACAACGAAATGGTGTTGATGGTCATGCCCATCACGCCCATGATTGCGAACGTCGCTATGATGGAAACCGGAATCGCTAAGGTTGGAATGATCGTCGCTCGCCAGTTCTGCAAGAAAACGTACACAACGAAGGTTACAAGAAGTACCGCAATCACCAGCGTCTCGTACACTTCATCAATCGATGTCTCTACGTATTCGGTAGAGTCATAAGCGATGTCGTAGACCAAATCATCTGGGAATGATTTCTCGTACTCTTTCATGGCCTCTTTCACGCGTTCCATCACGTCTAGCGCGTTCGCTGTCGGCAACTGGTACAAGGCCAGAACGGCGGCTGGTTCGTTATTCATACGACCATCAGCTTCGTAGCCTTGTGCGCCAACTTCGACACGAGCCACATCTTTCAAGCGAATCAAAGAACCTTTCTTGCTCGCACGGATGATGATGTTCTCGAACTCTTCCGCAGAAGTAAGGCGACCTTTGGTTTGCAAAACATATTGATATTGCTGGTCACCCGGAGCTGGCATACCACCGATCTTACCCGCCGCCACTTGGATATTTTGCGTTTTAATTGCGCCAATAACATCGCTAGCAGAAAGCTTCAAGGTAGCCAGTTTATTTGGGTTCAACCAAATACGCATTGAGTAGTCTTTCTTACCCAGCAGCGTAATGTCACTCATACCTTCGATACGTTTTAGACGCTCAACGATATTGAGATCCGCATAGTTAGAAAGGTAGATACTGTCGTAAGACTGTTTCGGAGAACGCAGTGTGATAACGCCCAGCATGTCGGAAGATTTCTTCTTAACCGTCACACCGATTTGGTTTACTTCTTGTGGTAGAGATGACGTCGCCTGTGCCACCAAGTTGTTCACACGAACCTGCGCCATATCGCCATCTGCGCCCACTCGGAAGTAGATACGCAGTGTGTATGAGCCATCGTTACCAATCACAGAAGACATGTAAATCATGTCTTCAACGCCGTTGACTTTGGCTTCTATCGGTTGTGCTACCGTCTTTTTAACCACGTCCGCGTTTGCACCCGGATACATGGTGCTCACCGTAATTACCGTTGGAGAGATTTGAGGATACTCAGAAATTGGCAAGACTTTCAGGGCGATCATACCCATCAATGTCATCGCCAGTGAGATCACCAAAGCAAACTTCGGCCGGTGAATGAAAAATTTACTTAACATCAGTACTCACTCAGCCTTATTCACTCTGTAGTTCAACGTCTTTCACCGTTGCACCCGGACGCACTTTTTGTAGACCATTGACGATGACTTTTTCGTTAGCCGCCAAGCCAGTCAGCACAGCACGTTTCACACCGTAGGTCTGACCAAGTTCAACGTTACGACGAGACACCACGTGATCATCACCAACCACCATGACGTAGTCACCCGCTTGGTCTTGCTGAACAGCCGCCGATGGGATAAGCAAACCATCAATGGTTTTGTTGCGCAGCTTGATGGTCAAGTTGCCATATTCACCCGGCATAAGCGCGTAAGTTGGGTTATCAAATTGTGCTTCTGCTCGAATTGAGCCTGTTTCTAAATCGATCTTGTTGCCAACGGCGTAGATCTTGCCATCAAGCGGATACAATGAACCGTCTGAAAGCGTCAGTGTTAAATCAACATCCAGTTTGTCATCGTTACGATGAGCCACATCAATGGCACTTCTTACGCGGCGGTAGAGCTTCTCATCCACATCAAAGCCAAAGCGAATTGGGTCGATTTGAGTGATCGAAACAAGAGGAACGAGTTGAATTTTCGAAATACGGTCACCCACTCGGAAGTTGCTGAAACCCACGCGGCCAGAGAAAGGAGCACGCACAGAGCTAAATTCAAGATCGAGCCTTGCTGAAACCAGCGTCGCTTTCGCCTCTTCTACCGAAGCAATCGCTGCGGCGTGCGCAGCAATGGCGTCATCGTATTGCTGCTCACTGATGCTTTTATCTTTGATGAGTTTCTTCACACGTTCTGCATCACGCGTAGTTTGAACGAGTTGTGCTTTTGCTTTTTGCAACGACGCTTTTGCATACGCCAGTGCCGCTTTGTAAGGACGGTCGTCGATTTCAAACAGCAATTGGCCTTTTTCGACCATATCGCCATCTTTAAAATGAATCGCGGTTAATTCGCCACCGACTCGAGGCATAATATCAACGTCATTTACCGCTTCAGTTCGACCGATAAAAGTATGATAAGGAGTGATTTTTGTTTCGGTTAGGGTAACGGTTTCAACAGAGGGTGCTTGGGCTGTTTTCGTTGCGATATCGCCAGTTTTGCATCCTGATAGTAATGCAGAAGATATAGCAATAGATACCAACGCAAATTTATATTTGGCTTTCATGATAAACCTACTTTATTTAGAAAGTGCCCTAGCCTAAATATTTAAATATATGGATAAACACACTTTCTATTCTGGAAATAAACGAGGGAGTTAGAATTGGTAGTTAAATTCGATACGGTGATCACCATCACCGAAATTAACGTGCTCATTCCAGTTTGCAAAGTAACGAATATTTGCGCGAGGATTAATTTGATAAGACAACGCAAACTCATGAGTCAAGATATTATCTTCACCCGCGTAATAAGTATCTTTATATTGACTAGACCCTGACAACGTATGCATATACATTGGGTTGTAGTTAATCCAGATTTTATCGGTTAATTCAATTTTTGAGTACATACCCACAACAGTGAAAGTACCTGGAATTTCATAACCTTTGTCATCACCACTAAAATCATTAGCAATAGTGACACCCGCACCAGCTAAAGGAAATAGCTGCAACATACCAAACTTAGGTAGACCTTGAATAAAGCTATAAGATGCATCTAATTTATCGTTATCAACGTCGTAGTTTACATCTAATTGACGGCCTAGACCTTTTGCGACTTCTACTTGGAAATTACGTAGTCGGAAAGAGTCAATGCTGTCATCAACGTTGGCATATATTGGATCGTCATTGTCGCGAATGCCAAATAGCTCACCACCAATGCCTTTCATTTCAATGATGTTCATCGCCATGGTACCAGGCTGGCTAGATTGGTAAGTTTGACCGATTTTGATGTTCGCGCCTTTATCAGTAATACCAAAGCCAGCTTGGGTGTATACCGCAAGTGGGTCAGACATATCTTGTAGTTCTTCGTTATTGTTTGTCTGCGCATAGGCAGAAGACGCGAGTTGTAGGGCTGCAACCATAATGGCAACAGACGGTTTCACTAAATTCATAAAACTGTATCCATTTTAATGATTATAAAATTATTCACGTCATGAGGTCATCATAAATAGCAAGCAACACAACTCGCTTTGGATAACATAAATTATCAAAGCAAATTCAATAATGACGAAACATTCGACGTTTTAATTAAAATAAAATAAAGCATCGTAAAAGTTCAATCACCGCTACTTATATCTTATATAACTTGAAATTTGGTAATACCAATGAAGAAGGAAATATTAAAACTTATGAAAATTCAATTATCATTAGAACAAATGATTAATTAATTTTACCATATGAATAGAGAGTGCAATGGATTTAGGTGATCGCGATCAATGTTTCATTTCGATCGTACAACACTCTTCAGATTAATTAGAACATTATAATAATTTAAAAACCTTAGTTTGATTAGCCTAGCATCAGATTAGAATAGTAGGCCTATAATAAATAAAAAGGGAATCACTCTCTGTGATTCCCTTTTATTATCGAGCGATAAATCGCCGATGCGTTTCGATAACTAAAACGCAAACAATTCGCACTATTGCAGTTTCTCTATTCCCATATTGAACAGTGCAAAACTATAAATATCTGCATTTGTCTCAATTATTTTACGCGTTGGTGTGCCTGCACCATGTCCTGCATTGGTTTCGATGCGAATTAAGGTCGGATTTGAACCCGCTTGCTTCGATTGCAACTCAGCAGCAAATTTGTATGAGTGAGCAGGAACAACACGGTCATCATGATCACCGGTTGTAATCAATGTTGCTGGGTATTCCACCCCTGCTTTTACATTGTGCACCGGCGAATAACTTTTCAGATATTGGAACATCTCTTTACTTTGCTCTGCCGTGCCGTAGTCATACGCCCAACCAGCACCTGCGGTAAAAGTATGGTAACGCAGCATATCCAGTACGCCGACTGCTGGCAGCGCCACTTTAAACAGCTCTGGACGTTGCGTCATAACGGCCCCCACTAACAAGCCACCATTCGATCCACCGTTAATGGCTAACTTGTTTGATGACGTTACCTTTTCATCAATTAGGTATTCAGCCGCCGCAATAAAGTCATCAAACACATTTTGCTTTTGCATTTGAATGCCAGCGTTGTGCCATTCTTTGCCATATTCCCCACCACCACGAATGTTCGCTACCGCGTAAACACCACCAAGCTCTAACCAAGCCGCACGTGTCGGGCTAAAAGATGGCGTGAGGCTAATGTTGAAACCGCCATAACCATATAGGATGGTTGGTGCACTGCCGTCCATCGGTGTCCCTTTTTTATAGGTGATGATCATCGGCACTTTTGTTCCGTCTTTTGAGGTGTAAAACACCTGGCGAGATTCATACAAAACAGGGGCAAATGGCGCTTTAGATTTGTAGTACACCTCGCTATCACCATCTTTGATGTTCAGACGATAGGTAGTGCTTGGCATCTTGTAGTTGGTGAAAGAGTAGTAGACTTCGGTTTCTTCTTTTTTCCCCGAGAAACCGTATGCGCTGCCAATATCAGGCAATTTGATTTCTCGGATGAGTTTGCCGTTCATGTCGTATTGCTTCACCATCGAGATCGCATCAACAATATAGCTCGCAAACAAATTGCCACCCGCGGTAGAAACACGTAACACGTTCTTTGTTTCAGGAATCAAATCTTTCCAGTTTTTGGGCTGCGGCTGACTTGCATCCACCGTCACGACGCGTTTGTTCGGCGCATTAAGGTTCGTAACCAAGTACAGTTTCGTGCCTTGGTTGTCTATCACCCAAGTATCAGAACTGGTGTTATCTAAAATGGTTTTCAGCGGGCTATTTGGCTTACTCAGGTCTTTAAAGAACAGTTTGTTGCCCGACGTCGATACGCTGGCTGAGATAAACAAGTAGCGTTCATCTTCCGACGTGTAACCCCCAACGTAGCGATACTTTTCGTCCTTTACACCACCGAAAATTAATTGGTCTTCACTTTGTTTCGTTCCAAGTTTATGAAAGTAGAGCTTGTGTTGGTCTGTCTTCGCGGAAAGTTCACTCCCTTTTGGCTTGTCATAACTTGAGTAATAGAAACCTTGATTGCCGAGCCAACTGATGCCGCTGAACTTAATATCCACCAGCGTTTCGCCGACGGGCTTTTTGGTTTCTGTGTCTAACACAATGACTTTGCGCCAATCGCTACCGCCTTCCGAAATGCTGTATGCAACCAAAGAACCATCACGTGAAAAGCTCACTCCCGCTAACGATGTGGTGCCATCTTCACTAAAAGTATTTGGATCGAGGAAAATTTCTGCTTCGCCATCACCTAACTGCCGATAAAGCACATCTTGGTTTTGTAGCCCGTCATTTTTGTAGAAATAAGTGAACTTACCCTCTTTGAACGGTTGGCTTTGCTTTTCGTAGTCCATGAGCTTAGTGATGCGCTCTTCAATCTGCTCGCGGTAAGGGATTTTCGACAGATAATCAAACGTCACTGCATTTTGTGCCTTAACCCATTCTGCGGTTTCTGGGCTGAGATCGTCTTCCAACCAGCGATAAGGATCACTCACTTTTGTACCAAAGTAGCCATCGACAACATCCACTTTTTGTGTGGTTGGATACGTGATGGTTTTCGGGGTTACCTGTTCAACCGACGATTGCGCCGCTTCATTTGCATACGCCACAGACAACACACTTCCGAGTGCGAGAGCCGTTGTGAGTGCTAGGGTGTTCTTTTTCATGAAATTCCTTTTTATTTTTCTGTTGTCTTTTTGTGCAATACATCAGAACTCTACTATATATCGACAAAATGAATCTAATTTCATTAAACGAGTTGTGAAAGCCATCCTAACTCCCTCATTTCCTTCCAGTTCTACAAACTAGTAAGTGGAAGTGTAGAACTTGGGAACAATACTGAAGAGCTACGATGACGTTTACTCTCTTTCGTCTAAGTCAGCTCGATTTGGCGCAAAACCCCAGACTCAGAAGCGAAATCTTGGTCGTGACTAATCAGAACAAATCCACCTTTGTATACATTTAACGCCTGACTAAGCATTATTTTTGACTCCAGATCGAGATGATTATCTGGCTCATCAAGCAGCAGCAAAGGCTGAGAGTTTTGGTGGCTGACTATCAGCATCGCGAGCTTCATCTTCTCGCCACCGCTCAGTAGGCGCCCCAATCGAAACACAGCATCTCGACGAAAACCGATCCCGGCCAATAAGGTCCTCGCTTCACTTTCCGTCATCTCTTGGCAGCTCTCCATTACGTTCTCAAGTAACGAAAGATTTGGATTCACTGCACCAAAATGTTGGTCGAGATAGTACAAAGGCGTATTCACTTGCAACTCACCACTCTGCAACGATAACTCGCCAAGCAACGTCTTTAACAAGGTTGATTTTCCGCAGCCATTTCTCCCTTTGAGATGGACTTTGTCGTTCGCAAAAATCTGCAACGTGATAGGCGTAGAATTCCCAAAAGGTAATATACCTTCTTGTATCGACAACACTTTTCGCGAACGGTTCGGATTATCTGTAAGATAAAGCTTTTGCGCCTTGAGTTGCTCATGTCGCAATTGCAACGCCTGTTCTTTGGCTTGTAAATGCGTTTGTCTGAGTTGCTCATTCTTATTGCGATTTGAGGCGCTGGCGGTCGCGCTATCCTTTTTTCCATCAAGCAAAATTTTGGGCTGACTGCCGTCTTTGCGCAGTTTGTTCCCTTGCGCGGCGCGTTGGTCTGCTTTTTCGCGATTTTTTTGGGCTTGCTCGGCTAACCGTTTTTTCTGTTTATCGACTTGCGCTAACTGCCTCTCGATCGCTTGCAGTTCAGTGCGTTTTTTCTCGGCGTACACATCGTAATTTCCACCAAAAGCCTGTAAACCTAGGCCCGATAGCTCCCAAATTTCCTCCATCTCTCGCAGCAGCTCACGATCGTGACTGATGAGTAAAATCGCACCGCTGAAATGCGTCATAGACTCTATCAGCCATTGTTTCGCCTCGGTATCAAGGTGATTGGATGGCTCATCGAGAATCAAAAGCTCCGTTTCGTTTTCAAACAACTGCCATAACTGCAAACGTGCCAACTGACCACCACTGAGCCGAGCACAAGAGAAATCAGGGTCTTGCGGTAATCCCATCGCAGCGAGCTGCTGTTTGAGTTTTAATTCAATATCCCACTGCTCGCCAACCAGTTCGAACCAATGTTCAGAAACATCACCTTGTTCAATCTGCTTTAAAGCATGCAAGACCGCATCTTTGCCCAGAAACTGGGCGATCGATTGCTGACCTGAAAGCAGATCAGACGGCTGCTGGCGATACATCATGAAAGAAGAGGGAGCAGTCACAACACCGCTGGCAGGCTGAGTTTCGCCCGCCAAAATGGAAGCCAAAAGCGACTTACCGATGCCATTGCGCCCAACCAAACCAACACGTCGTTTAGTCATGGAACAAGAAGTAGACTGGAATAGCGTATCGCCATTATCAAACTGATGGCTAACATTAAAAGCTTGTAAAACCGGCATAATTTGCCTCCTGTATGACAGGGACAACAGCCGTAGCTATGATTTGAAATTGCAACAAAACGCGTGCACAAACGCATTAAGCTCTATGTAAAGTTCGACGATATACGTCAAATCAAAAAGTCGTCTTGTTGCAAAGAAATATCGGAAAGTGAGCTACGCCTACTAACCCTGCAGATCCAAAAAATAAGTAAAAATATGGATGACAGGTTTAGTTCTTCATGTTGGCGTAATCTCCTAGAGAAATGATGCGCAGAGTGTAGCCGCTTTTTTGTTCAAAAAGCAAGCTTTCTAACCAAATGTGAACAAAAAGAAAGTTTCACAGTAAGTTGTTATATCACATTAACTTTTTAACAAGTCTTTGAACAATTTCGAGATCTTAGCAACACAATTTTTATCCAAGCCATACTATGCTTAGGGTAAAGATAATCCACATAAGGGCGTGGTTATGAAATACAAACATATCCTTGTTGCACTCGAACTGTCAGATGAAAGCACCGTGCTTATCGACAGAGCGGTATCAATGGCAAACTATCTCGACTCCGATATCTCCTTTATTCATATTGATGGTACGCACGGAGAAATCTATCGTGAGCTTGTAGACATCAAAGAAAACCCGGATCAAAGGCCGTTGAATGAGCATTCAATGGAATGTTTAAAAACATTTAGTGATTACATGGATTACCCACTTAAACATTTCTTCGTAGGTACTGGCGACTTGGCTGATAAATTAGAGGTCACCATTAAAGAGCAAGAAGTGGATCTTCTGATTTGTGGTCACCACCAAGATTTCTGGAGCAAGATTATTTCTTACTCCAGACACTTAATTAACAAGTCACCGGTGGATATTCTAGTCGTCCCTATTCATGATTAGTAAAACGTAACGCTTCCCAAAACCACCAATTTATTTGGTGGTTTTTTATTGATATTGAAACAGCTTAAACAGTTTTCCAAACTAGCTTGGCGATCATTTATGAGTTACATTTTCTAACCAACCCGCGCTCCTACTGGGCATGGTTATTTAGATAGCAAGGATCCCTATGGCAAATAAAAAAGTACTCATTCTCTTTGCTCATCCTTCCCAGCATCGTTCAGAAGTGAATACTCCACTTTTCAAAGAAGCTCAAAAAATTGAAGGCGTGACATGTGTTGATCTCTATGGCGAATACCCTCGTTTCGATATTAATATCGACCGTGAGCAGCAACGCTTACGTGAGCATGACGTGGTGATTTTCCAATTCCCACTATATTGGTATTCAACGCCTGCGATTTTAAAAGAGTGGCAAGATCTGGTTTTGGAATATGGCTTTGCTTACGGTACAGATGGCACAGCACTGCAAGGCAAGACCATGCTTTGTGTGCTGTCTGCAGGGGGCAAAGAAGAAGCTTATAAGGCAGAGGGCTACAACCACTTTACGATTCGTCAACTGCTTGCGCCCATTGAACAAATGTCCGCACTGACCGGCATGAACTACATTGCCCCTCTCGCGATGTTTGGCGCACGTACAGCAGATGAAGAAGGGCGAATCCCTCGTCATGTTGAGCGGTACAAGAGCCTGCTAACAGCTTTAGTCGAAGATAGGTTGGATGTTGAAGCTGCGGCGTCATTAATCAAGCTTAACAGCGCATTGCCAGAGCTCATTAAGGAGGCTTCATGACAGGAATATTCTTACAAGCCTTCATATATTTGATTGCTGCTGTAATTGCAGTCCCACTTGCTAAGCGTTTGGGACTTGGGTCCGTTTTAGGCTATCTCATCGCAGGTGTGGTCATTGGCCCAATTATCGGTTTAGTCGGTGAAGAAACAACAACAATCCAGCACTTTGCCGAGTTTGGCGTGGTGATGATGCTGTTTCTCGTTGGTTTAGAGCTCGAACCCAAAATGTTGTGGGCGATGCGCAATCGCTTAATGGGTTTAGGAGGTCTGCAAGTCGGTGGTACCGTCGCGGCGATTATGGGTATTGCCTTGTATTTTGACCAGCCTTGGACCATAGCCTTAGCCATAGGTTTGATCTTCGCCCTCTCTTCTACTGCGATTGTTTTGCAAACTTTTAGCGAAAAAGGATTAACGAAGACGGAAGGTGGACAAAACGCTTTCTCCGTGTTGCTTTTTCAAGATATTGCAGTGATACCAATGTTGGCGTTCATTCCCCTATTGGCCTTACCTGAATTAATTGAACAGGCACAGTCCGCAGCACAAACAGCCGCAGCGCACCATGAAGAATTAAGCCTCGTTGCGGGGTTACCCGGCTGGGCATACGGCATTGTAATCACAGCATCGATAGCAATCGTCGTCGTTGGTGGACACTTTTTAAGTCGACCTCTGCTCAATTATGTGGCTAGCTCTGGTTTGCGAGAAATCTTTACCGCAACTGCACTCATGCTTGTCATTGGTATCGCTGCACTGATGAGTTTAGTGGGCTTATCTCCTGCCTTAGGAACCTTCTTGGCTGGCGTTGTATTGGCGAACAGTGAATTCCGCCACGAGTTAGAATCCAATATCGAACCATTTAAAGGTCTATTGTTAGGTCTGTTCTTTATTACCGTTGGCGCAGGGATCAACTTCTCGGTCCTTTTTGGTGATTTCTGGTTGGTCATGGCATTGACCATTGGCGTGATGGTTTTGAAAGCCTTGGTGCTGTTTATTCTTGCACTGATATTTAGGGTGAAAGGCAGCAACCGCTGGCTGTTTACCCTAAGCTTGGCTCAAGCAGGTGAATTCGGCTTTGTGCTTCTAAGCTTTTCAGTGCAAAACCACGTCATCCCATTTGAACTTTCACAAACTCTTGCGTTAGTGGTTGCGATTTCGATGTTCCTGACACCAGGTTTGTTTATTCTGTTTGATAGAGTGATTCTGCCGCGCTTTGAAAGCCAGTCAAATGAACGCGAAAGCGATACGATTGAGGAAACAGGCACGGTGATCATCGCCGGCATCGGCCGCTTTGGACAAATAGTGAATCGCCTATTGGTATCAAACGGCGTGACTACCGTGGTACTTGATCATCAATCTGACCAAGTCGATAACATGCGCCAGATTGGCACTCGCGCCTATTTTGGCGACGCGACTCGACCAGATATGCTACATACAGCCGGCATTGAGCACGCCGCTGCGTTGGTTGTGGCGATTGATAACCAAGAATCGAGTGTAGAACTGGTGAAGTACGTTAAGCACACGTACCCAAAAGTAACAGTGATTGCACGTGCCTTTGACCGTGGACATGGCTATCTTTTGCGTCAAGCGGGGGCTGATATTATTGAATCAGAGACCTACCATTCTGCATTGGAGATGGGCGGTCACACAATGAAAGCCCTTGGCATTCACCCCTTCTTTGTTGAACAACAGAAGGCGACATATAAGCGTGTTGAAGCACGTAAGTCAGAAATACTTTACAAAGCTTGGGAGGATGATTCTGAAGGTGAACGCTATGACAACAATTTCCGACAACTGTTTATTCAGTTAGAGGAGAAAATGGCGGAAGAGATGCAAAAAGATCGTCATGACAAACTATCGCGGTCAGAACGTGGTTGGACACCGCCACCTAAAGGTTACGCCGATGATTTTAATGAAGATAACGTCCAAGAGCTAACACCACCAAGAGAAGAGCCTATCCAACGATAACGCACTCCATATTAAAACCTCCCACTTGGGAGGTTTTTATTTTTTCAGTACAGAGCCACACGCCGTGCAGGATAAAATGATCTTCTCGATATTACATAAGATCATTCATTAAAATCTCATACTCTTCGTTTGCTTCTTCCACTAAATGAGAAAGCTCTAACGCATCAGTAACTGCAAGATTGAACTGCCACGGAGTTGTGTCTTCTTTACCACAGATTCGAGTTTCACACCCACGACTCTCAAAAGACAAATCATCAAACTCTGTGGTGTGGCGCTCTTGAAGTTCAACAATCTCAACTTCTAATTTACCGACAGGATTGACTTTAACGTGGGCATGTAACTCCGAACTGTTAGACAAACAATAATCTCTATGAACCGCAATCATGGCCGCCTCCTTGGTCTGCCAACTGACAACTCAACATTGAGTGTAGACGAGGGATTTTGAACGTGGCGTGAAATAATAATGAAGATTGATCTGTCTCATTAGAACAGACAATTGTTGTCATGAAGGCATGAGCCAGTATGAATCTCATCTGATTTAAATTGTTCTGAGATCGTAATAGTTGGCATTTACCGAGACTTTCCCTATTATCGAAACAAAATTACTGTGGTCATTCTTTAGAGGTCAGTATGGAGCTTGAAGCCGTTGCTAAAGCACTAAAAGAGTTAGGGCATCCGACTCGTTTAAGTATTTACAAAGAAGTCGTCAAAGCGGGATACAAAGGTATCGCGGTAGGCGGCGTACAAGAAAAGCTTGGCATTCCAGCATCCACTCTCTCTCATCATATCTCGAGCCTTGCTTCAGCTGGTCTTCTCACCCAGCGCCGCGAGGGTAGAACCCTTTTTTGTGTTGCAGAGTATCAGTGCTTAGATGACGTAATTGGTTTTTTAAAAGCAGAATGTTGCGTTAACGAGTGCTCATAAATTTCTAGCAAAAACGAGAGAGTTTGAGTTTCTATTGAACTTCAGCAGAACGTGAATGACGATGAAAAACATACACACCGAAGTTGCTAACCTCGGTGTGTACATCTTCTAGTTCGCGACAAGTAACATTGACGACTTAGATGGTACGATTAACTTACCGTCAGTTGGAATGATTTGTTCTGTCATCAAATCAACCCAATTACCATCGATTTTTAATGTCAAAGACTGTTGACGCTGTGATTTATTAAGCACCACAATACCTTTGTCACCTCGCTTAAGTACGAGCATGTCATCGTTACCTTCAAGAACACTCATCGGCTCGCCATGCGTCATATTATGGAACTGGATCATTTTTGCCATTCTCGGATCGCTCCATGCACCCTGCCATCTTGGCTGACCATTTTTGCCTTTAATACCGCTGGTGTTTAAGTCGGTATAAATCAACGGCACACCACCATCTCGGCCTAGAATATAGGCATAAGCTAACCATTCGTTTTCCTCGTCCATGATGAGATCAAGAAAGACATCATTGTTAGGAATATCATGTGTGATAGCAAATGTAATCGCACGACCGGGGGACAGAGCCTGACCAAAACAATAGGGATCAATCAGAGACTTGAAGCTGCCCTTTTTAGCAAACGCCTTAAACATGGTTGAGAACAAAGGGAAATCGTACGCACCTAGGCGAGTTTCCTGTAGATACGGCTCAAGAAACAGCTGATACTCTTCTTCCGTCGCACCGCCATCGGTAATAATTTCACCAAATATATGCACATCCCGCGTGATGTCGTCTGTCCAAACACGCTTAAGATGCTCTAACGTCATGTGTTTCGCAGCGTCAATACGAAAACCTTTCACACCAATAGCTTTCAGCGCCGTTAGGTACGCTCGCTGCTGTTCAACGACATGGTCACAAACACGAAGAGTTGGCAAGCCAGGATCGGTTGGTCCACCTGTGATACGTCCATTTTGAACCTGCCACTTATCTTTCCAGTCTTTAATGCCGAATGCTTCAACAAAGTCCTCTTCATCAAAAAGTGGTTGAGATAGATCGCCAAACAACGCTAGCGACTGATATTTCTGCTTGTTGTTCTGGTATTCCTCCAAGACCTCTTGTCTTGGGTACTGAAGGTCTCTGCGAAGGTGGGCCTCATTTGCCATATGGTTAAACACTACGTCGGCATAAACCCACACACCAACTTGCTCCAGTTCACGAACCATATGAATAAAATCTTTGGTATCACCCAAGGCATTATCGATAACACGATAATCTTGTGGTTGATAACGCTGCCACCAGCGCTCATCGTGTGCGCTTTTCATTGGTGGCGAAACCAACACAGAGCCATAACCAAGCTTGCGGATTTCTTTTGCTCGTTGGGCAATGTCAGCATACTTCCAATCAAACGCATGTAAGATAACGTTTGCACCGAATGATTGTGTTTCCTGTGAGCCACTCATGTTGTTCTCCTGCTCGTTTCCACTCACGATTACTTGTTTGCATTTTTTTGTGAGTGAATTCAATAATCGAAATTATAAAAGCTATTCATCAGAGGCACTCACCCTTTTAGCACTAACTCAAGGCTGAAATCGAAGGCGTAGCGACTCATCCATTGCACAGCGATAAATCGTTCTGAGTGAATAACGGGCACACGACATACAACCCGAACAGACCAACACAAAACTAAGGCATTGTTTTGATTAACAAAAACTCAAATTCAAAAAGATAGAACATAAGACCTATGTACGCCCTAAAATAGGCCCAAAGGATAAAAATAGCCAAGCCAACCCGTTGAGTAATCAATTGTTAATAAAACGAAACTGGCAGATGGATCACGTTTGGCGCGTTTCAAAAATCCAGTAAATCACCATACCTAGCGTTAAAAGACTAAAGATTTCTGTTTGTATCTGTCCCGAAATGACTTCAAAATGCGAAACTTAGCTTATCTCTATGGGGTATGCTCTACCTTGGAGGATAATAATGAATATCAAAGAATTTTCTGACCTCGTCGGGCTATCTGCTCATACACTTCGATACTATGAAAAAATCGGTTTACTTAAACATGTCCATAGAAACGCGAGTGGACATCGAATGTATAGTTCGAAAGATCTAAACTGGATAAGCTTTGTTAAGCGTTTAAAAGAAACTGCAATGCCACTTGAAGAGATTCTAGAGTATGCCAAATTAAGGGAAGTCGGCTCTCAATCTGTACCACAACGTCAAGCCCTGTTAGAACGCCACCAAGAAAACCTCAAACGCCACATTGAACAACAGAAAAAGCACTTATCGGCTCTAGAAGAAAAAATTGCCTTGTATAAAAGCGGAAAAGTTCGTTGACTTAGAGTTAACTCTAACGATTAAGGTGTGTTTACGTTTATTCACTAGGAACATACCGATGGAACAATCACGCTTTAACAAAGGATTAGAACTACTCTCTCAAATTGATGGCGACGCTGGTCATAATGTCATCGAAAGCTTACAAGATATTTGTCCAGATTTAGCTCAGTACACCATTGAGTATCCGTTTGGCGATATTTATGCTCGCCCGGGCTTAGACCTAAAATCGAGAGAAATCGCAACCGTCGCCGCGCTAACGGCAATGGGGAATTGCGCGCCGCAACTAAAAGTGCACTTAAATGCAGCGCTGAATGTAGGCTGTAGCGAGGATGAGATTAAAGAGATCATTTTGCAGATGTCCGTCTACGCAGGGTTTCCCGCGGCATTAAACGGCATGTTTGCATTCAAAGAAGTGCTAGCGGAAAGAGCAGAGCAATAACGACGTTGAAATCAATTTAACCGCAATTAAAAACGGCCCTTGGGGTTCGGGCCGTGATTAAAACAACGAGTGAATTAGCGCTCAGGAGTTTCAAGCAGTTTAACCGCGCAATCTACCGCGTTGTTAATGCCTTGACTGCTCTCCAACTTGCCTGAACTTGCAGGACCAAGGGCACAAGAATACAAAGCCAGCTGCTTATCGAACGGCAGATCCAACTGTTCATAGAGATTTTGTCGGATTCTTGCATGTTGTTCTGGTTCTTGGTTAGCAAGGCTAATCAACGTTTCATAAATAAGCGTTTTCATGTCTTTCCCTTTTCACTTTATTGCACGGGGTGCATATATATTGTATCCATTTGGGAAACACAAATCAGAAGCTAGGTCACAGAACGCGTCGCTAAAAAAGTTTATGTGCGCGGTAAATTGCAATACAAACCTAAAGCCGTTTAGAAAAAGGGCAACTGATAACTCGATAGATCAGCCGATTAACTAGCATTCGCCGCTGTTTGTTTATAATCGTGTCCGATATAAACAAAAACGTCGCTGTATCAGCGACGTTTTATCTCGACTTTAGTTAATCGAACCTGTTTAGTTGAAGTGCACTAGCATTTCAACGTCATCGCCTTGCTCTGGAGCCTGAAGAGCGAAGTGCACGTACCCTGCTTCAGTAACAGGAATCGCAAGGTATTCATTGCTGCCTGCATAGTTGGACGCATACTCGTGCTGCTCTACTGTAGGCCAATGCTCCCTACTCGCGTATAGATCGACATTACCAGTTTGAGAGTGAGCCGTTAGCCATACACGAACCTCTTCTACACCTTCAGGCACATAAACTGCTGCATAACGCTGCTTGTAAACGGTAAGCATTTTGGCTTCACCAGACTCTAGTACCACAGGTGCTAAATCATCTTGCACTTGGGTTGGCGGTGTTTGCGCTTCCACTTCTAACGCAGCCACAAGATTTACTGAGTCATAGCTATCACGTCCAGTTAAGCTGATGTAGTAACGACCCGCTTTAACGTAACCATCTTGCTCTGGTTCAAACACAATCTCTTCATTGCTGCCATCAGCATATTGACTCATTTCGAAATCATAGTAATGCGCGACTTTGTTGTAGCTCATGTAAAGATCCGCATCACCCGCACCCTCAATAGATACATTGAAGTTAACGGTGTTGGCTGGAACATCAACGTAGAACAGTTTTTCGCTGTATGCTTCGCCACTGAGCTGAAGGCTTTGGTTCGCCGTCAATTCAGTCACTTGTGCTTCAGGGCTTGTTGGTTCTGTTGGCTCTTCTGGGTCTGTATCAGGTTGCTCAGGTTCCACTTTTAATGTGTCCAACCAACGTTCAAACTCAGCATCGTATTGTTGACCTAAAGACGTCACCTGCTGTGCCCATTGTTCGAACTGGCCAGAGCGCGACAATGCCAACAAGCTTTCGACGTCTTGTGGATGATTTTCTAACATGAATCGAACAGCTAGATAACCCCAACGATAGATACGATTGGTATCGTGAGAGTACGTGGTATCAAACACAGTGGAAAGGCTCAGTTTACCATCTGCAATCAGCTCAATCGCAGCTTGGTAACCTTGCTTGTAATGCATGTATTCAGCAAAACCTTCTAGCCACCAAACAATATGACCATGAGCCAAGTTATCGCTGAACGAACCGTATTGGTTAAATCGTGCATCTAAATAGTGCGTGTATTCATGTTCTAGGTTCAAGATAGAGAGATCTTCACCATTCGCGTAGCGATAAGCGACGAAACGCGCAGTATTGTCCGCTTTTGAAGGGTCACCTTCTAGGTACTGACCACCGTTGTCCGTTGTATTACCAAATAGGAATGAAGAGTAATCAACGTAACTAGTGTTACTCGCGAATACCGCCACTTCAACACGATCATTCAAATCATCAGCGACAGGTTGATTACCCGTATTCGCAACTCGATGGAAGTCGGCTTCTTTTGCCGCTAGCACTTCACACGCTTTCGCTGCTTGAGCATCGGTCAGATCCTCAGAGCGAATAATGGCAGGTCCCTGACATTCAAAACGATTTGGCATTACACGTGCAGCTAAATCTTGCTTGGCTTGCTCAATATTCAGACCATTTAGGCCTTCTGGTGCGTAGTAGCTCATCATTTCAACGGCAGCAAGCCATAGTTTGTCATGCTCACTACCCAGTGGATAACGCTGCATCACCTGTTGCATTACTGCCAATGCTTTGCGTTTGGTCTCCTGATCTGGGCTCGCGAGCAAACGACCAGTTTCACGTAATGCATTGAAAACGATAAAGCTTGCATCCGTATCTAATGCCCAAGCATTATCAGATGCGAATTTCACCAACGTATCAATATGGTGTGTATTGTTTGCCATGTATCGGTAGAACGCATCGTTCGCCGCATGGCCTGCCATAGAGCGGAACAAGTTGTTTAAACCATCGACCCATTGCGTGTCCTGCGCGGTTTCACGATTAAAGTGCATCAACGCGGCCATCATGCTATCCATGGTCAGCGGCAACTGCTTAACGTTATCAACCATCAAAGTCAGGCTCTTCATTGCACCAACTTGTTCACGACCTTGATCCAAAGCATGAGGGTTGTTTAGGAATAGGTTCGTCGACTGAGCAAAACGCTGACTCAACGCTTGCGAAAACTCAGGTGTACCAGTACCAGCGTTGTAGCGAACGTAGTAGGCCGCTCGAATAAATTCGCCTAGGTTCTCTAGAATACGAGCTTGATCTGCTTCACCACGATAGCGAGCGATTTCTTGATCCAGCGCGACTTGGATACGGCTTAGGCTCGCTTCACTATAGATATCATTCAGCGTTTCTGAAGGTGCTGAAAACCAAGCGTGGTAGCAATCATACTCAGCACCAGAAACGGCAGTAGCCAGATCTCGCGATTGTTGTAAATCAGCAACAGCACACTGATTTTGTGCAAAAGAGAAGCCAGACACACTCGCTAGCATACAAGCAAGCGCCAAACGATGGCGCGGGAAAAAACGGATATGAGACATAACAACACTCATTGATTATTAACATACATTGAGTGGGGGTTTATATTCTTTACAGCTCAAACAGTGAAATCAGTGTCATAAAATTTATGAAACCGCTCCCAAAAATAGGTCTTTTACTCTAATTAAATGGGAGCAGTCCCACTCCAAAAAACTCACAATTATCAATAAAAACATTAATTTACCTTTTTCTAAATAACGACTTTATGAGGAAAATTGCCCTTAAACGCCCCCCTTAACTCTTCCAGATAGAGTTCACGACAATCAAAGGTTCTAAATTAAATTTTGATGCTTGATACCATCTATTTTTATTTGTGACTCATTCCCAATAAGTCATAGAGTGCATATCAAAAGGTTGGCATTAATGGTAAATTCTCCGCCAAATCAAACACATTTACTCCTCCAGTCATTGATGAGTGAATAAAGCAGATATTTGGCTAGGGATAATACATGTCACTTTGGGGATTTTGGGGAGCGGGGATTGCCTACTTCATGACAACGTTTGCCTTTGTTTTTGGCGGCATTTTTTGGTTATGTTCTGAAGGTAATACATTAAGAGAAACAAAGCGCCAATCATCAATAATGTCCGGGGTTATTGCTTGTACTATTGGAACTTGGGTGCTTGCTTTTGGTGTTTACGTTTACGGTTACTTTTGGGATAACTCTTCTCACTATTATTTTTATTTGCTCGCTCCATGGGGACTTGCCATTTTTGGGGTAAAACTTCGTAACCGCTGGGTTAAGCAATACGCGCGTGTAAAACACGCAAAAGAAGAACAGTGGCAAAAGCACTGGCGAGAATTATTAGGGGAAGATACTGAAGAGCTTCCACCATATACACATGATTACGAGCTCTACTCGGGCATTTGGCAAGCCAATGAAGCGCTTCAAGAACAGTGTTTTGCAGCCCTTCCTCACGGGAAAGCAGTCTACGAGAGAGTGAAAGCCTTCCAAACGATGGCCTCCCCCGCTGGTGACATAAACAATCAAGTTTTGCTGAGTAAACTCGATCAACTAGAGGATGAAATCATTCAAGTTCTTGAGCAACACTCGCAAAAGAAAGTAAGCATTGAAACTGGCGCAGGTACTTTACACAAAGAGTCAAAACGCAATGTTTATCACCATGAGAATGGCCCAACAGAAGAGCAACTGTACGACTCAATCAACCTCCAACATGATTTGGATCGAGAGCTACGCAACATTATCTATGATCGGCTCGGTTACGATGGCGAAGATGAGTACTTTTTCCTCCAAGCGCCACTCGAAGAGCTTACCGAGAATGAAACCGCAATCAACTGGATGCTCTGGGGGTTAGTAAGCAACCATTTTGCTGTTGACCCATACCAAACGGCGTTGGATCTCAGCCTAATGAATGCGGAACCAAGATGGGGGCAAAATGAACGGTTTGTAATGATTACGGCTCAATAAACGCAAGTACTAAGTCTAATTTTAATACAACCTATTCTGAGACCACCCTCGCGTTGGTTAACTTAGCCAGTAAGCGGCCAACGCGATCGCGCATTTCACGTCTATCGACAATCATATCTAGCGCACCATGCGCTAGTAAAAATTCACTTCGCTGAAACTCGTCTGGTAGCTTTTCACGTACCGTTTGCTCAATGACCCGTCTTCCCGCAAAGCCAATACTTGCTTTAGGTTCACCAATATTGATGTCTCCTAACATGGCTAAACTCGCCGAGACGCCACCATAAGTTTGGTCCGTCAATACTGAGATATAGGGTAATCTGTGCTCAGATAAGTGGTTTAACGCGGCGCTGGTTTTTGACATTTGCATGAGTGCCACCAAAGACTCTTGCATGCGCGCCCCTCCGCAAGCGGAAAAACATACTAACCCAGATTTTGTATTAATTGCGCTTTCAACTGCTCGGACAAACTTCTCGCCAACCACTGCGCCCATCGAGCCTGCCATGAAAGAGAATTCGAATGCACACGCAACAACAGGCAGCCCCAATAACTTGCCCTGCATCACCACCAACGCATCTTTTTCTCCAGTCGTTTTCTGCGCTAAAGCAATTCGCTCTTTATATCGCTTTAAGTCTTTAAAACCCAAAATATCTTGTGGCTCCAACTCACTTGCCAACTCTTGTTGTGTTCCATGGTCCAGAAAAGAGATCAACCTTTGACGCGCAGCCATTCTCATGTGATATGAGCATCTAGGGCATACTTCCAAATTTTCTTTTAACGCGGCACGATAAAGTATTTGTTCACACTCAGGACACTTTGTCCAAACGCCCTCAGGGATAGACGCTTTGCGCGAACCTATTATATTTTTATTCTCAAATAACCGTTCTAACCAGCTCATAAATTCACCACTATTGATTACGTTCTAGCGCGATATCTCGTTGTTTGTTCGCTTAAACTTGTAAATAAAATTGTATGTAACTTAGTACAGGGATAAAGTGCGATATGCTGGCTTGATAATCCAATAAAGTGGGATAATGAAATGTTTGATAACGTTGACCAAATCTGGTTAAAAAGTTTTCACTGTGTTTATGAGAACAACAGCTTTAAGCGAGCCGCTGAGTGTTTGAACATACCAACATCAAATGTCAGCCGACACATTGCCCTGCTTGAAGAAAAGTTAAACATTAGGTTGTTCAATAGAACAACAAGGCGAATGACGCCTACCGAGGCTGGAGAAGAGCTCTATAGCAGCACTCGTCCGTTATTGGAGCAACTCAACGCCGCACTAGAAACGGTAACGCGCCACTCACACACGGTAACAGGGAAACTGCGAATTCTTATGCCAGACACACCTGTACTCGCCAAAGCGGTTGTCACCTTTTGCACGCAATACCCGTCAATCTCTTTGTCTTGCGATACAACGCTAAACCCTAAAGATGATGTTATTGACAGCTTTGATGTCATTTTGAGTTTTCATAGAGGGACTTTGTCAGACAGTAACTGGGTGGCGAGAGAGATAAAACGCTGGCCCAGTGCCATTTTAGCCGCGCCTCAACTAATTGAGAAATACGCCACCCCTTACAAAATTACGGATCTAAGTCATGTTCCCTGCATCACGACGCTTACCGCAGTAAATGGTGCACCATGGGTATTCAGAAACCCTGTTGGGGGCCATATTACTCAAACTGTGCAATCTTCATTCAAAGTAAACAGCGGTCATCTCGCCAGATATGGCGCGTTATCAGGGCTTGGATACGCAATATTGCCAATTGAGTCATGCCAAAATGAGATCAAAAATGGTGAGCTAGAAATCGTCACTCTAGAGTACGAACCTGAGGATTTAGTGCTTTACGCCTTTTACTCGTCAAGAAAACATGTAGCTAAGAAAATATCTATGTTTGTTGAACATTTAAAGCAAAACGCAAAACTTAACGCCTAGCTAAGCTTTACTCAACTAATTTATCGTATTCTGTTTTATCGTCTAGAAAGGACAAACACCGCTAAGCGATTTGAGACTCGATTTTTTCAAATAAAAAAGCCAGCAATTAACATTTACTGGCTTTTATTAAAGAGGGTCAGTTGGCGTTTAGATTCTAAACGCTCCTACGTGACGATCGAGTGTTCGCGATAGCTCCGCGAGTTGTTGACTTGATTCTTCTAGTTGCTCACTCGCCGTTAGCGCACTTTTCACTGAGTGGCTGACGGTATCCATGTTCATATTAATTTCGTTTGCTACCGTTGATTGCTGTTCTGTTGCGGTTGCTACTTGAGTATTGATATCTGAAATAGTCGTCACTTGTGCAGCTATTGCTTCTAAAGCCTGTCGAGCTAACTCAGTTTCTGCCGTTCCTTCTTCAATAAGAGTCTTACTATTGCTCATTGAATTCACCGCACTTTGAGCTTCAGTTTGTAGCTGGTGAATCATGTTGTCAATTTCATCGGTAGAATGAGCCGTTTTAGTCGCTAGGTTGCGAACTTCATCAGCTACGACTGCAAAACCTCGGCCGGCATCACCAGCGCGTGCAGCTTCGATAGCCGCATTGAGAGCCAATAGATTGGTTTGCTCCGAAATACCTCTAATCACCTCTAGAATACTACCAATCGACTGAGTATTTTCAGCAAGACTCACGATAATGTTGGAAGTGCTGTTCATCTCGTTTTCAAGATTAGTCATCGCCGTTTTGGTTCTTTCTAGCGTCGTGTAGCCATCTTGCGCTTCATTACTTGCTGCACTCGCAGCATTTGCCGCTCCGGCAGCATTGGAGGCAATTTCATTGACCGTCGCAATCATTTCGTTCATGGATGTGACAACCAGCATGGTTTGCTCGTTCTGCTCTTGCCCTCTTGTGAGCGCTTGTTGAGATTGCCCACGCAAAGCGACAGCTGAACTATTAAGCTCCACACCAGTATTTACAACTTGTGTAATAATCTCATGTACTTTCCCAACAAAAACGTTGAAAGCAGAAGAAATTTGCGCGACTTCGTCATTACCTTTCGCTGGCAAACGAACGGTTAAGTCTCCGTCTCCTTTTGAGATGTCTTGTAGAGCGTCTTTAAGCGAAGAAAGCGGTCTCATCAGCTTATTTAGCAGAAGTGACAGAATCAAAACACACATAACGAAGATCGCCACCATAGAGATCAACTGGTAAGTAATAATTCCATTCGTCGCTTGGCTCACTTCGGTAATAGGAATACCAATATCAAAAGTACCGTATAACTGACCATCTACATAAATTGGTGCCATGATGTCAAACACCCATACTTTCTGGACATCGGCATACCACTTTGAGTACTGTTGAACACCTCTCGTCGCGCCTTCAACAGTATATTCATCATTATAGGTTTTGTTCAGCTTGTGCTTATCACTGTGGGCTACTGCCGTTACGTTACGGTCAATTACAACGGCATAACTCACGTCTGAACGTTGTTTCAGCCCCTCAACAAGCGATTGTAAATCTTGCATTGGATTGGCTGAGTTCTCCAAAATATAACTCGCATTTCCCGCTAGAAACTCAGCTTGAACTTGGGATTTGTTTAAGATGATGTCATCGATTTTCTGACTCGAAATTAGGTACGTTGATGCCATACTCGCCACGACAGCAATACCAAACATGGCGCAGACTGCTAATAAGATGATTCTTTTCATTATAATTGTCTCAATACAATTCAATTGATGCTCATTAATCGAGCGCTAAGCCTTTCTTCTCCAAAACCAACCAAACTGCATTTTGGGTCTGTTTGGCAGAGCAAGACATAACTTTATAACTATGTATCTGCTTGGTTCCCGATTACTTTAGACAGAAGGAAAAAAGTCTTCAAAACGTCACATTTCTACGAGGTTTGGCGAAGGGACGAGTACGCAAAAGGAAACGTTTGCATAGTTAAATTTAACTATGCGACCAAATTGGTATCGAACATTAAAGAAAAGACTTCTAATTAGCGTTTTGACTATCGGGATCGCTTTGGTCAGTGCTCCCGTTTTATCATTTAGTATCTCAGATTCGAATATTAGAGCCACAATCGCAGCGGTTGTAATACGAGATGCTTGATGAAGCGAGAATGACTTGGTTTGTAGATATGGCAGCGATGTCGGATCGAGTGATTATCAATCAAAAATCGGCAGAAAAATAGGCAAACCAAGGCATTAAGCCATTACCAATGCAAAAAGAAAGAAAAAGAATCTTTACCACAGAGTTTAACTCGTCAGCGATATGTATCCATGCATACCCATGTATAAACCAACTGCACTGATCAAGACGCCCGATAAGTAAGGAGCTCGACGTGCAACATCATTCAAACCGCTCCATTTAGATGTCGCTTTTTGCACGCCCACTGCTGCCACAACGCCAACAGCAACCAGAGTCAAGGCTAAGCCAATACTGAATGACACAACTAAAGTCGCACCAAGAGTCATTGCCTTAAGCTGCAAACAGATAAGCAAAACCGTTACCGCAGCAGGGCATGGAATCAAACCGCCCGTTAATCCAAACAGCAGAATTTGCCCATTCGTCACGTCTCGATTCTCAAAGCGTTTTTGAATGTCTAAAGCGTGAGCGCGTTCGTGAGCATCTTGATATTCCTTATCTTCGCTTTCTAAATGAGAACCAGGACGAAAATGTACATCAAAGTCATGGGTATGATCATGGTGCCCGATGATCAAAGTGACAGAAAGTCCATTAGAGACTTCAATGCAAGACGCCGATTCCAAGTATCCATCACGCTCTATAAAGTGATAGATATCAGCAGGTTGATAACCATCACTCAATACCGAAACCTTGATACCTTCAGCAGTTAAAGGTTTACCGCTGAGTGTTCGCAACTGGAAACGGTGATGCTCCCCTTCCTCTGTAATCGAAAGCGAAACATGCCCATGTCCTGTATCCACAACTTGCGTCGTCCAATCGCGAGCATGATCCTGAGCTTTGTTCCAAGCTCGCTCATCGCTCCATGTCCGCCAAAACATCCATACGCCGGTTGTCACGATAATGACCCCAGAGATAAGTTGCATCCATGGTTCAGCCGCTTCAGCGGTGAATTTCTGGCTAATATACATCCCGCCAACAGCGATTAACCATACAATTGCAGTGTGAGAAAGTGTGGCAGCTAAACCCAGCATCACGGCTTGTTTGACCGTTCCTTTCACAGCGACAATGAACGCCGCCATCATCGTTTTAGAGTGCCCAGGTTCTAAACCATGCAAAGCGCCAAGCAAAATGGCACTGGGAATAAAGAACCACCCATTACCTTGTTGTAGTAACGCGACAAAATCCATTGTTGTTCTCTGTTGTTGATTCTAATTTATCGCAAACTATACTCCCCCCCAGTATTAAATACTACCCCCCAGTATAAATTGAGTGCTACATTATCAGTTAGAATAACTCGGCCCGTAACTTAAAGAAGATAAGACATGTCGCATACAACCAGAGATCAAAAGAAGCTCAACACTCGAGTCAGTAAAATACAGGGTCAGGTGAATGGACTTAAAAAAATGCTGGAAGAAGAGCATGAATGCCAAGATGTGTTGCAGCAGATTGCCGCTATTCGGGGAGCAGTAAATGGTTTGATGCGAGAAGTAATTAAAGGTCACTTACTTGAACACGTCGTACTTGAGGAAGACAAAACTCAACGTGAAAAAGATATGGAAGTCGTATTAAAAGTACTGGACTCTTATATAAAGTAACCCTACTTCGCTAGAGTAAAGTCACTAGGGTTAAACTCGAATATATCCTTTATAGGTAATCGCTTACTAAGCGGGAAATAACAATTCCATTTCATATTGATTAAGTTGAAAACGGAACCTATATCGGTTCAATTTAAATAGTTTATTTATAAGAACTAAAACGGCCCAAACATAGGGCCGTTCATATTATTAAAAAACTCTAAACTATCTGATAAAAATACATATTGTGATAGGTTTTTACTTTATGGAAGAGTACAAGTAAACCTTTATACCTCTTGTAATTCGACGTGCTTAGCGCTGTAAGATTTTGTAAATGCAACACACCCCAAAAGTACAGCAAGTGGTAACACAGGATCAAAGATTGAACCATGAGATCCGAAGAATAAGTTAAGAATCATGACTAATGAACCACCAATAGCCCAAGCAATTGTTGTTGGAATAGTCCAAATAATGAGTTGTTTCTTAACCTCAGTCACCCCCATTAATCGATTAACAATATGGAATAGCGAGTCATTAAAGTAGCCAGCAAATAGAGATCCCATCGTAGCTGCCGTCGCTGCGAATAAAAGATTAACGTCAGGAATATTTACTAAAACTGGGGCAGATATAGAAGCAGCGGTTATCATGGAGACTGTACCAGAGCCCTGAATAATACGAACTAACGTCGCAATAATAAATGGAATCATAACCGCAGAAATAGGAAGCCCTGCAACTTGGTTAGCAATCTCTGCGCCCGCACCCGTTTCACGCAATACGGCACCTAACGCGCCACCAGCTCCTGTTACTAGCAAAATGATGCCACAAGTGGAGATTCCTTGTTCCATCTTTTCATTCGCTTCTTCTTTGGTAAGGTTATTACCCAATGTGTAAACCGCTAATAACGTCGCTATTGATAGTGCAATAGTAGGGCTGCCGATAAAAGCGATAAATTGACCAAATGTTGTTGCAGTCAGCCCTTCGAAACCGAAAGTCCCCTCTAATAAACCCATCACTGATTTCGCAAGTATAAGTAAAATTGGTATAATAATTGGAGCGATAGATTTACTTAAAGATGGTAGGTCTTTCGCTTCTTTACTTGCAATGTACTCTTTGTGATCATTAATCAGTTGCTCACTAGACTTCGAGAAATGTTCGGTTGGAATGAATTCAGGAAACTGCTTTTCTAACCATCTTGCATACCAAACAATACCCATGACACAAGGCGCTGCGATCATCAAACCAAAACCTAACATGCTGGCAAGATCGACACCAAAGATACCAGCAACTCCCAAAGGCCCTGGAGTCGGCGGAATAGCGTGATGCGCTACGACCAAGCCGCCCGCCAGAGCAACCGTAAGCGTTAAAATCGAGCGATTGGACGTTTTTGACAAAGACTTCGCTATTGGATAAAGAATGATAAGCGCGCTATCCACAAAGATTGGGATGCTAACAATATAGCCAGTTACAGCAAGAGCGGCCTCTTCTTTCTTTTTTCCTAACCACTTTATAAAATTATAGGCAATACTTTCTCCTGCTCCAGAAGCCTCTAAAATAGCCCCCATCATAACGCCGAGACCGATGACAATCCCTATACCGCCTAATGTTCCACCAAATCCTTTGCTAACGGTCGCAATCGTGTCGTCAACACTTAACCCACCAATAATACCTGCGATACATGCCGCAATTAACATCGCAATTAACACATGTACTTTTGTACGTAATACAAGAAAAACAAGGACTGATACGGCTACTATTAGTCCAATTACTGAGGTTGGTAACATTAGACAATCTCCATATTGTTAACAGAAATAAATTGTTGTAATACATCCTTGAAATTACTGTCTGCTTTAAATCCAAGCTCCAGTTCTTTAGTACAATCAATTTTTTGTGGCCAACTACTCACAATACGATCAATACCCGCATCATGCTCATAGGTAATATAATTAGAAAGTTGTTTACCCATTAGAGTGTCCATTGTTTGAATCATCTCAGCTGGTGTAGTTTGAATACCAGGTAAATTAAGCGTTCTATAGGACAGATTATTTAACTGCTCATAAGGCATTAGCCCTGCATATTGAATATTGTCCACCACTCTAGACGGGCTCGATATCCAAAGTTTTAGCGTAGGGTCTACAGGACAATTTGATTCTTGAGCATTCAAAGGCTCACGAATAATTCCGCTTACGAAAGAGCTAGCGGCAAGGTTTGGTTTCCCAGGGCGAATACAAATAGTCGGTAAACGTACGGATACAGCTTTAACAAAGCCTTTACGGGCATAGTCGTTCACCAATAACTCACCTATAGCTTTTTGCATCCCGTAGGATGACTGAGGATGAAGTGCTGTTATTGGTGTAATCGTTTCCGGAAGATCACCACCAAATACAGCTAAAGATGAAGCAAACGTAAAACGAATATTAGGGTTTACTTTACGGCAACGCTCAAGCAATAACTGTGTGGTCGTCAGATTTACAGCTACGCCTAAATCAAAATCTTGCTCAGCATGGCTCGATACAATTGCCGCTAAATGAAAAATGTGTGTCGTTTCGGCAGTAATAACTTGGTCTATATTTTCTCGCTTTGTCATATCCATGACTAAAGAAACGACTCGGTCATCAATGCCCTCTAAGCGCGACTTTTGAATGTCGACAATAGTAATACTTTCAGCTTTGTTTTCTTTTAGTAGTGATTTGGCAAGTAGGGTTCCGAGAAAACCCGCCCCTCCAGTTATGATAATATTCATAGTCACGACCCTTTGTTTTTGTAATTGGTTTCAAGTTATTTATGGATAGAAATTAAAATTGTTATAGGTATGGTTTAACCCAACTAAGGCCCAGCTGCGTGCTATGCCTTGGGTTGTATTCACAACCGATCCAGCCTTGGTAACCAGAGTCATCCAAAACATAGAATAGGTGTGGGTAATTCAGTTCGCCTTCCGATGGTTCGTGCCTTTCAGGCACAGAAGCAATTTGAATATGGCCTGTGTATGGCGCCACATCGCGAATCAACGTACTCAGATCACCGTCCATAATTTGTGCGTGATAGAGATCGAGCTGCAATTTCACGTTTGGACGAGCCACTTGTTTGATGAGTTCCACCGCTTCACGTTGATGTGCAACAAAGTAGTTCGGTACATCGCGATTGTTGAGTGGCTCAATCATCAGCTCAACACCATGTTCGGCAAACTTATCCGCTGCATAACGAATGTTTGAGATAAAGGTTTCAATATACTGGTCACGAGTGAAGCGTGAATCAACAATGCCAGACATAGCGTGAACCTTTTTACAGTTCAGTGCCTTGGCGTACATCAACGCAGTCTCGACGCTCGTTTTAAATTCATCCTCACGCCCCGGAATAGCTGCAAAACCTCGTTCACCTGCATCCCAATCACCTGGAGGCATGTTGAATAACGCTTGCTCAAAACCAAACTGCTGTATCTTGCTTGCTAGTTCTTGCGCTTCGAATGCGTATGGAAAAAGGTATTCCACCGCTTTGAAGCCCGCTTGGTGTGCTTTTTCGAAACGATCTAGAAAAGGAACTTCTGTGAATAACATTGTCAGATTTGCCGCGAATTTAGCCATTACTTACCTCTCCCTTTTAGGTCTTGAATCTCAGTATCCGTTAAGTAGCGGATGTTGCTATCTTTAAGAATGAACGCTAGCTTCGCTGTCTCTTCTAGCTCTTCTGCGTTATCCACTGCATCTTCAAAGTCCGTACCCGTGATCACTGGACCATGGTTCGCCAGGAGGAAAGCTCGGTAGTCACTAGCCCGCTGCGCAAGTTCTTCAGCAATCTGAGGGTCGCCCGGGCGCAGGTACGGAATCACTGGCAGTTCGCCAATGCGCATTACAAAGTAAGGTGTGAAAGCTTTGATGGCATTCTCGCGATCTAAACCTTCAAGACAAGAAAGCGCCGTCAAGTAAGTAGAATGCAGATGCACAATCGCATTACACTTTGAGTTATTTCGATAAATCGCCAGATGAAAAGCCACTTCTTTTGATGGCTTTTCACCAGAGATATGGTTGCCATCAATATCCACAACCGAAAGCTCTTCAGCAATCAAGCGGCCGAACGAAGAACCAGTTGGCGTTGCCAGAAAGTGTCCATTAGGCAGTTTTAGAGAAAGGTTGCCAGCGCCGCCAGTCGCATAGCCACGTTCAAACATAGAGCGCGCCATAGTGACCATTTGCTCTCGCAGTTGTTGTTCTGTCATCAATTCTTTATTCATCACAACCTCACCTATTCAAAAAACGACTGTGCTTTGGCAAAGAAGTGTTCATCGCCGAAGTTGCCCGATTTCAGAGCCAAAGAAAGCTCGCCTTCAAGTGACTTCACCCAAGGTACACCTGGTGCGATTTGAGGACCGATATGAAAACCTTTTACGGCTAGGCTTTGGGTTACAACCCCTGAGGTTTCCCCACCCGCAACGATGAAATTTTTCACACCGTGCTGCTGAAGTTTAACTGCAAGTTGGCTAAAGAACTGTTCAACCGCGTGACTTGAAGCATGCGCGCCAAACTCTTGTTGAATCGCTTTTAACGCCGCTGCATCTGCGGTTGCGTAAACCAGTGGTGCGAACTCGCTTTCGATGTTGGTCATGACCCAATCAAACACTTGATTTGAGTAATCTTCTTCCGTCAGACACGCCTTCACATCAATAGCAAAGTGTGGCGCTTTTTCTTTGTAAACAGCGACCTGTTGGTTGGTCATGACAGAACAAGATCCAGATAACACAACGGTTGGTGCCTTTTTAGGGTTCCCCTCTTGCTTCGCATCACTTTGATCTTCAAGGTTCTCTATCCAGTTCTTAGCAATACCCGCAGCCAAACCAGAACCACCAGTTACCAGTTTTAGAGACTTCGCCGCTTGGCCAAGTGTGACAAGATGCTCTGCATTGAATGCATCAACCACTGCATAGCGGTTACCTTGTACTTTTAGCTCTTCAAAGCGCTCAATTACCGCTTTTGGACCTTGTTCAATTATTTGGAAGTTTACCAGGCCAGATTTGCCTTGAGATTGAGCATCCATCATACGAACTAGGCTTGAATCAGTCATTGGTGTCACAGGGTGATTACGCATACCTGAGTCGCTTAGCAAGTCTTGGAATACAAATAGATGGCCGTTGTAAACTGTGCGACCATTCACTGGTAATGATGGGCATACAATGGTGAACGCTTCACCTAGCTCTGCAAGCAGTGCATCCGTTACAGGACCAATGTTACCTTCTGCTGTGCTGTCAAACGTTGAGCAGTACTTGAAGTAAAACTGCTGACAGCCATTTGCTTGCAGCCACTTAAGCGCAGCTACTGAATCCTCGATTGCCTCATCTACAGGACAGGAGCGAGATTTAAGACTGATCACGACCGCATCTGCATTTACATCAATCTCTTCTTTTGGAATATCGTTAAGCTGAACTGTGCGCATGCCGTTTTCTACAAGAAAACCTGCGATGTCTGTTGCGCCAGTAAAGTCGTCTGCGATAACGCCTAATAACATCATTTTTTCTCCGTTTTACGTGCGCTTACTTCTGTTTGTTTTCTACACCTGGAAGCTCAATACCATCAAAAATCTTGATAACGGCACTGTCGTCTTCCTGGCCAAAACCAGCATTGCTTGCACTCAAAAACATGTTTAGTGCTGTGCTTGATAGAGGAAGTGGAAATTTGAGATCTTTTGCTGTGTCCGATACGAGGTTTAAATCTTTCACAAAGATGTCGACCATAGATTTAGGGGAGTAATCACCATCAACTACATGCTTCATGCGGTTCTCAAACATCCAAGAGTTACCCGCTGCATTCGTCACCACGTCGTACATCAGGTCAAGAGGAATGTTTGCACGTGCCGCTAATGCCATTGCTTCAGCACCAGCTGCGATATGAACACCTGCTAGCAATTGGTGGATAATCTTCACAGTTGCGCCTAGGCCAATCGCTTCACCGATGTTGTAGACTTTAGCTGCCGTTGCGTTGAGTACTGGTTCAAGTGCATCAAATGTGCTTTGCGCTCCCGACGCCATAATAGTCATCTCACCTAATTCTGCTTTTGCAGCACCACCA
This sequence comes from Vibrio sp. Vb1554, assembly GCF_033344235.1. Taxonomy (NCBI): domain Bacteria; kingdom Pseudomonadati; phylum Pseudomonadota; class Gammaproteobacteria; order Vibrionales; family Vibrionaceae; genus Vibrio; species Vibrio sp. Vb1554. The sequence continues at coordinate 109,168 of NZ_JAWPOJ010000001.1, read as the reverse complement.
GATACCGGTGCATCAAGCATCACAAGATTGTGTTCTGCCAATTTCGCTTCAATTTGTTTTGCGTCTTCTGCTGAGATGGTTGCTGAAACCATTACTGGCGTATTCGGCTTAAGCGCTGTAGCAAGACCGGTTTTGAACAAGACCGTGTTAACTTGAGCTGCGTTCACAACAAGAACTAGAACCGAATCAAGCTTATCTGCAAACTCAACTGCATTTGTAGAAACAGCTTTTGCACCGAATGAACCTAACTCTTCAAGCGCTTGAGAATTTAAATCGAAACCATAGACATCTAGGCCTGCACGCACACATGACTTTGCGGCGCCCATTCCCATAGAGCCTAAACCGATAATACCTACAGATTGAACTTCACTCATAAAAACAATGCCTTCTGGTCTATTAAACTTTGTTAATTCTTGTTTGGTTGATGTGATTATATGTGAAGATTAATACTAAGACCTCGCTTTGAATCACATTTTTTCACACAAATTAACAATGTCGTGATATATACCTCTTTATGGGCAGAGATATTCCGAGCAGTTAACACAAGCGAAGGCTGTTCTTACAACGTTGAGAACATAATTCACAGATATTCACAACAAATGAAAAGATTGGTAGGATACTGAAAAACAAGAATATAGAAGTGAAACTATGATCCCAGCAGAACGTCAAAGAACCATATTATCCCTGTTATCACATCAAGAAGTGTTAAGCATTTCAGATTTAACCGACCACCTTGGCGTATCACATATGACCATTCGTCGTGATATCGTGAAGCTTGAATCCTCAGGTAAAGTCGTTTCTGTTTCTGGTGGAGTGCAACTCGCTCAAGCTCTACATTCCGAACTTTCCCATGATGCGAAGGTCGAGCAACAAGCGGATGAAAAAATTCAAATTGGTAAGCTGGCGGCTACGTTAATTGGTCAAGACGCTACGATTTACTTGGATGCGGGAACAACCTCTCTAGAAATCGCCCATCAAATAGCAAATCGTAATGATCTTTTAGTGATCACCAATGACTTCTCTATTGCTGCTTTCCTTATGACGCACAGTGAATGTGAGCTTTACCACACTGGGGGAAAAATTGACCGCGAGAACCAATCCACCATTGGTGGAAAAGTCGCAGAGTTCTTGAATGGGCTAAATATTGATATCGCCTTTATTTCGACTTCATCTTGGAGCTTGAAAGGCTTATCAACACCTAATGAAAATAAAGTTCTTGTTAAAAAAGCAATCATCAAGGCGGCACAAACCAATTATCTGATCTCAGACTCAACTAAATACGGTCAGATAGCGAGCTTTCATGCATTAGACATCGAGCAATTGGACGGAATTATTACCGATCGAAACCTATCCGAAGTGGTCACTCAAGAATTAACGGATAAAGGATTACGTGTGTATAAAGAGTAACACTACCTAAACATCTGAGTTCGCGTAACTTTTATACTCGTTAATTTATAGGTGCTTCCAATATACATAGACCGTGCTGTGTACTTTCTGGCAGAAAACACATCCTTTTGTTTTCTAAATTACCAAATTACTGATTACATCTGGATATGGAAGCTCACTTCGCTTTATCGCTGCTCGTCACTTGTCATCAAAAATCAAATTCACCGCAATTGCCATCAAAACTAAGCCTGAGATTGGCAGCAAGACACCTAATGGTGAGCGCTCTATGTAAGGCAAGTTTTCCGCAATCAATAAGCCCCACTCAGGTTCTGGCGGCTTAACGCCAAGTCCGATAAAACTCAGAGACGTCAGGCTGAGCGTAATGTACGGCAAACGCAGAAACGCATGACGAATCAATGGCGGCAGCACATAAGGTAACAAGTAGTAACGGAGTACTCGCCACTGACTGGTTCCCCAAATGGGCGCAAGATGCGTGTAAGGCTGCGCTTTGGCTTCCATCAACAAACTTGCACAGTGCGCTGCTAATGGTGCCCATGACACCATAACAATCGCAATCAAGGCACTGTTTGGGTTCATCCCCGTTAGACCCGCAATCAGCAGACCCGCCACAATGTATGGCACACCTTTGGTGATCTCAATTAAGCCTTGGCTATAACGAGTCACAAAGCCGAGCAGCAAACCAATCACCAAACTTAGGAAGGTGGCGATGATGCCCATTTTGATTGTCGACATCATACCGCCGCCAACACGAGCAAGCAGATCTCGTCCAACCGCATCGGCACCAAACGGTGCTGCTAAGCTTGGCGATTCAAGGCGAGTAAATTGGATAGTGTAAGGATCGCGCATTAACGCCCATCCCGCACAACCAATCAGCAAGGCAAAGATTGTGGCACTGACGATACGTTTGGTAGTGCTTTGGGTAAAACGGAACGTACTGTGACTGCTGATCAGCTTGCCACTTGTGACACTGTGTCCGAGTAACCAGCGTTGCAATAAAATACTCGCACTGCTGATCAACATCGAGAACACCAGTAACACCAACAAGCCACCTTGCAGCATCGGCAGATCTTGTGACTTCGCTGCACCTAAGATTAGTCGTCCGATGCCCGGAATGGAAAACACTTGTTCCACAGCAACCGCGCCGCCGGTCAAACCAATCACCGTCATTGCGATTTGAGGAATCAAATTACTAACGGCACGCCACAAGGCAAAGCGTAAGATTTGAAACTTACTGACGTTCGCCGATAGCCAAGTGATCACCCAAGGCTCATCTAATACTCGCTTGAGGCTGTCATTGAGCAAGCGCCCGAACAAACCAGCAGCAGGCAATGCCATTGCCAAACTTGGTAGCCAGAGGTTCTGCACGCCTTGCCAACCATAAGGTGGGAACCAACCCAACCAGATGGAAAACACCATGATCAGTAACGAAGCAATCACGTATTCCGGCAGTGAAACCAACACCGAACTGAGCGTGTCATGATGCTTGTCTAAACGATTCTGTTGCCAACGACGCACAGTGTAAAGCACGCTCGCCATGCACATTACAAATGCCATACCTAAGGCTGTAAGCATCAGTAATAGCGACGTTTTTGCGGTTTGTTGAACGCTCTCCATGACGGACGCCCCGCTCACCCAAGAGACACCTAAGTCACCTTGCATGGCAAGCGTCAACCAATCCCACAGTCGCTCAGCAGCGCTGCGGTCAAGTTGAAGATCTTCTCGAATTGCTTGCAGAGCTTCCGCCGTCAGCAATTGTTGAGCACCCGCACGGGCACGCAGGATTGATTGGCTTGGATCGATACCTGCAATATCCGGCATCAAACCCACCAGCACAACCACTACCCCGAGAGACAGGAAGCGCGACAAAAAACGCGTAAACCATTCAGGCATACAAGCACTCCAACGAGAGCGCATGTTGGCAACAGACGACATCGAGTTAGTTCACCTCAGTAAACTGGTCGATCAGGCGACGCTCACGTGGGTCACGTTGTGCATTCTTCACACGATCACTCTCACCTTGGATTACACGCTCGTGAAGCAGTGGAATCACAGCGTATTGTTCAAGGATTTTGCTTTCTGCTTCGATGATCGCTTGTTGGCGTTTCTCACCCAATGGCTGACGATCAGCGTGTTTCAATGCAGCATCCACTTCTTCAGAGCAGAACTGACCTAGGTTGTAAGAACCTTTACAGCTAAAGTCACTTTGCATGTACGCCACTGGGTCACCAGAATCCAGCACTGTTGCACGTGACAACAAGAACGCATCGAACTTACCTGCTAGTGCATCGTTTTCGATTTGTGCATATTCACGAACGTCTAGTTCAACCACAAAGCCAGCCGCTTCAAGTTGTTGCTTTAGCAGCACCGCTACTTCTGGCAACTCAGCACGGTCGGTAAATGTACCGATGGTGATCTTCTCACCATTCGCGTGGCGCATTTCCATGGTTTCCATACGAGGGTTCGCATCACGAATTGGTTGAGCCCATGCCAATGCAGGACCTAACAGACCTTTTGCTGAATCGGCGTGGTTCTCGTAAACCGTTTTAATGATTTGCTCACGGTTAACCGCTTGAGCCGCTGCTTTACGCAAACCGAACTGGCTAAACACATCTGATTTATTGTTTAGGTAAAGCGTGTTGGTACGTGGCATTGCAACTTCATGCAGTTGTGAAGATTCCATCATCGCGATTTGCGAAACAGGAACGGCTTCAACGACATCCGCCTCACCGGTACGCAGCGCTGCAGCACGAGCAAAGCCATTTGGTACGTATTCAGCAAAGATACTGTCTACTTTTGCTTTTTCACCCCAGTAACCGTCAAAACGCTTCAGCTTTGCGCTGGTTGTCCCGTTGATTTCTGTCAGAACGAATGGACCGGTACCCGCATTGATTGGCACAACACGACCGTTTTCTTGGTATGCAGCACCAGAAAGGATCGCTAACTGTGGGCTAGATAGACGGCTTGGCAACAATGGATCGTTAAAGGTCGTTTTGATTTCAACAGTGAAGTCGTCCAATGCGCGAACTTGCCATTCGATACCATCCAAAATGCGTGGCTTTGGTGCGGCATCTAATGCTTTTTGTAGAGAGTTCACAACCGCGTTGGCATCAAGGTCAGAACCATCGTGGAATTTCACGCCCTTACGTACCGTAAATTGCCACGTCATCGGGTCAACTTGTTCCCACTCTGTTGCCAGCATAGGCTCTGCTACCGACTGATCGTTAAGGTTCACTAGCGTTTCTGCCGTGCTCCAACGTGACAGTTTGAACGCGTCATCTGAAAGTGGTGACAAACCTGTGCGTGGTGGTTGCATCATGGCAACGCGAATTTCCGTTGCTTGTGGTGCGGCTGCTTTTTCCGCTTCTGGCTTGCTTTCGCCAGAGTCAAAACAACCCGTCAGCAGTGCGCTTAAAGCCAGCGACAAAGCTAACTTGGGAGTACTAAGGTGCATAAGAAACCTCTCCAATGGTTTTTGTGAATTCATTACTTTTGTGTTGAGCGCTCATCAATGCTCTCGTGATCAAGTGTGATGGGTTATTTGTCACGTTTTGTGCTGTGCCGTGCTCGACAACGCGTCCTTTGTCTAACACTAGGATTTCATCGCATAGGGTTTGTGCCGCATCGAGGTCATGTGTCACCAAAATCAGGCGCATCTGACGACTCTTTTGAATGCCTGCCAACAAGTCGAGAATCTGTTTACGACTGACGGGGTCTAAGCTGCTGGTTGGCTCATCGGCAACCAATACGCAAGGCTCAACAATCAAAGCTCTGGCGATAGCCACACGTTGGGCTTGCCCAACTGATAATTGCTGCGGGTTACGATCCAACAATGTGAGATCCAAACCGACATCCGCCAACACCTTTTCCACCTTCTCATTGAGCTCTTGTGTCAAACCAATGTTGCTTAGCGGCTCCAGTAAGATCTGGCGAACGGTGTAATAAGGATTCAAGCTCGATTGCGGCTCTTGCGGAATCAATTGAATGTGCTGGCACAACTCTTGGCGCTGCTTAGCCGAGCTACGCGATAACGGATAACCACACACATACACTTCACCAGATGTGGGCTTACGAAGACCGAACAGAAGCTCAATCAAGGTCGATTTACCCGCACCAGAAGGACCAACAATCGCAATGTTCTTTGTGTCGATAGCAAGATCCAATTGTTCGAGCGCTTTAAACGGTTTGCCCCCTAACCAACTTGGTTTGGAGTAATAGTGAACACTGGCTTGCTCAAAGCGAACTTCCGCCGATTTAGGCTGCGTGTGCCCGCTCAAGTTGTGCTTAGTCAAAATAGGCTCCAGAGATGAGGTTAAGGCAGCAGTTGCGCAAGTTGTTGGCAGAAAGGATGCGAACTTTGCTGAATGGCTTGCCATGGTGCGCCATAAGCCACCATGGTGTTGTCCGCAATCACCAAGACTTTGTCACACGCCAAAGCCGCAGAGAGATCGTGCGTGATCAACAAACCACTGATGTTGCGTTGCTGAACACTACTGCGAAACAACTCAAGGATCTCCGCTTCGGTGATTGGATCGAGCGCACTGGTGGGCTCATCAGCGATGATCAAGTTAGCACTACCAAGCAACGCAATCGCAATACAAATACGCTGACGTTGACCACCAGATAACTGGCTTGGATGCTGCGCTAATGCTGCTTTTGGATCCGCAAATCCGAGTTGAGACAACAAGGTCGTCACCGTTTCTCGGTTTACTGAAGACAAGCGTGTTTTGTTACCTGTCAATGCCAAACACAGTTGTTGCTCGACAGAGGCCAATGGATTCAGTGCTTTAAGTGCATCTTGGAAAATGACCGCGGGACGCTGGGATTGACTCCGTTGCAGCATGGCAGTTTGTGCGACTTCACTGCTGTTAAGCTGGATAATTCCGTCTACCCAAATATCAGACGGCAAAAAACCTGCGACGGCTTTCGACAACATGGATTTACCAATGCCGGAAGGTCCCATAATGGCAAGAACTTCACCTTGAGACAGCTCAAAAGAAATGTCTTTGAAGAGTGTACGCTCTGAGTCTGTAAGGCTGAGATTATTAACGGAGAGTATTGGTTGAGAAATCACGGCATAAACTAAATGTAATAATATAACATCACAAATAATATCATGCGGGTTAAAGCAAGGAAACCAGTCGGAGGGGTTATTTCATCACCTTTTTCAGATTTATCAACAAGGGCAGATGGCTCCACCCTTGTTATAAGAACATCTAAATTAGGTCGTTTGTGACAGTGTGAATTACTGACACTTTTGTTTGACTTGTTCGAGGTATGGGAACAAGAAGACAAAGCGCCCAACGTAGAACAGAGTGAATGCCAGCCATAAACCGTGGTTGCCCCAATATTGCACCGCAATAAATTGAGTCACTAAGAACAACACCATGGTTAGAAAGGTAGAGTTACGCACTGGTCGCGTCGTCCCTGTACCGGTAAAGATGCCGTAAAACGTAAGACCAAAACCAGCAACCAACGGGAATGCCAATAACCAAGGGCTCATGTCTAGATACAGTTCAACAAGGTTTGGCAAGGTGGTAAACAACATCACCACTTGGTGTTTGAACAGCACTAACAGCAAGGTCAAGACAACAACGAACGCCGCGGTCCATTGCGTGTTTAGCTTAATCACGTTATCAAGCAATGTCGTATTCTTCTGGCCTACCGCTTTACCTGCAAAGACGCTCGACGCGTTCGCTACACCGTCGAACATGTAGCTGACGATAAAGGTCACTTGCATCATGATTGCGTTCGCAGCAAGCACATCAGAACCAAGCTGAGAGCCTACACGCGCCATCATGTTGAAGAACACCAATAGACACACAGTACGAAGCAGCAGATCCATATTGGAAGACGCAATGACTTTGAGATCTTTACGCGTCATTTTTGCGGTCTGAATGTGATCAAACAGCGGGAAGCGACAGGTTTTCAACACCAGCACCGCACCAATAACAAACGTCGAGATTTGCGCGATAAGTGTCGCCACCGCAACACCAGCAATGCCCATATCAAAGTACAACACAAATACGATATCTAGCACGATGTTCAGAACATTACCAAACACTTGCGTGAACAAGGTTTCTTTGGCTTTCGCCTGCCCCATCAACCAACCAATCACGGTGTAGTTCAGCAGTACAAACGGCGCACCAAAGATCATGATATCGAAGTAAGTCTTAGCGTTTTCGGCCACGACTGCATCAGGGGAGATAATCAGCTCTGCCCCCATCCAAATCACGGACTGCAACGCAATGAAAATCAAGCCAAGGCAGAGCGAAAGCACGAAAGGACGCAATAAGCTACTCGCTTGATCCTCTGGGCTATTTTTACCTAATGCGATTGCACTTTGCCCGGTAGTACTGACGCGGAAGAAGCCAAACAGCCAATACAAGGTATTCATGATAACGGTGCCGATCGCTACACCACCAATCATCTCAGCCACACCGAGTTTACCGATCACCGCGGTGTCCACCGCCCCCAATAATGGTTGGGTAACAGTAGAAACGATGAAAGGAAATGCGATTTTAAAATAGTCTTTATGAGTCAGGGACATCTTAAATTATGAACAGGGTTAATTTTTATAAGGTCGCTATCATATGCGAATGGCGTCCGAACATGAACCAAAGTTCGCCAGCAAGGAATAGCATTGATAATTGATACAACCAGCAAACGTATTCTCATACCAAAGCTTGAAATAGGATAACGACTTATGAGAAAAGCCAAATTAACTGCATATAAATGAGTTTCTAGTTTGGAAAGATTGGCGTTTGGTGGAGCATGGCAGATCAGAATGTATCTGCCATGTCATAACGGTAGTGATTGGTGAAAAGAGACCGTACAGATGATATTTAATGCTTGTGGGTTTCATCTGACAATGTTTAGGTCGATACCAAGCCTTATGTTCTGTAAAGCACCTTAATACTATTGTCCATTCCCAAAATACAAAAAAATTCACCATGTAGGGTGGATATGCTCGAAACCTGACGTCTAGTATGCTTCTGATATTTCTAATGTATCTTCAATCAAATCCAATTCAAGCTCAGTTGGAGCTTCAGATAAAAATGCTCGTTGCTTTTCAGCGTTCCCAATACAGATAAGATTTGCGCTGGAAGAAAAATAAATTTCATTAACTTCTTCTATAAAATGTGTTCTAGAAGTAGGAGCGGGCTGATTGTCCTTAACGTCTGCGACTGCAAAAATTATTTGCTCATCACGTGAGTTCTTAGTGGACAAAAAGTTGAAGATAGTTTCCCGACTAACTTCGTCAATATCTTCTTTAAAGACTGCATCTAAAACAAAAGGTAGCCTGTGCATTTTTTCATTGTCTTTCAATAGCTCCCAAAAAGAAAAGTGATAAGCCATTATTAGTTTGTGTAACTCAACACCTTGCGCTGGAAAAGAATTGATTTCATACACATCACGGTATCTTGGTGACATAGGTATCGTAGCCTGCAATGCTTTAGCATTACTCTTAAATTTCTGCAAAAATAATCGGCTAACGATATTTCTTTCCCGTTCAATATCGCTTTGGTCTATGCCTTTCAGCTCACCTAAAACTAAGTCGAGCTTCCTTTGCACCTTGTTTAGTTTTAAATCGAGCTCTTCTGACAGCCGCCGTATGGATTCATACTCCATCCAAGTATCAAAGGTTATATTAAGCATTTTGAGCTTTTGTAAGACTTTATACTTACCGACTAGCTCCCTTCGACCCTCGGATAGTTTCTTTTCTACAGAATTTATAGTTGACTGAACTGATTTTAATTTCTCATCAACCACAGACCTCTGATGTACAGTATCATTAAGCTCTTGATTATATTTATATAGTGCTTCTACTGTACTTGGTAGAGACTGTTCGCACACGGGACATGAATCCAATTTTGGGCGTTGTTTATTCTGAGCGCTATGAACCTTACGTAAAACACTATTCCTCATGAGCAACGAAGATTTCTTGTTGACTAACTCAATATGTTGCCGCTCAAGCTCAATCAGAGAAGTGTTGATGTTGTTAAAGTCATCAATAAATTCATAAGCACCATTTTCAAATCTCTGAGATATTCTCTTTGATATTTCTAATTCTGGATGCTTTTTGTGATACTCTTCTATAAACTTTATTTCTGATTTATATTCCTTTCTTTTCTCTTCTAGTTGATAGCGTTTGGCTCTATCTGATTGATTAGAAATTCCAAAACAGTAGTCTAAATAGTCCTCTTTAAAGTTCTTATAAAATCGGTAGTTTCCAATTGACTCTCTTAGGTATACCCACCCTACTGACTGAGATATATAAAATGGTAAAAAAGCTGCCTCTAAGGGAGCTAAACTAACATCCCCCTTGCTCTCTAAATGTAAATCGAAGCCTAGAAGATTAGCGAAGAACTCTTTATATTTTCGATATTCATAAGAAGTATTTCCAGAGACGCCATCGAATCGCTTGATAGGTTCGCCTTCAACCTTAACTATTAATGAATCGTTTTTCCTAACAAAAACTACTTCTTTACAGGTTGCATTTACAGACAAGGTTAATGTTAACCTAATAACTACGTCTTCTTTCAAAATGTCAGAAAGGTTATCCTTTGCGTCATTTATCCCCATTGAGTAGTTAATAATTTGGATTAACGTACTCTTTCCTGACGTATTCCGTCCATAAACAATATTAACCCCGTTATTAAATGTGGTATAAAAGCTCTTATCTTTATTTATATTAAATACCAACAAACTATTGTAATTAACTTTAACCACAGATGTCCTCCATCTCTACGTAAGATGCAATAACTGCAAATACAATGATATGCGACTCTAAAGATATTTTATATTCACTTCTTATATATTCAATCAATGAAATAATACCATCACATTCGTTATACTCGTCTTCTACAATATCTTTATGTTCTTTTACAAGCGACTTTACTTTAAGAAGCTCAGAGTTACGTAAAGACTTAAAACCATCAAAGCAATTATCTATATGTTCTTCATAATTCTTTGAATACCTAAACTTTATTTTAAGATTTTTCCCTAACACTTCAGCATACTTTCGCCAAAGATTATAAGCTTTTTTTTGACTAGTTAAGACATCCATTGCATTTTCAATTTGACTTTTTGCAACCCACTTAGCTGAATGACTTAACTCTGGCAAACCATTTTTATTAAACTCTAGTTCTGAGTCAGTAAACAGAGTCATTAAGACATCTAATGCTGCTACATAATCTGAAATTTTATCACCAAACATACTCGTCATTTTCCCTACAAGGTAATCTTTATTGACTTTATGATTGTGATTTAAACTAATATTAGCAAACTCAAGACCATTCATTTCAGAAATATCATTTGGCTCTGCGTTGGAGTTAATTATATCTTCTAGTTTAATCTGTATTTCTTTATCCAACGTCAAAAATCTAATTGGCGTAGTATCTTCCTTTACGCTAATCGACTTCTTTTTTTCCCAGCTTTACCGTTAGTCAGCTTAATTTCCGCATTAGAAATAAAGCTTAACCTATGACTATAATTTTTAGACTTATTTATACTATTATCTTGGCTAATCCGCTGACCAGTCATTGTTAATTTACATAGGATTTCGGCTAGTTTGTCGTTTGTTCCCCAACTAGAAGACAAGGACTTTTTCTTAGCTTGGTAAGCCTTGACCTCATCCAATTCGTCATTACCATCATAAAACGCGAATAAGAAGTCATCATGATGCTCAAATGCTAGGAAGTACTTCCTTTTACCGAACGAAGGAAAGTCATCCAGCAATAGGCATAACGCTGCGCATTTCTGAAACGAAAACCCACGCCCAGCCTCAACTCCGCCATTAATTCCTTGCCCCACTACACAACCCTCAAAAATACTGGATATTTATACACATATCAGTCACTTAACTCACACTAAGATTATATTCAACTAGGTACATTGATATCGTATTACTAACATTCGTGAGAGCGTCATACTTGAAAATTGCTTTACTGTTAAAACAATAAATCGACATTAAAGATTATATTTATGCATGGCTACACTTATTTAGTAGATACTGACGCACATTACCCCCTAACCTTAACCAATGCATGAGCTAGTATTGAATTGATTCGACTTCGACATAAAGCCCTGCGTACTACCTAGCTAGTACAAATTAAAAAGGTAACACCTGACGTCTACCCAAGTGTTACCTTTCATTTTACATTTTACCTTCGGCGGCTTGTCTCGCTAAGCAGTCTGAATGCTCATTACCTTTGATACCAGAGTGACCAGCTACGTGCTCAACGCTAACACGTGGACGAATAGCTTTAAGCTCATCTATCAGCATCCATAAGTCCTGATTAGCGACAGGCTTCTTGCTTGAGTTGCGCCAAGCGTTACGCTTCCAGCTATCAAGCCATTCATTGAAGCCCCGCACGCAGTACTGACTGTCACTAAAGACATTGTCCCCCTCACCTGCTACAAGTAAGGCAATGATGAGAGCCAGAAGCTCAGCCCTTTGGCTGGTGACACCGCCAGTCCTGCGAACCGAGGATGAGTACTCATAGACGCATTGACCAAGAGCGTCGTAAACCGCGATACCAACACCCCCTTGAAGACACCCGTGCTGATTGTCTGGTGCTGAACCATCGCAATAGATACTTAGTGGGTGCTGAGCGTTGTGTAATAGATGTGTCGTTTGAAGTTGTGTATTCATATTGAGTCCTTAATCGTAAAGCCACACCGAAAGCCCCACATAGCCAACTACACCAACGAAAGACTCGTAGTGACTAGCTGACAGCATGGCTTTGCGGTTAAGCGTTGGGTTTGAAGTGAAGTAGACCTTGTGGTGGCCTATTGTGGGTTGTGGAGATCTGAGGGTTAATCAGGCAGCTTGGAGTGATAGCGCTGATGTGGCATGTATCGAGCGTTTAAAGGTAATGCTGTAGTTCGCACCTTCATCACCACCTAAACACACGATATAGCCGTGGTGGTCAAGCCGCTTTAGCGACTCTCGAATAGTACGAGGCTTGAGCCTTAGAGCTTCTTCAAGCGTCGACATCGACACGATAAGATACTTTGCCCCTTTCGGTAGCATTCGTTCTGCAACAGTAAAGACTCGCTTGTCGCTAACACTGGGCCTGTACTGAGACTCACTTTCAGGGATTGTTGTCTCATGACGAGGTATCCCATACATTTGTGCTAACTGAGACGCTACCTTACGGCAAACAGATAAGTACAACGCAATGGTGCGCTTTGAATACGACTCGCGGCTTAGTGCTTTGAGACTGACATTAAGACGCCTTTCAAGACTGTCATAGGTAAGTGTATCGAGCGTCTGAAGCAATCGAAAGATTCGGCTTCTAGACAGCCCTCGACCTACCCCAGACAAACGACAGGCGTTATCAAAGACGGCCATCTGGCGACGACTAAGGTCTGAGTACTCAAGTGCACAAGCAAGCTTAGCTTTCAGCTTTGAGTTGTTTACATATGTCATATCAAGTCCTTTAAAAACAATAGATTACAGAACAATCCTGCAAGACTGCAACATATATAAGAAAGGCATTGAGTAGTTACTTAGGGTTGGGTAGAAAGGAGGATGATTGATAGGAAGGCGCAGAGCTTAAAGTCTCTCTAAGAACTACTTTAAGTTAAGCTCTAAGTAAGTGATTGTTATTGTTAATAACTACAATCACATCTTAAAGACAGACTTTAAGTATCCACGCCCTACACCAGCACGTCTTACAAGCTTAAAGCTTCCCTTAAAGAGAACTCTTAAGCTTTGCGTCTGGTGCATGTGTTGCTCTTTGTCTCTCTGCTTGCCCAAGGCATTAAGACTCACTCTCTATGAAGCCGAGAGGTTACGAGGTGATGGCCTTGAAGCCCACTCAGTGCGTGACTCTGATGTGTGACTTCTTGCTGTGGTTTGGCGGCTACAGTCCGCATTGGGTTTGTTCTTATAGGCAGTCGTAATTACAGGTTATTAACATCCTGTCAGACTCACCGTATCGGGCTGCGCCCTATAGGTAGTCGTAATTCGATTGGCATTGCGTTGAGACTCAAAGAGAGCGTAAAGGCAGGGGATGAGAGCGTTGATACCTCGATGGTTTGACCCAACTAAAACAGACAAGGGCAGGCGTTGCACCCGCCCAAGTGACCTAGATAAGCTCGGCGTTAACCTCTGCCATGTAAGGCGCTAAGACATTCTCAATGCCATTTGTAGCGTCCTCAAAGACACCAAGCTCTACTAACGCTTTAACATGCCCCCACACCTCTTGGTGCAGCTGCGAGTCTTGCGTTGTAAGCAGCGTTTGAGTATCAAGATGATTAGAGGCTTTAATAGTTAAGACGTCGTTCATATCAATGCTCCTTTGTGCTTAAGGTGAGCTAAAGATACCGAAACTCAACTTGGTTGTGTTATGTGTAGTCACTAGTGAGTGCAATAACTTGAATATGGTCACGCAAGAGCTTGCTAAGTGAGCACTTATTGTTCAATCAGCCGACACTTAGAACACGGTGCCAGCTTCAACCGCCTTCTTCTTCACTCTCTGTACGGTACTTGCATTACAGCCAAGCTCCTGAGCGACACCACGGATAGACTTTCCCTCAAGTAACAACTCAATGATACGCTGATGCTGCTTGGTATTAGCTTTGCGTCCTTGGAACTTCTCAGCCCACTTCGCAGGGTTAGCTTTAAGCGCTTGTCTTCCAGCCTCAGCCGACGCTAAGCGATTCTTACGCTCTGCCGCAGCCATAGCCGTGAGCATGGTAATCTGGATGTCAGTGACCATGTTCTGCATGTCATCATCTTTGTTTGAGTATGAGAACGTCAGACCTTGGTTGATAGTCTTAATGCACACGCCTCTGTTGAGAAGCTCACGTATAGTCGATTCAGCGTCTCGATAGTCACGCCCTAAACGGTCAACCCACCATACGACTAGAGTATCTCCTTTACGTAGCTTACCAAGAAGAACCGATAGCCCTGCCCTCTTTTTAGCTGGCACAGTACCCGACACTTTCTCTGTCGTAATCTCCGCATCAGGGTAAAGCTTTGAGATGTCACTCAATTGGCTGTCCACGTTCTGCTCCTTAGTCGACACACGGACATAAGCAAAGACCATTGAGTTACTGTCATTGGATTGAGTTGTCATTGTCATACCTCGAACGAGTGCTTTAGGTTGATGTATGCTTAACTTATTGTATGCATATCGACAAGTCAACACCTAAAGCACACAAAAATAACAACCTTAGAGTGTATGCATTTGGGCATAACCTAATACACATTCTAGGCATTATTGCTATTGCTAGTGAAGCGAGCGAAACTGCGTTTTCGTTTGTCTTCATGACACGGGGTATGGGGGGGGTAGAGCGCATTCTTGAAACATATGAACACGCTCAAAATTTTTACCTAAATTAGTTCGGGGTCAGGAACTAGCTACCCAGCCTTCATCATCCCATAGGTCAACCGTCTGCCCTCCTAAATTGATTAACCTCTGAGACACGTGTTGGCTATTTAGCTGCTGTGTCGGTGAGCATTCAATGACAGTGAAGTCATCGCCTTCCCAAGAAATTGAAAGCCCATAGTCTTTTAAAACCTCAATCCTTAGCTCAAGTCCATCTCGACGCTTGATAATTATTAGTCCATGGTAATCATTGCCCGAAACTTCCATGAACTCTTTTGAGCGGGGGTTTGAGATGGAACCAAGAGTGATAGTATCAATCAAGCGACGCAATAACCCATTAGCCTTATGCCGCGAGTCGTCGTCATTGGCAATGTCTTCAAGCACTCTCTGAAGCTCTTCTACTTTATCTAGTGCTGTCGACTTCTCATAATGTACAGCTTCCAAGCGATGTTCTGCTTGCTCTTGTATCGCTTTTAGCCGAGCAATATCGTCCTCAAGTGTTTGTAGTCTTGCCTCAAGTAACTTACTTGGCTTATCCAGCAGGTAGTTAATAGCATTCTCTGCCTGACGTTCCTTTTCCTTTAGTTCTTCACTGATTCGTGCCAAATAGTGCTGACACTCTCTCAGAGAAACAGCATGGTCTTCTTCACTGAATGAACTCAATGAATGACGAAGAGCAATTAGCAAGATGCGCTCTGTCTTCTCGTAGTGCCAGTTCTTAGCCTGACAACCCGTAGTCTTCAACTGAGAACATCTTAAGAAACGATACGTTCTTCCTTTCACTGTTGAAGAGTTTATGGCTAAACCACTGCCACATTCACACTTAAGAAGACCTCGAAAAAGGTTTGCCATACCGCGCTCGACGACTCTTCCCTTAGCAGTTGTCTTACTCGACTTAATCTGTTGGCAAGTCGCCCATAGCCCTCTATCAATAATTGCAGGGTAATAGTCCTCGACAGGGTCACCATCAGCGACATCCCTTCCATCAATGCGTTTTAGTAGTTGAATTTCACCAATAACACCTCGGTGTTTGAGAAGTGAGCGGATATGTCTATACGACCATGTAGATGATTTCCCCCAGTAAGGGATGCCAAGCTCATTGAGTTTTAGCGCTATGGGCTTTGTACTAAAACCTTGGCTGTACCATGTAAATATCTTACGAACTATCTCTGCCCTTTCGTTATTGACTAAGAAACAAGACTTGTCGTCACTTACAGTAAGCCACTCGGGGCATTTACGCGTTACGATTATCCCCTTACGTATAAGCTCTTTGTTCTTCTTCTTTGCAGCACGCACACGCAGAGATTTTATCTCACTTTCTTCATGTGCTCGCTGAGCGGTCATAAGCCACATCATTAGGTCGAGCATTACGCTGTCAGAGTTTGTAGTGTAGAGCTTACTGTCAGACAATGTGAATATACTCACGCCGACTTCCAATAGCTCCAGCATTAAACGTAATGACTTATCGACTTGTTGACGAGACAGCCTATCTACAGACTCAACTATTAACACTGAGTTGGGTCTGATAGCCCCTTTCTTCGCAAGGTCGATAAACTGAGAAAGTGCACCTGTGGTAGCGTTAGCACCTTTCCAAGCACTAACACCGAGGTCATTGAAGGTTTGGTCTGAAAGCTGCCATCCGTGTTGGCAACATACTTTTTCGATTGCTTCGCGTTGGCGAGTGAATCCGTGTCCTTTAATTTGCTTTTCCGTCGATAAACGTGTGTAACTGTACGCTATCTTGGTCATTTCTTATACCCTAATTATTAGTAACCCCTTGTTGCTATTAGCGTTGGGGATTTTACCAAAGTTTAGGGAATACGATAAAGCACCTTTACAACATGCCAACCGAACTTGGTTTTAACTAAATGCGGCGTTAACACTTCGCCAGAAAAGCACACTTTGTCGAATTGAGGTACCATTTGACCACGGCGGAATTCACCAAGGTCACCACCGCGTTTGCCTGACGGGCAAGTTGAATAC
This sequence comes from Vibrio sp. Vb1554, assembly GCF_033344235.1. Taxonomy (NCBI): domain Bacteria; kingdom Pseudomonadati; phylum Pseudomonadota; class Gammaproteobacteria; order Vibrionales; family Vibrionaceae; genus Vibrio; species Vibrio sp. Vb1554. Next base: position 92,438 of record NZ_JAWPOJ010000001.1, on the reverse strand, counting down.
TTCTTCGCTAATGTCTGAAACTTTGCGCCTTTTTTCAGTTGCTTGATTATGTCTTCCGCTTGCTCTTTGTGCTTCACAAGAATATGTAATGCGGCTGCTGTATTTGCCATTGATCTATCTCTCACTATTCTGGTCGCGCAAGTGTACCCAATCCTTTTTAACAGACCAAACATTTCTTAATAATAGCTCAGTGGCAAAGGCCAAAATGCACGTGGAATATAAAATCGTCTATATAATGAGTTTAAAATTCAAACAAGTTTTGCTCAGTTAATCACTATTCTCTAAAAGATTGCCTAAAAAGCTCACATTTGTCTCTCCGATGGTTGAAGCCTTCGTCTGATAAGATTAGATTAGACACAATTCGGTGGTATTTATAAGGTTATTTTCATGGCAAAAGTCGTTAGCAAAGCGAATCAGTCTCAGGGCATGTTGATGTTTAAGCTCACCCTGCAACAGAGTTTCGCTATCGGTACGCTAAAAGTCCGTGAAATCGTCCCATACATGCCAACGACGAAGATCCCTTACTCGCATCATCACGTCATTGGAACCGTTACGATACGTAACTTAACAGTACCAGTGATCGATATGTCAGCGGCTGTTGGCTTTCGTCCTATAAGTGAAGAAGAATATAAAAGCTGCTACTTGATCGTGACAGATTGCTTGCGAACCGTAGTAGCTTTTATGGTTCGTAGTATAGAGAAGATCATTGAGTGCGATTGGAAAGCTATTGAAACGCCACCTCCGAGCGCTGGAAAAAATATTTTCGTGACTGGAATTACTCGCTACGAGGACAAAACTGTTCAAATGCTGGATGTGGAACTGCTACTTTCCAAAATTTATCCGCAGTACGAGAATTCAAAGATACCAATGCTGACAGATATTGAGCGAGAACGCCTAAAAGCACTCAGTATTCTATTGGTGGATGACTCTTCCATCGCTCGTAAACAGCTGTGTGACGCACTCGATAGCATCAATATTGGGTATCAAATCTGTAAAAATGGTTTAGATGCATTGGAACTGATGAAAAGTGACGCTGCGGCTCATCGCCCAATTGATATTCTGGTCAGCGATATTGAAATGCCCGGATTAGACGGTTATGAATTAGCATTTGAAGTTCAGAATAATTCCTCTCTGAACCATTCATACCGCATTTTACATACATCGTTATCGAGCGAAATCTGTGTAGACAGAGCTCACCAAGTTGGCGCGCATGAGGCACTTGAGAAATTCAATGCAGGAGAACTAATCGAAGCGATGCTTCGCGGAGCAAAAGAGCTAGAAGCCAAAGCTATGACTTCTTAACTCTTATTGGACGAGTTGATTTGAGAATATAATGCAGTGCTTGTCCTATCCCTGATGCTCACATCCGCTAATTTCTCAGCTCACTTCTTTGGCATCGCGTAACTACGAGAAACGAATTCCGTCTCTTTGACTTGATGAGTATGATTAATATAAGAAGCTAGGCTGTAAAGTACATTCGCTAATAAGTTCGCGTAACGAAACAAAATAGGTGCGGGCTGCTTCTTACCTGTATGTTCAACGGCAACTAATGCTCGTACCGTTTTTTTAGCTTGGCAACGGCACAAATGCAATTGACTGGCTGCCGGGTGTCCTCCGGGTAGAACAAAGCCTTTGAAGCCACCATCAATGCGTTGCTTGAGCAAAGCATAATCGGCCTTTAACTCTTCAACTTCCGTCTCTGTAATCGCTAATTTTCCGCGAACCGAACCATTTAGATGATAAACATTAGGCTGCATTCTTGTCAGTATATCACGGCTAAACTCGTCCAACTCCATAGCGAGAACAAGGCCAATACGACTACAAAGTTCATCTGCTGTAATTTCAAAGTCACAAACCGGACTGTCCTCGTAAATAAACGGATAGCAAATCTCGCTCAATTCCTTGCTTACAGGTTTCATGCTTTTGTTCCAATATAAAAAAGGGAGTCAGTATAACCTAACTCCCTTTAAACGTTCATTATGCCAAATAATCGACATTCATATGATCGGTTTACAATCAGGCACTTTCGACTTTCTTGTGACCTTCTTGAAGGTGAACAAAATCGACTAAATCATCACCAGACACTTGATACGCCTGACCAAAACCTTTAACAAATAGCCCCGATTCTGGCTTTAAGTTGAACAAAACGAAATCCTCTAGCTGGCTTAGACCATCAATAATCTCACCAAAACGCTCTTTCATTTGTCCAACAACTTGTTGCCACATCTCTGTGTCTCGCTCAACTACATTTGCTACCGCATCAAAAGTTAAGCGCTTACGAGCAAACAGCTGCTTTGAAGACTCTTCATCTTCGATCATCATCAATGAAACATTTGGATTTTCTAAAAGGTTACGGGCATGACGAGCGATTTTAGAAATGAGAACGAAATAACCTTCCTGGTTTTGAACATAAGGCGCGTAGCTTACATTCGGGCGACCTTCTGCATCGACAGTTGCAAGCTGAAGTGTACGGCGCTCCTGACGAAACTCTTTGATCTCTGGCCCTAAACGACCTTGCAAACGCTCTTGTTTAACTTGTTGATCCATATTGATACCTGACTTTACTAATTAGTATTCGAGTTAAGCCTCGATTATGTTTGTGATTACTTTTTTAATTCGGCTTGTAGGGCGCGAAATGCGGTTACTTGCTCTTCAATCAACTCGCGCTTTTCGTTACGGCCTAAATAAACCTTGAAAATATTGCTTCCGCACTCCGAGAAAAAACCAAAATAGTGACTCTCTCTACCCATAAACGGTTTACTGACTAATGCGACATTTTTAACGTTATCTAATTTAAGGTGGCCGTGCAGTTCACCTTCTCTACCCATTAAATTGTAATAGCCACGCGCCACTTTTCCTTTTGGAAACGGCGCTTTAACTTCAAAGATAGAACCAAAAGAGTGGACGATGGTCGTCACCGGGCCAAAACCAACCAAACTTTCTAGGATGCTTTGCGCTTGCTCTCCTGGTGCAATAGCCACCATTTCCTGAGGTAGAGCCGCAACAACCTCAAACTCGGAAATGCCAAGACGCTCTGCCATCGCAGCTGGCAATAATTGTGGTTCTTGCTCTAGTAATACTTCAACTTGTTGCTTGATTGATTCCATTGTGTCTTCCGTTTTTGTTCAATTTGTTTTCATTAATTATTGGATGCTTTCGGTACGGTTTCGTTCATCTCCGACGTGAGTACCTGAATACAACTTTGAGCCAATGACACTGCCCAGAAGCTGCCTGCAAGAGTAAGGACTGCGCTACGTTCATGTAGTTGTACTAAGCCTTTCGCTTGCCACACTTTAAATAGAGGCAATAAAAACCCGAACGCGTCCTCTCCCATAAATGATGGAAGTTGATTTGCTTGAACAATGCCACGGTCAAACGCAGATTTGAGTGCAGAAAAAAGTGGTTCTAGAGGGCTTTGCTTCATCATCATCGCGATGGTGCTTTGACCTTCTTTGACCGCTTTAATATAGGTCTCTAGTGTGCGGTGTTGCATCATCCCGTAGCCACCGATATTACCTCCAGCACCACAGCCAATTGGCAATACCTCTGCATAAGTCTTGGCTAAACTATTGTATAAACTACGCTCGCGGTTATCGATTGCCCAATGGTTCACACTCAGTTGCTTCATATGGTGTTTGGCCATAAAGTTCACACCGAGCTCATACATTCCCGCTTTTTCTGGTGTGGTCGCAGGTGGCGGGATTTTTCCCTTTTCTACGAGGTTGAGCATGGGAGCTGACCCGCCAACCACTAACTGATACAAATCTAGTCCGTGTGCGCCAGTCGAGAGGAAATCATTTAAATCTTGCTCTAATACTTCTTTGGTTTGATAAGGTAAGCCATAGAGTAAATCGATAATGACCGGAATTTTGTCTTCTTTGGCGATCTCGCTCACTCGTTTGAGGACATCTTCCCTATAATCTAAACGTTTTGCGCTGCGGCGCACTTGTGTATTAAAACTTTGCACACCAAAAGAGAAACGATTAAACCCACCCTCTAAAGCGCCTTGATACAACTCATCAGAAAAACGATTGATGCGACCTTCTAAGGTGATTTCGCAGTCTGCAGCCAAAGGAAAGTGGTCTCGGATAGCCTGGCCTAACACACGAACCTGTACTGGAGATAAATCCGTTGGCGTTCCGCCCCCGATATATACGGCGTGAAAAATACCATTTTGTGTCCAAGGTAATGCCGCTTTCTCTCTAAGCTCCTGCATTAATGCTTCAAAGTACTCATCAACCAGTGTGCGACTTGCAGCATTTTGAAAGAAGTTACAAAAAGTGCAACGAACGCGACAAAACGGAACATGAATATAAAGACAGCGTTTATTGGTCGCTTTAACTGAGTTAGCCGTAATACTCGAAAAAATCGCCTGTTGTTGAGACGAGGGCACAGGTACGCTCGCTCCCCCGGCATGTGCAGAATGCTTCTTAACAAAAGCAAATCGCAATGGATCAGGACTATCACTGGCCAACACTGATTCATCAAGCTTATCGATATCGACGCTCATATATACTCGCTTAACTCCCATCATGTAAGGGATGGAAGCTGATCTTAAAAATTCTGCAAGAATCATAATTTGAGCGTAATGATAATGCAATTGATAATTGATCTTATTTCCATTGTAAGTAATAATCTGCCCAAGTTTTCATAGTTTCCCGAGATATTCCGTGAACGTACAAAGATATGTCATTGCAGGAGGTGCTTCCCTTGCCATCCATGCCGCACTTCTTTTTGTTTCTCAAGAGACAAAGGTGTTCGCGATGCCGGCTGGAAACCCAGCAAGTTCGGTAAGTCTAAATCTTGTGTCTGCTCCTCCCGCTGTCGAAAAATCTACACCAGAAAATGTAGCGCCACCAAAAGAGCAGCCTCAAGACCAACCTGAACCAGAAAAGAAGATTGTAAAAAAACAGGTCGTCAAGAAAGACGCTGTTAAGAAGAAGGTAGTAGAGAAAAAACCTGAACCGGTTAAACAATCTAAACCTAAAGCGGTCGAGCCCACCAAAACCGTAACAAAGCAAAAGGTTCAGCCCGAAGCGAAACCAAAGAAAAAAACGGAACCGGTGAAGAAAGAGACGGTAGCTCAACAATCCGCACCTGCGAGCCAATCCAAAGGGGCAACATCTCAGCCTGTCTTGGTCGACAAACCAACGTTTGTGAGTCAACCAACACAACCCCGTTACCCAAGGTCTGCACAAAGACGCGGTATTGAAGGTGTAGCCTTGTATGAGATATGGCTAGATGAGAATGGTAACCAGATTAAACAGGTTTTGATTGAGTCTTCCGGCACAGAGTCGCTAGATGCCTCAGCACTTCGTGCGATCAAACAGTGGCAATTTACACCACATATTTCAGGTGGGCTAAAAGTCGCTCACCGAGTACAAGTACCTGTTCGTTTTAAGTTGGATGGATAATGGAACAACTACAAGAATTACAAACTCAATTTGGGCTGATGACATGGCCTTTGATCATTTGCTCAGCTCTAACCGTGATGATCATCGCCGAGCGATTATTCCATGTGTTAATTAGCCTTGGTGTAGGAAAGCGAGCCATTCGCCAAAAGCTCACAGGATTAGACCCAACAAATGGGAGCGAGCTTGAAGCACTTGCTGAAGAGTTGTCGAATAAGCGGCCGCTTCTGTACCGTGGTGTTGCGATGTTGCTTGCTCATCATTCTTTCTCGAAATCTTTAAGAGAAGATGCCGCAGGTATTTGGCTGCAAGAAAAACGCCATCAGCTGCATTCCGGCCTTCGTTTGCTGACGCTGATTGGTGTCATCAGTCCTTTAATTGGCTTGCTTGGTACGGTACTTGGCTTAATTGACATGTTTAAAGGCATCGCGGTTTCAACGGGGAATATCACTCCGAATGATTTGGCTGACGGCCTAGGTCTTGCTATGCGCACCACTGCCGCGGGTCTCATTATCGCACTTCCTGCCATTTCAGGAGCGCAGATCATTGGTTTGTGGGCGGATCGTGTAATCGCCAAGCTTGAGCACACTTTAAACTACGTCAACTTATGGCTTGAAGGTATCTCGTTACAGCATGTCTCGCCAGACCACTCAAAAGTAACACTGCGCTCTTCTGAGAAGATTGAGGCTGCAACTCAATGATTAAAACACCACAAGAAAATAGTCGTAACGGTTTAACCCCCGATTTAACACCGCTGTTAGACATTATTTTTATCGTCATGGTTTTCCTGATGTTAACCGCAGCGGTCAAACTCGATTCATTAGACGTCAATTTACCGAGCACAGAATCTCAGGCTGTTGCAGATGTCGATAAGCAATCCATCACGGTAAATATTCTTAAAGACGAGCCTTACTGGGCTATTAACGGCAAGACATATATCGATTGGGACAACTTTACCCTCGCGCTGTTAGAAGAGAGTAAGTCAAGCGATAAACCGATTGTAATTGGAGCAGAAAAAACCGCGAATATTCAGTCGCTAGTACAACTTCTCGGCTTTTTACAAGAAAACGGAATTCAAGCAACTCAGTTACTCACTGAAGAGCCATCATAAAAATAAGTAAGATAGAGATCCTTTCAAAATGAAGAACACACGCATCACTATTCATGCTGTTGTCACGGCAGCTATTTCCCTACTTGCGAGTAGTCAACTTTTTGCCAATGAAACGCCATCCTCAGAGCGCGTTGTTAGCGCAGGCAGCGCCGTCACTGAACTCTTGCTTGAACTCGACGCTAAAGATAGCTTGGTTGCTATCGACGTCACCAGTCAATTACCAAAAGGAATGGAACTGCCTAAAGTGGGCTACCATCGTCGTCTTTCAGCGGAGGGGTTGCTCGCCTTACGTCCGACAAAAGTCATTGGTTCTGATGAGATGGGGCCGAAAACAACATTGAGCCAATTGAAATCGGCTGGCGTAGATGTAGAAATTGTTAATACTGATGCAAATGTCGAGGGCCTTTATCAACGTATTGATCAAATTGCGAACCTTATGGATCGCAAGGCTCAAGCTGAAAGCTTAAAGCAAGATGTCCAGGCGCAAGTACAAGCACTCAATGCAAACCAACCTGATCAAGCGAAGAAAAAGAAAGTGCTCTTTCTGCTGATCCATGAAGGGCGACCTGCAAATGTTGCGGGCTCACAAACGACACCCGATGCAATTATTCAACTCGCCGGCGGACAAAACCCAGCCGCTACACAACTCTCGTCATACAAGCCTCTATCCACAGAAGCGATGGTAGAGATGCAGCCTGACGTGATTCTTGTTAGTGGTCGCAGCTATGAAACGTTGGGTGGTGCCGATGCAATTTTAAAAGCAATGCCGCTTCTTGCTGCGACACCAGCAGGAAAGAACAAAAATATCGTGACGATTGATGGTCACGCTCTAGTAGGTGGTTTGGGCCTTAAAAGCCTTGCAGAAGCCAAACGCTTGAATGCACTGCTTTACCCATAGAGACAAGACATGTTGTTAAGACGCATCCCCCTTTCAACGACGTTATCAGTGCTTAGTGGATTTTTAGCATTTATTGCTATCGCCTCGATTACCGTTGGCCCAATGAACATTAGCTTTGCTGACAGTTTGCGTAGCCTAACGGGAGGCAGTTCTGATCTCGCTCCTCACATTCAGTTGGTCATTAACGAAATCCGATTGCCTCGCACCATTTTGTGTATGTTCATCGGCGCCATTTTGGCAATTTGTGGTGTGGTTATGCAGGGCTTGTTCCGTAACCCATTAGCCGAGCCTGGTATCATTGGTGTGTCTGCTGGCGCTGCTCTTGGTGGTGCATTCGCTATTGTTGTATTTGCTGAATTTAGCCAAAACTATCCGCAACTAATGAACTTAGCGGCTCTGCCTCTTTTTGCTTTCCTTGGCGGTGCACTAACGACTATTCTCGTTTATAAACTCGGCACAAGTAAGTTTGGTACCTCAGTTACAATTATGTTGTTAGCCGGCGTTGCCATCAGCGCGCTCTCGGGGGCTGCGATTGGCTACATGAACTTTATCGCAGATGATCAGATGCTGCGAGATTTGACGCTTTGGTCGATGGGCTCATTAGCTGGTGCAAATTGGTCAGGGATTGCTCTATCTGCTATAACACTCGTCATCCTATTGCTCTGGTTTCAGAAGAAGTCGATGGCGCTGAATGCTCTGTTGTTAGGGGAATCAGAAGCAAGACACTTAGGAGTTCCGGTTCAAAAACTCAAACGTCAGCTTATTTTACTTTCTGCACTGGGTGTTGGTATTACGGTGAGCATCAGTGGTGCAATTGGCTTTATTGGGCTCGTGATTCCTCACTTAGGGCGCATGCTCGCTGGGCCTGACCATCGAACGCTATTACCAATATCTGCCTTAATGGGAGCACTGCTTCTTACTGCCGCAGATATGTTTGCTCGTGTTGCCGTGGCACCAGCTGAATTACCAGTTGGAATCGTGACCGCATTGATTGGCGCGCCCTTTTTCATCTACTTATTGTTCCAGCAAAAAGGGAAGATTTTGTAATGAACCAGATCGTTTTATCGGGGAAAAACATTTCGATGACGTATGGCAACCGTGTGGTGCTCGATGACATCAACATTGATATCCGAGCTGGTGAAGTGACCGCCCTACTCGGCCCCAATGGCGCAGGTAAAAGTACTTTACTCAAGCTTCTATGCGGTGAGATCTCTTCGAATCATCACATCACCTACTTCGGCAAACAAAAGCATGATTGGGAGCCTGAAAAAAGCGCCAAACATATTGCAATGCTCCCGCAGCACAGCACCTTAACCTTCCCATTTCTAGCCAGAGAAGTAGTAGAGCTGGGGGCAATACCGCTATCACTGTCCAATAAAGAAACCACTAAACTGGCTTTACATTACATGGAACAAACCGACGTATTGCATTTAGCAGAAAGCCTGTACCCGTCTTTATCTGGTGGAGAAAAGCAACGACTGCATCTAGCACGAGTGATGACACAACTACATCAATCTGGCGAAAAACGAATCTTAATGCTTGATGAACCTACCTCAGCGTTGGATCTCGCCCACCAACACAACACGTTAAAGATTGCTCGTGAAACGGCAAAAGCACAAAACGCAGCGGTGGTTGTGGTGTTACATGACTTGAATCTAGCCTCTCAGTACGCAGACCGCCTTGTACTCTTGCATAACGGGAAACTAGTTTGTGATGACACGCCATGGAATGCACTAACGTCAGAGCGCATTGAGCAAGTTTATGGCTATCGATCTATTGTGACAAAACATCCGACGCTAGACTTCCCTCAAGTGCATGCCGCAGCATAAAGCGTATTTCCTCTAAGCCGTCTCTAAAACACTTTGATACGACAAAGGCCCGCAATATAAGAATTGCGGGCCTTTGCTTTGATAGTGGCAGAATTTGGTGCTTTAAAGGCTATTACTTGCTCATTTGGATCAATGATCGACCAATCAACCACTCAAGCTCTTTGTCACCACCCGCACCAAACTGGCTTTCAACCATTTTGTATAAGCGGTCAATACCATTAGCAGCAAATTCTTGCGCATTTTCAGCGGTGACAATGTGATGGAATAGCAGTCGTAAAATCGCGAGAAACTCAGCATCTTCCAGCGCTTTAATCCAACTTTGTGAAAATGCATTTAATCCTTTATCAAACTCTAAGTGTTCAATAAACATTTTAAAGATACGGCCATCCAGTGCGGCGGTGAAGTCCGTTTTCTTAGGGAAGTGATGGCTAATACCGGTACGCGATATACCTGTCTGCTGGCTTAGCGTCGTGTACGACATTTTGTCGTAACCTAATCTGAGTAGCTGATCAATAACGGCATCCATGATCTTTTGGATAGTGATTTCGGTATCTTCTTTACTACGCTTTGGCATATTTTAAGCTCTTCTCTTTGTAAATCCATCTAACTCACTATTAAATGAGGCCAGAATGAAATCATTCTTAGCATTATACCCGGCTCGCCGATGCGGTTCGATTAGCGAAAACCTAGAAATCAGGTTGCTAAGCGCTGCACTTGAAAGCGCTTTGGGTATATGTATTGCGACTATTTAATATCATGTCGAGTTCCAAACCATAACGTCTTTACACTGCGTAATGTGTAATTTTCAGTTATGTTTTTGTCAATACATGCTACTCAAAATAAGGCGAAAAGTTAGTCTCATCAAAACCTTGCGCCAATTATTCATCGAAACTATTCAAAGACCAAGAATGATAATTATTAAAAATAATCAATCAAGAAATAGTCTTATAAATTAACCATTAGTTCAACTGGACTGAGCAAAATCTCGTCACTATGTTCGTTAATTGATTTTAAATGTTGATATATATCACATTAACGTTCTTGATGATTTAGTAATCCAATCTTTAACCCTTACTTAACAAGTGCCTATTCTGTTCCTTTTTTACGCAAAAGTCGTCATTTTTGTAGATACAGATCAAATACCTGATAGAATACCCTTAGTATTTACAAGAGGATTCGTTATGAGTGTCGAATTAGAAAAAAACCAAGTATGTGAGGCCTGCGGCTGTGCTGGCGAGATAGGCTTTATCATCAAAGAAGGTGACGAAGTTGCCGACGTAACGGTTTTCGCACAGACAAAAACAGAGCTAGAGTCTGAACTACAAAAATACATCGAGCTCGCTAAATCAGTATGTGCTGATGTTGAATACAATGTTTCAGAAATAACCGAAGAAGCGAACCAAGCGACGGCTCGATTCAAATTTGAAGTAAGTGCTGAAAAACTTATCTTTGAATTAAAAACTCGCTCACTCGCGCGTTAATGAAAAAAGCGAGCATGATGCTCGCTTTTATTTTTCCAATCTCTTAATCTTAAACCGCTCTAAATGAAACAGACAACTTCGGCGCGTTTATTTATCTTTTTTGAACACGACCCACTTTAACGAGCCATTGGTTTCAAAATCGTTCTCAGCGGTACACATCAGTAGTACGCCTTCAACATTAATCACGGCCCCTGTGGTGTAGGCTTTATCATCGTAGTAACAGATACGCTGACCTACCTTACCGTCAGCAACTATTAGCGCTTTGTTTTCTGGTGTACTGTATGATTTAGCAAAAACGGAACCCGACAGCAGTACTGCAAAAACACCAGCGGTAAAAATAGATACACTTTTTAACTTCATGAAAATCTCCCTCAAACCTCAATAATACTAACAAGGACCCTTGTGAAGTTCTTGGAAGAATCTCATATTATTCAAATATCTACTGATATTTTTCTCACCTCTACGCTTGAATCTGCTTCACATTCAATCATTTAATTTATCTCATTTTAGTAAGCTTGAAGTTACTTAGCGCAGTAAAGAAGCGCACACTTTTAGCGTGCATCTCTAATTTGAATATTTAAGTTATGAATCAAAAACTGTGAGCAAAAAATGCATAATAGGTTTATTTAAGTATAAGATAAGCACCTGTTGATCTCGGTATTTAACTAAATCTTTGACTATGCGTTTTGTTTCCCTATGCCTTACTTCAATCCTGCTCTGCTCGTCTCCTTTGGCATATGAGCTAGATTACTATTCTAAGTTTGGTCACATCGATAATTACGGCAATCTTGATCTTAGAAACAAGCCTTACACCCAACTCCCCTCTGGCCTAGTGGTAAAGGGCAACTTAAACATCTCACAAACCCCTATCAAAACCTTGCCCAAAGGGCTTGATGTTGAAGGCAGTCTGGAAGCAACTAACAGCGCACTCAAAGTTATTCGCTCAGGAACAAAGATAAAAGGCTATGCAAACCTACTAGGTAGTAAGATCGAAAACTGGCCTAAAGGCATAAAATTAGGCGGTTACCTAAACCTGACAGATACACCGCTAAAAGCGCTTCCAGCTAAACTTCGAGTAAAAGGTGATCTAAGTGTTATTCGCACTCCCATTTCTGATCTTCCTGAAGGATTAGTGGTTGATGGTAATCTCTATATTGGAGGATCAGCGCTGAAAGTATTTCCAGACACAATGACGGTGAAAGGGAATATCTATTTAGGTGGTAACAGGATCACAAAATGGCCCAGCAATTTAACCCTTGGTGGTGCCGTCGCACCTTAAAGAGCAGATAAACAAAAGCCCCGGCAGACCGAGGCTTTAAGGCATTCTGAATCAACGAGTTCAGTGACGAAGATTACTCTTGGTTATTCACAGGATTGGCATAGCTCGCCACCAAATAAGGTCTTGCTCCTTCAGGTAGCTGATCCAACTTATCCGAGAGATGACGCTTAACCGCTTCCGTAATGATGCTCGAATCTTCATGCCCAGCAGCTAACAAGTTGATTGGGTACAATTTGTAGTTGTTGTGAATTTGGCGGTCGATTTCACCAGCAAGAGCTTCCGGCGTTTCAAACTCTTGCTCAATCACATCACCAAACGCAACATGTACACGGCCTTTATAGCCAACGATACCTTGAATGATGCTTTCGATATCTTCAAATTCGCCTTTTTCATAGCGGCCATTTTCTGCTTTTTCGTACAGCTCTTTTGCTTTGGCAATGTCACATGGATCATTTTCATAGGCAATCGAGACAGGAACGATTTTCAGAGAACGCGTGTACTCACCAAAACTGATTTTTTGTTTACGACCTTCAACATGGAACATTTTTAAAATCGCAGGATCAGTAAAGTCGTTTCCATCTTTAGCACGACCTTCCTTTTGGGCAATCCAAATTGAATTGCCAGTATCAAGCGAATGTTTGATATAGCTTGACAGTTGTCCCAATGCTTTCATCATTTCTCTAGGCGCCTTAGCAGAGCGCTTAACGATGAAGCTCTTATTGAGTCGCATCAATTCTGTCGCACATGGCTTCTTCAGCAGGTTATCGCCAATCGCTATACGAACTGTACGGTGCCCACTTTGGTACAAGCCATAATTTACGAGCGCAGGGTCCATCGCAATATCACGGTGGTTAGAAACGAATAGGTATGACGTGTTTTTATCCAGCTTATCCAAACCAGAAAAAGTGACGCCATCCGTTGTCTTATTCAATGTATCTTTCAGATACTTCTTCACTTCAATCTGAATTGCTTCGACAGAATCAAGCTTGCTCCACTTGGCTTTCAGGTAGATTCGCAGGATCGGGCTCATTAGCGTTTTGAACCACGCTGCTTTATTAGCAAAGCGATGTTCTAGGATAGCAGTGATAAATTCATCATCTTGGATTAGACGATCCAGCGCTGCTGGAATTTCTTCGTCGTTGTAAGGACGAATTTCAATATAAGGATCGGTATTGGCTGTCATTGTTCATTACATATCAAAAAAAGCTGGCACATTTTACGCATAGTTTTGCTGACAAGCAGCATTTCAACCCATACTTTTAACATGGTCATACCAGTTAAGCCACCATTTATCATGCTAAAAAATTCTCTCAACAGGTTGGAATCGTATGGGTTTAACGTTACCCTTAGCGCCAAAAAACACTGGTACTCATAATGAACTACGCAATTGAATTTCACGACGCTAAATACCCCTTTCTTGATGTAGCTGCGCGTAAAAAAGCACTGAAGCACAGTCTACTATCTGTCATCGAAGGGTTAGCCGTCATTAAATTGGGTAAGCAGGAGTATGCCATTGAACCAGGCCAATATTTTTGGATTCCTCAAGGATGTTTGAGCTCCCTCACCTTTTTACCTAATTCTCGTGTATATCGTTGTGATTTTTCTGTGCGTTTAAATGACGACTTCTCACAACAGGCGGGCTTTGTGAAGCCTTCACCGCTACTAAAAGCGCTCGTCGAGAAGCTAGCAACAACTGCCGAACGCTCGGATCTGCAAACCGATCTACTGACAGTAGTAAGACATGAAGTATTGACGCTGTCTCCTAAACTAGCGCACTCAACGTTAACGAGAACCATCAATCAATGGACTCCTGGCTGTGACATGAATATTTCTAAAGAGCTTTGCTTGGTACTAACACTACGTGAAGCAAGAAAAATGAAACTGTCGGGGAAGAAGGAAGAGCAAATTGTTGACTCTCTTTTTGCTGGTAACACCGAAGAATATGAACAGCTTTGCTTTTTAGTCTTTGGAGAAACGCTATAACTTGCTCTTCAACAAGCTACGTCTTCAGCATTACGGACACAGAAAGTAGATTAAAACAAAAAGGGCGTACATTGATAATGTACGCCCTTTTTTCATTTGCTTGAGATGTCTAGAAAGGTACTTCTATCTGCATCATCCAGTCAGCGTCATAATATTCGTGCCAACGATAATCAAACCGCATTCTTGGCTGTCCGTCTGATTTATCACCAAAACCAACGCTGAACATCAACCCGTGACTACGAAGCCACTCTTCTGTATCCATTTTACTCTCTTCGTCTCGGAGCTCTTCCGGCATCCAAAAACCAAGACCAAAGTAATTCTTTTCTAAGTTTTGAGTTAGAAGTGGGGTCTCTTCCGGCTTAATCGCCCACTCCTCCCAATAGTTTTCTGTTGGTCCTTCAAGCTTCGCTTCCGCTGCATACCAAATCAATGCTTCAGTACTTAACACGCCGATGGAATCTAAAATTTCTTCACAGATAGGAAGAGTGTTATCTTCAAACACCACGGAACGATCAGAAAAATAGTTACACGCGGAATGAGCTTGTGTCACCACAAGCAGCGCACATGCACTAAATAAAACGACTCTGACCATGAAAATCTGACCTCTCAGTTCCCAGACAATGTTTCTCTGTATAAGCCTTTACTAAGTAATAAATCACGTACGGAAGGTGTTGTATAGGCGCCGATCTCTTCACCCTCGGCCAATGCTTTGCGAATATCTGTGCTTCTTACTTTTACTTTTTCAGGACATGCCATAACAGTCCAACGTTCCGTAATCTCTTCAGCTCTACTAAATTTAGCAAATTTGAAGAAATTATCAGGACCAATGACAAAAGTTATATCGGCAGTTGGGTAGATTTCTTGAATTTTTTCTAACAACGCATAGGTCGTCACACTTTGTCCAGGTTGGTATAAAGCTTGCTCTGCATCAGAACGCTGAACATTAGAAAGCCCCATATCCTTGATGAACACATCAACCATTTTGCACCGAGTTGGGTAATCAAGCATGTTCTTGCCCCAAGCGTGTGCAATGCTTGGCTCAAGTAGCACAAGATCAAAGTGGCTCAAAGACTCAATAACACTTTTATGCCCTAAACTAGGTGGGTTAAATGCACTACCAAAAATGGCGATTTTTTTCATATCCGGTGATTACCTGGTTGAAGAGAGTTTTCTAATCTGATGATTTCGGTATGATACTACTAATCTTTACAGCTTTTGACCCTAAAGTCGCGTTTAATGAGCCTCAACTGTATGGTTTATCACCATTTGAGCAAATGCGCTTTAGAGTCTGAAATATTTGCAGGAAAAGGAACCCTAAATGGAACAATCCATCCGTGACGAAATGCGCGTACTCCCTTCAATTGATCCGCATTTTGAAATTGAACGCCGTGTCGCTTTTATTAAGCGTAAATTGCAAGAAGCGGGCTGTAAGTCTCTTGTTCTTGGCATCAGCGGTGGCGTTGACTCAACGACATGTGGTCGTTTAGCTCAGTTGGCTGTAGACCAACTAAACGAAGAAGCGGGCAACAATAGCTACCAATTTATCGCAGTTCGCCTGCCTTACGGGGAGCAAAAAGATGAAGATGAGGCTCAGCTCGCTCTGTCTTTTATCCAGCCAACCCATTCTGTATCGGTGAACATCAAAGCAGGTGTTGACGGGCTTCATTCGGCTTCTCACGTTGCATTAGAAGGCACAGACCTTCTACCAACTGATGCAGAAAAAGTCGACTTCGTAAAAGGCAATGTAAAAGCGCGTGCTCGCATGGTTGCTCAATACGAGATCGCGGGCTACGTAGGCGGCCTTGTTCTTGGTACTGATCACTCAGCAGAAAACATCACTGGTTTCTACACTAAATTTGGTGATGGCGCTTGTGACATGGCACCATTGTTCGGATTAAGTAAGCGCCAAGTTCGTGAAGTGGCTGCTACATTGGGTGCACCTGAGCAACTAGTGAAGAAAGTGCCAACGGCAGACTTAGAAGAGCTTGCTCCACAGAAAGCAGACGAAGATGCCCTAAGCCTAACTTACGAGCAAATCGACGACTTCTTAGAGGGCAAACCTGTTCCACAGCAAGTGAGTGACCGTCTGGTAGCGATTTACAAAGCAACGCAGCACAAACGCCAGCCAATCCCGACGATTTACGACTAAGCGATATTTTCAGCTCTCTTTAAAACTCAAAACGCTGCTAAAAATAGCAGCGTTTTTTGTCTAGGAACAGTTTTTGTCGAAGGACAAAATTGCTCTCGCCTAGTTGGTTACTGTTACGTCCGTCTCTGGCACAGCACAACACGCCAATACGGTTCCCATTGCACGTTCCTCATCTGTCAACGCAGGCACGTCCGGATGATGTACTTGACCCGACGTAAGCTGAACCTTACACGCGCCGCATAAGCCAGCACGACAGCTATTGCTAACAACCTTCCCTGCGTCTTCAAGCTGATCTAACAACGTTTTCTGATTATTCCCTACAACTTTCGTCCCATTGAAATCGATCGCTATGCTCTTCTCTGGTCTTGAAGTGACTGAAGATACGCCAAACGCTTCTTGATGGTAGTTTTCTTCTGGCAGCCCTTTTCTTAGCAGGAGATTTTTCGCTTTCTCCATAAAACCATCAGGACCACACACAAACACTTGGCGCTGTTCAACATCTTTGATTTGCTTAATGTGTGACAAACTTAAACGCCCTTTCAAACCAAACCAATCAACAGCAGGTTGCGTTAAACAGACTTTTACTTCTAGCGCTGGGTGCTCACGCTTTAACTGCTCCAACTCTGAGCGACAAGGAATATCATTCTCGGTGCGACATTGATGGTAGAAAACCACGTTATCCAACTGATTGTGATCCGCTAAGTAACGCACCATTGATAACATTGGTGTTACTCCACTACCCGCAGAGAGTAACAACAGAGGCTGCGCTTCATGCGTTTTAAGGTGGAACTGACCGTCAGGTTGTTCTGCCTCTAAAACATCACCGACTTGTAAGTTGTCTAAGAGTGAGTTAGAGACTCTTCCACCCGCGATACGCTTTACAGAAATAGCATAACGACCCGGGCGAGAAGGACTGGATGACAAGGTATAGCGTCGACCCACTTTCTTACCATCAATATTCACCTCTATTGGTAGGTGTTGTCCTGGCAAGTAATTAGGCAACGAACCTTTGTTTGGCTCTAACCATAAGGTCACAAAGTCTTGGGCAATTTCTTCACGCTCAACACATGTAAGCTTCATGCGCACTGGCGAGTTATCTGCGTAAAACTCCGGCTCTTTGTACTCCAATACTTCAACTTTATCGCCTTGACGAATAATGCCTTCATTTCGCGCGACAAGATTCTGGCCAAAGAACACACCACCGACATCGTTTGCACGGAACTGTTGCAAGGTTTTGAGCGGCTCTTTGCTCTCACGGAATGTGCCTCTTTGGGTATTCACCGTAGTCAGGATACAGCGCTCGCAAGGTTTGAGAGACTCAAACTCTACCTCACCGATTCGTATGCGCTTCCATGAATCTTCTTCAAATGGCTTAGTATCAGAGACAACTAAGTTAGTACGAAACTGATCCATTGAGTGTAGCTCTGAACTTCTTCGGTTCAGCTCATCAAGTGAAGCTTGGCTGATCACTAAAACCGGATAACCATCAGCAAAACTGACGTTTTGACCTAGCTTTTCACGGACACGATTCGATTGCTCACCACTAAACAACAACTCAACGCGTTGCCCCAACACACGACTAAACCAGTCATCTGCATCATCTGTCGTGGTATAGGCAGTAAACGTATCTTTCCAAACCGTTGCAGGTGTCTCCTGCATTTTGAAATCTTGGTAACGGATTTTAAGTGGCTCCATACCCAAACTACTAAACACCACTCCATCGGACAATAAGGCAGACTTAATGGTTACCATTTGCGGATACTTTCGCGCAGTGATCATCGAGCCATCAGCTTTCGCAATCATAAAGCGACGATCGAAGCTCAATCCTTGCTTCTCAACCCATACGGACGACAGCGATAATCCGCCAACTGACTTAACCGGAAAAACATTAATTTGGGATAAAACGGGTTGCGACATGGCCTTCTTCCTACGGGTGTTTTTTATTTGTTGCGGTATTGTATACTCAAATCACATTAAGTTGCAGAGTCTGCTGCCTCTTCATCCATTTCAACTTTCTCGAAACCATATTCTTATAAATTTGGTTTTAGTGACAAGTATTTACTACACTCAATATTCGCGTTTTTTAACACCGTTCTGACCAAATACCGTTTGATAAAGTGTGATACGACACACATAATTCACCCAAGTTATCACTACTCCCATTTATCGATTTGGAGCTTAATTATGGATACAAGAAAACTGGTTCTGATTTTGTTATGTATCTTTCTTCCGCCTGTCGCGGTGTTTATGGAGAAAGGTCTAAATAAAGACTTTTTGATTAATCTAATATTGACGTGTTTCTTCTTTCTACCAGGTACGATCCACGCGCTTTGGTTAACAATGAAGTAACCACTTACACTCTCACTCTTTATAAAATTGAAAAATGGGATGAAATATGAGGGCAATTCCTCTATCATCCTGTCGCCTAAGCGCAAGCGTTTGCTCAAAAGCAAATACGGCGCTTAGGCTCCAATCAGACAACTTTTCAATGGTGGGAGCAATTAATGACAACACTGACTATCACTCGTCCTGACGACTGGCACGTTCACTTACGCGATGGGGAAGTTCTTAAAGACACCGTTCGCGACATCAGCCGCTACAATGGCCGTGCGCTGATTATGCCAAATACCGTCCCACCTGTTACTACAACTGAGCTCGCCCTAGCCTACCGTGACCGAATTCTCAAAGAGCAACATGGCGAACAGTTTGAGCCTTTAATGGCGCTTTACCTTACAGATAACACGACACCAGACGAAATACGTAAGGCTAAAGCAACCGGACACATTGTTGCTGCCAAGCTCTATCCTGCTGGCGCCACAACAAACTCAGATTCCGGTGTGACCAATGCGAAAAACATTTATCACGTTTTAGAAGCAATGGAAGAAGTAGGAATGTTACTTTTGGTTCATGGGGAGGTAACACATCACGATGTTGATATATTCGACCGAGAAAAAGAATTCCTTGATACCGTCCTCGCTCCTATCGTCAATGATTTCCCTAATCTTAAAATCGTACTAGAACATATCACCACCGCCGACGCAGCAAACTTCGTTAACAATGCCTCAGACAACGTAGCGGCTACCATCACTGCCCACCACCTTCTTTTCAACCGTAACCACATGCTTGTGGGTGGTATTAAACCTCATTTCTACTGTTTGCCAATTCTTAAGCGCGGAACCCACCAGCAAGCGCTGATCGAAGCAGCAACTAGTGGTAGCAAGAAGTTTTTCCTAGGTACAGACTCAGCGCCACATGCGAAAGGGGCAAAAGAATCGGCTTGCGGTTGTGCTGGTTCTTACACTGCACACGCTGCGCTAGAGCTTTATGCAGAAGTCTTCGAAAAAGAAGGCAAGTTGGAAAACTTGGAAGCTTTCGCAAGCTTCAACGGTCCTGATTTTTACGGCATTGCACGTAACACAGATACAGTAACGTTAGAAAAATCCGCTTGGGATGTGCCAGAAACGATGCCATTTGGCAATGATATCGTTGTGCCTATTCGAGCAAATGAACAGATCGAGTGGAAAGTGAAGTAAGTACTTTACTGACGTTTCACCCATAAAACAGGGTCATGCTTTTTGTAAAAAGAAGTCATGACCCTTGTTATTATCGTCTCATGTTTTAGATGTGATTATTGACCACGAAGCTTTTCAACCATCGTCCATACCGCAACCACAACCAACCCCGCCACAAAGCCGATAATACCGTTCAGTAAAATAGGCAAAATGGCTGTAGCAACCGAATGACCACTAAAGTTCATAATAATCGGCTCTACAAAGTGATGAATGGCTGGCACGTTGTGCACCACAATTCCTCCACCCACCAAAAACATCGCAGCAGTTCCTACAATGGTTAACAACTTCATCAACTTTGGTGCAAAAGCGACCAAGGCCCCTCCGACTTTCGCTACCCAACCTTTACCGTTTGAGCGACTTTCAAGGTAAAGGCCTAAATCATCTAGCTTCACAATCCCAGCGACTAGTCCATAAACTCCAACCGTCATAATCACTGCAATTAAACTGACAACTAAAATTTGCGTAACAAGACTGGCTCCTGTCACGGTACCTAACGCAATCACGATGATTTCTGCTGAAAGGATAAAGTCTGTCCGAATCGCACCAGAAACTTTACGCTTTTCATACTCTTCTATCGACTCGCCAGTATTAACTAGCTCATCTTCTTCTTCGTGCGGATGCGAGTGAGGAAACACTTTCTCAAGTACTTTCTCTGTCCCTTCAAAGCAGAGAAATAAGCCGCCAATTAGCAATAATGGCATGATAAGCCATGGAATAATCGCGCTAATAAGTAAAGCTGAAGGAACTAAAATCAATTTATTTTTGAATGAGCCTTTTGCAACCGCCCAAACCACTGGAATCTCTCGCTCAGATGCAACACCAGACACTTGTTGAGCGTTTAACGCTAGATCATCTCCCAACACACCTGCGGTTTTCTTTGCCGCCATTTTTGACATTAAGGCGACATCATCAAGCACCGTGGCAATATCGTCCAACAGTGTGAGTAAACTTGCTCCAGCCATTTTTTGTCTCTTATATGAAATTGAGTAAGTAACAAAATGTAACACCAATGAATCACTCATCAAAGTGATGATTTTGCAAAGAATACCACCCCAAATGGTGTTTTATATTGCTGTAAAGATAAGACAGGTCTAGTCTTGTGATACCTTTCAGCAGTCAAAAGAAAAAGTATAGATGAAAAGTGGATACATTTACCCGATCGGTACTCCTGGCCAACCTTGGAACGAAGAAGAACGTAAAGCTTGGTTAGCAACGCAAGAAGTAAAACGTAGCTACCAAGATGAAGTCGTCAGTAAAATCGATGCCCTACGCGAGCGTTTTGATGTTGAACAATATGGTGCGCTCTCATACAACGAGGCACGCTTCCCTCTGTTTTGTATCAAAACACGCAATTGGGATTCAACTAAGCCTGTTGTGTTGGTCACAGGCGGCGTGCACGGTTACGAAACCAGCGGTGTACATGGCGCATTAAAGTTTGTAGAAACAGAAGCAGAACGCTATGCAGAGCATTTCAATATTGTCGTTGCACCCTGCGTAAGCCCTTGGGGTTACGAGGTGATCAACCGCTGGAATCCAAACGCGATTGATCCAAACCGCTCTTTCTATAAGGATAGCCCTGCCGAAGAGTCCGCTAACCTCATAAAGCTAGTTGCAACTTTAGGCGATGTGTTAATGCACATTGATCTACATGAAACGACAGATTCTGACGAAACTGAGTTCCGTCCAGCCTTAGCTGCTCGTGATGGTATTGAGTACATTGAAGGTATGATCCCAGATGGATTTTACACGGTGGGAGATAGTGAAAACCCTCAGCCTGACTTCCAAAAAGCGGTCATTGAGTCAGTTGCAAAAGTGACTCACATTGCACCAGCAGATGAAAACGGCGAAATCATTGGTTCACCCGTCGTACAGTTTGGCGTTATCAACTACCCAATGGTAAAACTGGGCCTGTGTGGCGGCGTAACAAATTGCGTTTACGGCACGACAACGGAAGTGTACCCAGACAGCCCAACGGTGACCGACGAAGAATGCAACGATGCACAGGTTGCAGCCGTAGTTGGTGGTTTGAATTACGTACTAAGTAAGCTCGAATAACACAGGTTAACAATAAAGCAACTGACGATGTCTTTGAATTGTGAATCAGCTTTACTTTGCTCCAAAAGCAAGTTGAGACATTAATCCGCTAGTTTATTAGAAATTACCGCATTAACATCGCTAACACTGAAGATGCGAAGCATCACGACTTTATGACGCTATTTTAATGCGGTATCTAATAAATCCTAAAATACAAACGACATCTAGACATCATCGTCACTACTAACTCCTCTTCCTGAACAAACTATCGTCATACCATTTAAATCAAACCTCAACCAACGAGCTTCTGAAGCGAAAAACATCCTTAAACAATAAGAAAGCTTAATGCTCTTTGGCTTTATTTTTTAATCACTTACCCAAAAGCACATGCATTAGCCATTGCCTTGTTTTTTATACGCGATTGATCTTTTTAGAGAAACACATATGAACTTCATTGCTTAACCGAAAAAACAAAGATATAATGAAAATAATTATCATTTGTATTTTAATTTTAAATCGAGAACCTCTTTCTCTTTGCATTGAAAGCGGCACTTTTCTTTTGCTAGTTAATCCAGTTTTAAAGCCAAATCAGCACGTTGAATTTTTAGGTATGGCCTAGTGATACTTTGAGGGCTGGATTGTGACCTTAATGTTTATAAAAAATAACTTGGTTATGTTTTGTTGGAATTTAGAACCTATATGCGAATAGATATTCATTATTCGTATTCCATCCCCAAGTCATAAGTTAAGAGAAACTCACTTTATTTTGGGGCAGATTCTGTATGAGTATTCACGTAGTAAGCCTGTTTTTTATACTGTGCTTAACTTCAATTTTCGTCGGCGCAAACCAACTAGATTGGTCGTTATTGCTGACCATGGATGACAAAGCTTGGCTACCGATTACTGCTAGCAGATTACCAAGGCTAATCGCACTAATTCTTACCGGATCTGGTCTCGCAATATGTGGTGTTATTCTTCAACATATTGTTAGAAATCGTTTTGTTGAGCCGGGCACCACAGGCGGTATCGATGCGGCAAAGCTCGGTATTTTGGTATCTATCGTCATGCTTCCATCCTCAGACAAGCTTGAACGTATGCTCTTCGCCGTACTATTTTGCTTCGCCGCTGGCCTTATCTACATTGCCATCGTACGAAAAATTAAATTCAGTAACTCTGCGTTAATACCTGTGATTGGGCTTATGTTTGGTAGTGTACTAAGTGCTATAGCGGAGTTTTATGCTTATCAAAACAACATCTTACAGAGTATGTCCGGTTGGTTAATGGGAGATTTCTCCAAAGTGGTCCAAGAACACTATGAAATAATTTTCTTGATTTTACCCATCACCCTACTGACTTACTTATATGCACATAAGTTTACTGTGATGGGAATGGGCGAAGATGTTGCGTCCAACTTAGGAATTAATATTGCGTTCACTGCCGCCTTGGGTCTAATGCTAGTTTCCGTGACAGTTGCTATAACAGTGGTGACCGTAGGTGCCATTCATTTTATCGGTTTAGTCATACCTAACCTAGTCGCACTAAAATATGGCGATCACCTTAAAAACACCCTACCAATCGTTGCACTAGGCGGCGCTTCGTTACTTATTTTTTGCGATGTCATAGGCAGAGTTGTTGCCTTTCCTTTTGAAGTCCCAATTGGATTAACAGCCAGTGCTATCGGGGGAGTCATGTTTCTTGTGTTTCTTTTGAAAGGAGCACGAGTATGAGATCACATTACTCAAACATGCGAGTGAGCATTATACTCGTTTGCATACTGTCTATCGCCTTTATCTTTACAAGCTCTGGGTGGGATTTTGATTACGTCATCCCTAAGAGGCTGATTAAACTTGGTGCCATAGTTATTGGGGGCAGCTGCGTGGCCATCTCTGCTGTTATTTTCCAAGCTTTAGCTGGTAATCGTATTCTTACGCCATCCATTATGGGATATGAGTCGGTTTATCTGGTTTGGCAAACCCTACTCTTATTACTAGGGGGCACTTCTGGCATTGCTACATTAGGTGTTGTCGGTAATTTCGCTGTCTCTGCAATACTCATTCTGTTGTATTCCTTAGCGATTCAATCTTGGGTACTCAATAGATTTAAACATGACATGCACCAAGTTCTGCTGATTGGCTTTGTTTTGACAATGGTGCTGACAACTCTTGCTCAATTTATCCAGCTCAGAATAAGCCCTGGAGAATTCTCTATCCTTCAAGGGCTCAGCTATACCTCGTTTGAGCGAGCGAAACCTTCTACGTTACTTTTTTCCAGTATTGCGTTAAGCGTTTTGGCACTCTTTGCTAACAGATGGTCACGCGAGCTAGATGTGATAGGTCTAGGTCGAGACCAAGCGATGTCATTAGGACTAAATGATAAGCAATATGTACCAAAGTTCTTTGCTGTAATCGCCATTTTAGTAGCAATTTCGACGAGCTTGATTGGCCCAACGGCTTTTATGGGAATTTTTATTGCCAATATTGCTTATTCCGTTACTAGCGCACCGAACTACAGACACATATTGCTCGTTGCTTGTGCTATTGCAATTGTCATGTTCTTGTCTGGTCAACTTCTGGTAGAGCACTTATTTAACTTTAAAACCACCGTCTCTATTTTGGTGAATGTCCTTTGTGGGGGATATTTCCTAGCCATCACGATAAGAACAAGAAGCCAAATATGAAAACTGTTACTCGCCTGTTTAAAGACAACTCACTGACAAAAAGGAAATACCCCATGTTTAATAGCCCCCTACGTTTGAGTATCGCGCTTGCTTGCTGCGCTCTAGGAACCTTATCAGGTTGCGAGCCGGAAATAACTAAAATTGAAGATACTCAGCCATTAGAAAAGCTCATCGTGATTGAACACAATCTCGGAGCAACTACTATTTCTCATCGCCCTCAACGAGTGGCAGCATTAGATATGAACGAAGTGGACTTTTTAGATCAGCTAAATGTTCCAATCTCAGGAATGGTGAAAGACTTTGTTCCTCACTTTCTAGCGAAATACAAAGACACACCTGAGATAGCGGATCTTGGTGCGATAGTTCAGCCTAATATGGAAAAGATCTATGCCCTAAAACCAGATCTCGTATTGATGACTCCGCTACATGCTAATCAGTATGAAGAACTCTCTCAACTCGCTCCGACTTTACATTTTGACATCAACTACCGTAATAGTCGTGACCATCACGTCGATACCATTAAGAAACACCTTGTAGAGCTTGGTGAGATCTTTGAAAAGCAGGAGCTAGCCCAACAGAAAGTTGCCGAAATCGATGCAAAAGTCGCAGAAGTGCGCGCTGTTACGAAAGAGCGTTCTGAAAAAGCTTTGGTTGTCATGCATAACAATGGTGCTTTCAGCTCATTTGGCGTTGAGTCTCGTTATGGCTTCGTTTTCGATGTTCTGGGGGTAAAACCAGCGAGTGAAAAAGTGGAGACAGGTTTGCATGGTCAGCCAATTTCTAGCGAGTTCATTAGCCAAGCTGATCCAGACATTCTTTACATCATTGATCGAACAGCAGTAATGGAAGGAAAGCCTGTCATTGATGCGGAACACTTAGCAAACCCACTACTCCGTCAAACCAAAGCATGGAAAAACGACAACGTCGTTTTTGTTGATGCCGATGCTTGGTACATCACTTCAGCAAGCATCACATCTCTGAAAATCATAATTGAAGACATCCTAAAAGGTTACCAAAGCTAAATCTAATAACAATGAGTTGGATCTTAAGTAATTCAACACTCAATCGACGTCAGAACGGATGTGAGCTAGCCCAAACAAAGAAAAGGAATCTATAATGACTCATGACTATCATCAGATAGCGATGGACTCTTCACAGAAAAACAAACCAAGCCCATGTCATATCGCCCTCTTTATTTCACTTCAATTTAGTACTTTTGTCGTACCAATTAGTATCGCTCAAGCTGAAGAAGTCGTAGATGAATCAATGACAGTTTATGGTGAAGCAAACAGAGTTTATGCCGCTGGCAAAGTTTCTCACGCGAGTAATATAGGAATGCTTGGCGACAAAAACTTCATGGAAACGCCTTTCAATACGATTGGATACACAGAAAAACACATTCAAGACCAACAAGCACGCGATATCTCAGATGTAATCTCAGCTTCTGATCCCTCTGTTTTCACCAGCGGTGAAACCGGCTTAAACAAAGAAAGTTTCAAAATAAGAGGTTTCAACTCAGACATTAGCGACGTTATGCTTAATGGATTGTATGGTATCGCTCCTTATTACCGAACCTCTCCTGAAATGTATCAACGTATTGATGTACTTAAAGGTCCTGCTTCTTTGCTCAACGGTATGCCACCGAATGGATCTGTTGGTGGCACCATCAACTTAGTGACAAAAAGAGCACAAGAAACACCAATCACATCTTTCACCGGCAGCTACTTACCGGACACTCAATTCGGAGGACATATCGATATTGGACGTCGCTTTGGTACAAATGAAGAATTTGGTATTCGTTTCAACGGTGCATTTAAAGATGGAGACACCGCGATAAACAACCAAAGCAACAAAACTCAACTTGCATCATTAAGCCTTGATTGGCGTAATGACATTGCTTTCCTTGAAGCAGATTTTTACTACAGTACAGAGCGAGTTGAAGGTGCAAACCGTGGGTTAAGCATCGCTTCTGGTCTCAAAATCCCATCACCTCCTCCATCTGACACATTATTGACGCCAAGTTGGGCCTACAATGATAGCGAAGATAAAGGGATGATGATTCGCGGGGAGCTAAGCGTTAGTGACTCTGTAACTGTATACAGCGCATTGGGTGGTAGCCGTACAGATTTTCATTCAAATGTACCGCAACGAATCAAAATCATCGATAACGAGGGTAACCTAGAGGTATCTCTCGGATCAGTTAATCTTGAGAACAAACGGACTTCAGGTGAGATAGGTGTTCGTAGCAACTTTGACACTGGCCCAGTAGAACACCACCTTGTACTGAATAGTACTTACTTTAGAGAAGATAAAAATGATTCTCCAACAGGTAATAATAATCCAGCCCCTTGGAACTCGAATATTTATGATCCTGTTTGGGGACCAGAAAATTCAGTTTACGACAACTACTATGGTTCACCTATCGATTCAACTCAGGTCAGCTATGGCATTGCCGATACGTTATCTTTTGTTGATGGGAAATACCAAATCACGCTCGGCTTGCGTTACCAGAGCATTGATTATGAATCTGGAATAATAATGAACGGAATGTCGCTTCCTACCACCAAGTTTAAGGAAAGTACTTACACTCCCGCACTTGCAGCATTATACAAAGTTTCGAGCTCAGTTTCGCTTTATGGTAACTACACCGAAGGCTTAACGAATGGGAAAACAGCAGGCTCTAGCGCTGCAAACGCAGGAGAGGCTTTTGAACCCCAAAAAACCAAACAGACTGAAGCAGGCGTGAAGCTTGACCTGGACGGCTTTGCTCATACGTTCAGTTTATTTGAGATTAAAAAGCCAAATGGGTACCAAGATCCGGATACCAACATTTTTTCTTTCGGTGGTGAACAGCGCAATCGCGGTATTGAATGGGGGTTCTACGGCACACTATCAAAGGACTATACACTCATCGGTGGTATCGCCTATACAGATGCAGAGATTACAAAAGCAACAGATGTGACAGAGGAGGGGAAACAAGCAACTAAGCTACCCGATTTACAAGCTAAACTCGCATTAGAATGGAACCTCCCTGCGATGCGTGATCTCACGCTTATCGGCCAAGCGAACTATATGTCTGAACAATACATTGATGCACAAAACACTCAGGCATTACCTGCACAGACTATTCTTGATCTTGGCGCACGCTACAACTCAAATATTGCTGAAACAAGCGTGGTTTGGCGCCTTAGCGTAAACAATGTACTGGATGAAGATTACTGGACAACCACCCACTATGCGGACCTAGCTCTTGGCGCACCACGTACAGTGATGCTGTCAGCTACTGCGGATTTCTAATCCCTCCACCTCCCCTTTAGCCTGCCTTCTAAGGGGGACTTACTCCCATTTGGCTGTTCATGAAAATTCACAACAAATCAAAGGAAGTACTCATCTTCAACATTCAAGCAGACAAAGAGCTCGCAACACCTACGGCCAAAGTTAATTCAAAACATAATCCATCAACGTCCACTTCCATAGGCTTTATATGAAAAACGATAAGAGCTCAATATGCTCTACCACGTTCTCCTTATTTTCGCTTGATAGGCTAGATAAGGTGACAATATGATAAGTAAAATCAGCCAACATTACGTTACGCCTAGCTTAATGCCAGCCTTAAAGCCATCGATTAAGAAGCTTGCTTTGGGAACGTTTTGTGAAGCACTTGCCGCTGTGGCAAAAGTTGGTGCACTGCTATGCTTGATAAACCTTATCGATAAATTTGCAAACCAATGGATTTACGGTGCCATAGGACTTTGGGCGGCTAGCGCACTTGCCTCATCAGTGGGCTCGTGGTTAGTTCATGATGCCGAGTCGCAGTTTTCCACTCGATTACGTCGCCAAGTTGCTCAGCACTTGACGCGCTTGCCAAGCAAGACCATCTCTCAATATGGTGATAATCAACTGCGTCGCATAGTTTCCGAAGACATCAGCACGCTTCACCACATGGTTGCGCATTTGCCTTCAGAACTCGTGACATTCATTGTCGTACCCGCAACTTCTATTTTTATCATGTTGAATCTCACAGGTCCGGTAGCGATGCTTACTCTGCTCCCTGGTCTAATTGCATCATTGTACTACCTACTCTTTTTACCTAGGTTCGCCGCTAAACATGGCAAAGAGCGCATGACAATAATGGGTGATATCGTTACCGCAGTAAACGACTACACAAGAGGTATCCGAGTAAATCGAATTTACGGCACGCAAGCAGGAGCACTCGACAGCTATAATGATGCCACAAGACGCTTTACTCACGGCATAGTGAAATGGGTTGGTAGCGTTGCCCTTCCAGCAGCAATTGCTACCGCATTACTTCAAGCGGTTTCGACTTTCGCAATGGCCTATACCATTGGCTATGAATTAAGTCCCGTGGCAATGGCGTCGCTATTCTTTTTTGGTTTGGCCGTCGTATCACCCGCACTGAAGCTTGGCCATGGATTGGACTACGTTAACGCAGGAAAGAATGCTGCAAAGAACATCAGCGACTTTTTACAGCAACCACAAATAGAAAGTGGCAGTTTGAGCGCGGGAGAAAAACCGCTATCACTACAAGCATCAAATATCGTAGTGGCTAATGGAACCGTTAATATTATTGATAACTTCTCCCACTACTTCCCACGGG
The DNA here is from genome assembly GCF_033344235.1 of Vibrio sp. Vb1554. Lineage (NCBI taxonomy): Bacteria > Pseudomonadati > Pseudomonadota > Gammaproteobacteria > Vibrionales > Vibrionaceae > Vibrio > Vibrio sp. Vb1554. Next base: position 63,396 of record NZ_JAWPOJ010000001.1, on the reverse strand, counting down.
GTTCATTTACAGCCATCATGGGGCCTAGCGGAGCAGGCAAAAGTACGTTACTACGTCTATTAGCAGGTCAAGAAACACCTCTTTCAGGCTTCGTTACCTTAGGAGGCAATCAACTGTCTAAACTCTCTGAGATATCCCGATACTCCTCCATACGCTATGTACCCCAAGATATCGGTGTACTCAAAACTACCATTAGGCAGAATTTGAAACTATCAACGCCAAGTTCAAGTGACGACGAGCTGAACCAAGCTTTGCAACAAGCTCAATTAAAGATTGACCTCAATTCTGATGCAAGCGTGCTTTCAGGAGGCGAGCAACAACGTGTCGCAATAGCTAACACATTTCTAACTCAAGCCAACGTTCTATTACTGGATGAACCAACCAGTGCTCTCGATAAAAATACGGCCTTCACTGTGATCAGAAATCTCGCGAAGTTTGCGAAAACACAAGACAAGATATTGATCATAATTACTCACGACTCAGAACTCGCGAAACTTGCAGACACTACATTGATGCTCAACAGAAAGGCTCAACGACAGGATGAAGAAGTATGACGGCTCACAATACCCTCTATTCCAATTCGACAATTCCACAAAGTGCAAAGCACCGTCTATATCGAGTCGCTATAGGTTGGGGACTAGTTGCATTATTTGAGGCAACGGCTTACACATTTCTTGCAATATCTATTGTCGAACAAGCTTCACCATTGAACGTCATAATAGCTGCTGTTCTAACTGTGATAGTTACCGTTATTGTAACTCGTTCTGGATTTCTCTCTGGTGCGAAACTGGCTGGGGATCTTTATTCATCAGTAGGTCATTCGCTCAGTAAAGCAAAGTTAGCTTGGTTTAATGATCAGCATAGAACTCAGCTCACTCAACTAGCAGAACGAGGAATACCTGGCTTTATGGCCATTCCTGCTCATCAGCTACAAACATTTTTGCACGCTCCAATGTTACCCATATTTTTAATTATCGGTATTGGGGTCGTTGGAGGAGGTGAAATTGCACTACTCAGTGCCGTATTGTTACTAGTTGCACTGCTCGTTCAGTACAAGGCGCAAAGATACCTAAGTCGCTCAGATAGCGACCGACATGACGCAGAGCTTCAAGCGACTAAATCAACACTTGAGCTCATAGATCACCTTGAGTTACTTCGCTCAACAGCGGGGCCTGAGCGCTCAATCGAGCGTATTGAACAGAGTTGGCACGCACAAGAAGAAGCTCATTCAACTATTAATCGTAACGCTTCTATCGCAACCTTAGTATCAGGATTGGCAACGATTTTACCCCTTGCAGGTATCGCCATCTATCTCGTCTTAGAGCCGATTACTCAACCCTTATTAGCCTTGGCTTTATTGATATTGATTACCCGTGCAGCTGCACCTTTGGGTGAACTCGCGTTGGCAGGCTTTGCGATTAACGACGTAAAATCCTCAATTAAAAATTACGCTCAGTTAACGAATGTCCCTGTTCTGCCTGAGCCTAATCCTCAATTTGCAACCTCCCCCAAAAACCATAAGTTCGAACTGAACCTTGTGGGCCATTTAGATCTCTTTGAAGATGCTAGCACGGAGATCAAACAAGGTGATACCGTCGTCATCAATGGAGTCAGTGGCAGTGGGAAAAGCACTTTACTGGGCCTGTTTCTAAGGTTTGATGATCCTGACCAAGGTCTTATTTCGCTCGGAGGGATAGATCTAAAGAATATCCCTTATGACGTGCTCACCCAGCATATAGCCTATGTTGCTCAGGAACCGGTCATTTTTACTGGCACATTGGCGGATAACATTCGGTTAGGTAATCCCAATGCAAGTGATTATGAAGTTGAGAGCTTTGCAAGACACGCACAATTGGACAAACTTATTGACTCATCTCCTAAAGGAATACATCAAACAGTAGGACAAAGAGGCTCAGGGTTGTCAGGAGGTGAAAGACAGAGAGTTGCAATTGCGCGAGCTCTCATTAAAAAGGCGCCAATCCTCATTTTCGACGAAGCGACGGCAGCATTAGACGAAGCAACCGAAAAAAGTATTGCTCAACATATTCAAACATTGAACTCGACCGTGATTATTGTGACGCATCGCGATCAGAATATATGGTCACCCACATTGGAACTCACGATTGAGGGTAGAAGAGTTATAGTTGCACAGTACAACTCTACTTCCTTGAAAAGTAGGGACAAATTGGCGGCTGAAGAAACTAATAACAATCAATACTTAAATCTAAGCGGTGTCAATTGAGTTTTTTTGTCACTTTAGCACATTGTATCATCTAAAGAATCTTACAGGCATGTTGTAAAGCAATGATAATAAAGCGAATTCTCAAGGTTATAATTCTGACTCAATCTGACACAAGATAGACGTAGGTCTTTCCAATACCATCAGCTTTTCGAGTCGGTCATCATACAGCGCATTGTCAATTTTTTTAAAATAGACTCTACACTTTTACAACAATCGATTCTTGTATTGCTCCGGTGTCATGCCGGAGTATTTCTTGAACATCGCGATAAAAGGGCTAGCTTGGTTATAACCTAACGTCAGAGCGACTTCTTTCACAGTCTGCCCTTTACGCAGCAACTCCATAGAATGTAAATATCGCACACGTAAGCGCCACTCAGTAAAGCTCATGCCCAACTCACTCTGGCAATGTCTCGCTAACGTGCGTTCTGTGGTATGCACTTTTGCCGCCCACTCCGCCAAACTGATCTCATCCGTCGGCGATTCTTCTACTGCTTTTAAAATCGGTTCAAGATACTTATTGTCGGTAGTCGGTAAAAAGTGATGTTCGACTTCTTGCTTTGCAAGCTGGTCCAATAACACTTGTACCAAGCGCTTGTCTTCATCAGTTTGCGCCACATTAATGTCTCGCTGACGAAAGTCCTCAATAATAGATGACACGATTGGAGTCACTTTGATCAAGCTCGTTTTAGTTGGAAAATGCGCCGTCAATTCAGGGGCAATATTCAAAGAACAATATTCGATTGGCTTACGGTTGTAGCTAGTGTGACGAATTCCGGCGGGAACCCAAATAGCAAGATGTGGAGGTGCTAGAAATCTTGTGTCTTCTGCATCCATCTCCAGAATCCCACCGCTGATCAGTTGCACTTGCCCCCAAGGGTGGCTATGAATTCGTGTTTCTGTATTAGAGAGAAACGCTTCGAAATTCATAAATACATCTGATGGCGCACGATCGATTGATAAGGAGGGGTGAAGATTTCTGGCGCTCTTTTTCAAAATTGTCTTCCTATCGCTTACGATGTCTTTTAAGAGATACTTTTTATTATAAAGACCTGCCAGACTAGCGCCATCAATAATTGTGCTATAGGGTTCTCATGATTTATTTACTTCCGTTTTTCACCGTTATGATTTGGGGTGGTAACTCAATTGTGAACAAGATGGCTGCGAGCGCCATTGAACCAAGTGCGATGAGTTTCTACCGTTGGTTTGTCGCAATGGTACTCCTAACGCCATTTTGCCTGCCTGCAATCATCAAACAACGACACATTATTCGACCTTACTTAGCTAAGTTGGCGTTTCTTGCGTTACTTGGTATGGTTCTCAACCAGTCACTTGGATACTATGCCGGTTTAACAACAACGGCCTCTAATATGGCCCTGATCACCTCTTTAGTTCCTTTGATCAGTGTGTTTTTAAGTGTCCCATTGCTCGGTAAATCTATATCAATGTTAAGTATCGTCGGTGGTGTCATTTCGCTCGGCGGCTTGGCATTTATGCTTGGTCACGGTGATATCACTTACTTTTTACATCAAGACTTAACGCAAGGTGACAGCTTAATGCTCGTTGCTGCCATGGTATACGCGGCTTATTGTGTTCTGCTAAAACGCTGGAAAATGCCATTCAGTAGTTTGACTCTGGTTTACATGCAGGGCTTCTTTTCTGTTTTGATGCTCACACCACTTTGGCTCTCTAGTGAGCAACTGTTACCAAGCCAAGACGCGCTACCATTAATCGCTTATGCTGGTATTGCTGCTTCCATTTTCGCGCCGCTGATGTGGGTCAAAGCGATTGATTCAATTGGTGCTGATTCAAGTGCTATGTTCATGAACCTAATGCCTGTGGTTTCCGTCATACTTGCTTCAACACTAATTGGTGAGAAAATTTACGCTTACCACATTATTGGTGGGTTGTTAGTCATCTCTGGCGTTATCCTGTCGCAAGTAAAAGTAAGACAGAGAAAACCATTATCCAATTCTGAGATTGCCTCTACCGCCAATTAACATCTACACCCCAAGCCACAGAACTACGCTGTGGCTTGTCACTTCCAGCGTTCGAATAAAAGTTAAAATTTTGTTTCATTCGCTATTCCCGAAAATTCATCTTGCTGCTAAATTGGGAAAACAATAACCCATCAAGGAAAGACAGATGAGCAGTGGTCAAAGAGACATTACCCTTCGCTTTTTAGCAGAACCCAGCGACGTAAATTTTGGCGGAAAAGTGCACGGCGGCGCCGTAATGAAATGGATCGACTTGGCAGCGTACGCCTGTTCTGCAGCGTGGAGTGGTAAATATTGCATTACCGCATATGCTGGCGGCATTCGGTTTGTTGCTCCGATTCATGTCGGCAACTTAGTCGAAGTTAGCGCGAAAGTCATTTATACCGGACGAAGCTCAATGCACATTGCGATTGACGTGCAAGCTAGTGATCCAAAGCAAATGAAAAACAGACTCACCACTCACTGTATCGTTATCATGGTTGCTGTAGATGAAAACGGAAAACCAACCGATGTACCGAAATGGATTCCAGAGTCAGATGAAGACAAAGCCTTAGAGCAATCCGCTATCCGTCTTATGAACATGCGTAAAGAGATTGGGGAAGAAATGGAAGCACACGTTAAATACCTCAAGTAACTGGCATCCGTTAAGAACGCTATTAAGTACCTCAACGTTACCTAGACCCAGAGTGTGGAGCAACATCATGGTTTTGCCATTTGTTTCACGCTCGCCCTTCTCTGTCATAAATCCTTCACCTAGCTTTGCTTAAATCCATCCATTATTTTAGAGTTGGATAGAGTTTGGATCTTGAGACTAAAAGAAACGACCTTAAGTGAAGAGACGTTGACCAATTTAAAAGCGGTCGAGTACCAGTGGGTGAGAACCATGTACGTCGAGGGGTATAACGAAACAGAAATTAATCATTACATTCAAACTTGCTTTGGCGGTGACGTTACCTTTGCTAATCTATTTCGTCGCGTCGCACTGCAGCAAGAAAGCTTGTACACGCTGCTTCAATACGTTGGATGCGCACCTTCCAGCCGAGAGTTTTAATCTCTTCCTTCCCTACCTCAATTTAGCTTTTTACTAAGCTCTAGTTATTTATGTGAAGTGCTACGCAGGGCATTATTCAAGCCCTGTGTAATCCATTGCAAAGCCGCTAATCTCTATCTACTTATTGCAAAATTGCCTTTAACAGGCATAAAAAAACCTGAGTCTAAACTCAGGTTATGGTTACAAAAACTGTTAGTGATTGAATCGTAAGGAACTAAGCTAACAGCCAGCTATGCGTAACGCTAATAAAAGCCAAGATATTACTGATCGGCGGCCAAACCAAAATTGTAATATCCGTGCTAAGTATAAGGGCGACCATGTGGTCGCCCTTTTCTAGTTATTCTTATCAATCTCAGACCACAAGAGATTATCCTTTCACACCACCAGCGGTTAGACCACCAACCAACCAGCGCTGCGCAAGTAAGAATACGGCAGTGATTGGCACTGCTGAAAGTACAGCAGCTGCGGCAAAGTCACCCCACAAGTAGTTTTGTGGATATAGGTATTGCTGCATACCCACTGCAAGTGTGTACGAGTCTACATCAGAAAGCAGTAGTGACGCTACAGGAACTTCACCAATTACCATGATGAACGACAAGATGAAGACTACCGCTAGGATTGGCACAGACAGTGGCAGCAATACCAAACGGAATGCTTGCCATGGTGTAGCACCATCAAGAGCCGCCGCTTCTTCTAGAGACGAGTCAATACTTTCGAAGTAGCCTTTAATGGTCCAAACGTGCAGTGCGATACCACCTAAGTAAGCGAAGATCAGACCGCCATGCGTGTTCAGACCAAGGAAAGGAATGTACTGACCCAGTTTGTCGAACAACGCGTACAGAGCAACCAATGCCAACACTGCAGGGAACATCTGGAAGATCATCATCGCTTTAAGAATGGTGTTCTTACCTTTGAACTTCATACGAGCAAACGCGTAAGCCGATGTGGTTGATAGCGCCACGATTAGGATTGCAGAAATACCACCCACTTTTACAGAGTTCCACAGCCATGTCATTACTGGGAATGGTGGCGGTGTAACTGTACCGTCTGGATTAGTCACCGAGAAACCTAATGCCAATTTCCAGTGATCAAGTGTTGGGTTGTCTGGGATCAGGCTACCCGTTGCAAAGTTACCTTCACGGAATGAAATCGCGATGATCATCAGTAAAGGGAAAATAATCAGTGCCAAGAATGCCCACATTGCAATATGAGTAGCCCAAACACGATACTTTAATGACTTACCTTGTACCATTGCCATTGTAATTTCTCCTTAGTCCTGAGCTACTTTAGTTACGCGTAGGTTGATAAGTGCCAATGCGCCAACCAATAGGAAGATAAGCGTTGCTACCGCACTTGCTAGGCCGAAGTCTTGACCGCCAGCACCTTCGAATGCGATTCGGTAGGTGTAACTTACTAGTAGGTCGGTGTAACCCGCAGGCTCTGATGTACCAATCATATTTGGACCACCGCCAGTCAACAACTGGATAAGTACGAAGTTGTTGAAGTTAAATGCAAAACTCGCGATCAACAATGGTGTTAACGGCTTCAACATCATTGGTAGTGTGATACGTGTGAAGTTCGTGACAAAGTTCGCACCATCAATGGCTGATGCTTCATATAAATCGTCTGGAATCGCTTTTAGTAAGCCCATACACAAAATCATCATGTAAGGGAAACCAAGCCAAGTGTTAACAATTAAGATCATGGTTTTCGCCATGAACGGATCAGAGAACCAAGCCGGGCTAATGCCGAATAAGCCTTCCAACAACATGTTGATCTCACCAAAGCTTTGGTTAAACAAACCTTTAAAGATCAAGATAGAAATAAACGCCGGAACTGCATAAGGCAGGATTAGCAACAAACGGTAAACTGAGCGACCTTTAAGTGCTTCCCACTGAACCACACTGGCAAGGACAAGACCAATAACAAGCGTAAATAATACGGTTAGCGCAGAGAAAACAATGGTCCAGATAAAGATACTGATAAACGGCTCTTTGATACCATCATCTTTCCAAACACGCTCAAAGTTGTGGGTACCAATGTTCACCACGAAACCTGGTGACACTGTGCTGCCAACAAATTGACCGTTTTCATCGACAGGCTGGTAGTAACCTACTTCCATATTTGGACGTAGCGTTTCTTCAGTCCGGTTGTTGTAAAGCGTTTCACCATCTTCTTGTAATGTGTACAAAGGCACAACTGCAGCAAATTTGCGCAGCCCACTCATGCGGATATCATCACCACTTGGCAAATGTAAATCGACACTGCTCAACGCACTGCGGTTCTTAACAATCGCCTTGATTGATTCTTTTTCACCCGTTACTTCTTCAATTGGTGAAAGATCAAACTCCGATGCTGAAAGGTTATCAAACTGAAAAGTCGGGCTTGCAAGTAGCTCACCATCTTTTTCAACCACAAGTTGATGGCCTTGCTCCGTTTTATACAAAGTGAACGGGTAGCTATCACCACTTTGGTAAGTTCGGTCCAAAAGTACGTTCTGAGCGCGATCAAAAGAGAGTTGGTTTTTCGCGCTATAGTTGGTAAACGCCAAACCTATGGTGTACGCCAAAGGAAAAAGAATGAAAAGGATCATCCCTGCTATACCAGGGTAGATGTAACGGTGTGCGTACGTCTTTTTGCTACCAAAGATGAACAACGCTAAAGCGGTAAGAATGAGCGTAAGTAGTGCAAACGCAATCTCACCGCGAGAATACATAAGGATTGTTGCGTAGCCATTGATGATGCCGACTGTGCCTAAAAGTGACCATTTCATGAACACTTTTTTGCTGCTCGGAAGGCTGGCTTCTGGTGCTGTCATAGCATTTGTACCTTGAACTGACTGCATAGGGAACCTGCTAGCGAATATAGAATAAATATAGAAAAGTAAGGAGGAGTTACCTCCTCCTTAAAAAGGTCTTACTTAATTATTTAGTCATTTGTTTTTCTGCATCTGCAAGAGCTGCATCGACAGTTTGACGACCGTCAACTACGTTGATGATTGCGTTCTTAGCCGCACCCCAGAATGCGTTCATTTGAGGGATATTTGGCATGATTTCGCCGTTCATCGCATTGTCCATTGTTGCAGCGATACGAGTATCTGAATCTAGCTCACGTTGGAACGAGTTAAGCGCTACCGCACCTAGAGGCTTATCGTTGTTAACCATACGTAGGCCATCGTTTGTTAGTAGGTAGTTCTCAATGAACTCAACTGCTAGGTCTTTGTTTGGAGACGCAGTGCTGATACCAGCTGTTAGAACACCAACGAATGGCTTAGAAGATTGACCTTGGAACTTAGGTAGCGTAGTCACGCCGTAGTTAACGCCTGACTTCTCAATGTTGCCCCAAGACCATGGACCGTTGATCGTCATCGCTGTTTTGCCTTGGTTGAACGCAGACTCAGACACGGAGTAATCCATATCCGCAGAGATTACGCCTTTATCAACTAAGCCTTTTACGAAGCTCATTGCGTCTTTAACGCCTTCTTTCGCGATACCAGCGTCTTTAACATCGTAACCTTCAGAAGTGTATTTGAACGCGTAGCCGCCATCAGCCGCCATTAGTGGCCAAGTGAAGTACGGTTCTTTTAGGTTCCACATGATTGCAGACTTGCCGTCTTTTTTAAGTTTTGCATCTAATGCTGCAACCTCTTCCCAAGACTTTGGTGGGTTTGGAACTAAGTCTTTATTGTAGATTAGAGATAGAGACTCAACCGCAACTGGATAGCCGATCAATTTGCCGTCGTAACGTACTGCATCCCAAGCGAAATCAACGATACCTTCTTGAATATTCTTAGAAGGTTTAATTTCTGCTAGCAGGCCAGCTTCTGCGTAACCACCGAAACGGTCGTGAGCCCAGAATACGATATCAGGACCGTCGCCAGTCGCTGCAGTTTGAGGGAATTTGTCTTGAAGGCCATCTGGGTGAGCCACAGTCACTTTAATGCCTGTGTCTTCTTCAAATTTCTTACCAACTTCAGCAAGGCCGTTGTAGCCTTTATCACCGTTGATCCAGATAGTAAGTTGTCCTTCTTCGATGGCAGCATTAGCACCAAAAGAACCCAAAGCAACAAGAGTACCTAGTGCTACAGCGCTTAACTTTTTCATGTTCGTATCCTTTTTATATTTTTGATGTAGGGCTAGTCCATTGAGGTTCAGCCGTATTTCGACATATATCATCTGAAATAATCCAATATGTCTCATCCTCCTAATCCCTACGCCCTTACAATTATGACGTATTTTCGTGATCTAAATCGCCAAGGGTAAGAGACTCAAATCACAAAATGGATAGTTCCTGTGATCGGTTTCAACTTTAGGTGGTGCAATAATGTGATTTCCGACCAACTGCTTTCTTCCTCCTCCTTTTTTACTCCTCCCTTTCTACTCCCCCTACAATTATTTCTATTAGGAGGATGTCGCACTACGAACAATCTTAGAAACTGCAGTCATCCAAGAGTGGATGGTAAGAACCCTTTCCCAGCAGTGCCTACGTATTAGGAAAAAGATTTGCTGGTTTTGCATTGCCAGACGAGTGGAATGTCATTATTAGTGTTGTTTGTGGTAATTATTTCACGGGGGAGACAATACGAATAATGTGGGGGAGAGAAACTCGTACTTGGCTATGATGGGTAGCACTTCTATTCAGGACATTTTATTGAAGTGCTACCCTACTTTTCTTACCAACCGCAAGAACTTACCGATTCCTACTGTTACTGCTCGCTAGATAATTCATATAATGATGAGCGGTGAATAATAAAAAATTGATCGAGGACGAGCTACATGGCGAGTGTCACGTTAAAAAATGTTTGTAAAGCGTATGGCGACGTACTGATTTCTAAGAACGTAGACCTAACAATCAACGAAGGTGAATTTGTTGTTTTCGTAGGTCCATCAGGTTGTGGTAAATCTACCCTTTTACGTTGTATTGCCGGTCTTGAAGACATTACTTCAGGTGATTTGTATATTGGTGACCAGCGCATGAATGACGTCGAACCATCCAAACGTGGTGTTGGTATGGTATTCCAGTCTTACGCTCTTTACCCGCACCTTAACTTATATGACAACATGTCATTTGGCTTGAAACTAGCAAAAGCAGACAAAGCAGAAATCGACAAGCGTGTTGAACAAGCAGCAGAAATCCTACAACTAGGCCACTTGCTTGAGCGCCAACCAAAAGCACTTTCTGGTGGACAGCGTCAACGTGTGGCGATTGGCCGAACATTAGTATCGCAGCCAAATGTATTCCTTCTAGACGAGCCACTATCAAACTTGGATGCGGCACTGCGTGTAAACATGCGTGCACAAATTACTAAGCTACAACGCCAACTTGGTTGTACCATGATCTACGTAACGCACGATCAGGTAGAAGCGATGACAATGGCAGATAAAATCGTTGTACTAGACGGCGGTTATGTATCGCAAGTTGGTAAGCCGCTTGAGCTTTACCATTACCCACAAAACCGCTTTGTAGCTGGCTTTATCGGTTCTCCGAAAATGAACTTCATGAGCGTATTCATTGATGAAGTAGAAGCAGAGCGCGTCAAAGTTCAACTATCTAACGGCGTATCTTTCTGGATTCCGGTGGATGGTACAACAGTTAACCGCGGCGACCGAATGTCTTTAGGCATTCGCCCTGAGCACCTATTATCCGCTTCTGAAGCTGATGCAAGTATTCACGGTGAAGTGATGATTGTTGAGAAGCTAGGTAACGAAACTCAAGTATACCTAAACCTAGAAGGTGCGGACGCCGACGTTATTTTCCGTCAGCCTGACACGCTTGCAGTCGACACTGGCGATAAAATCGAGATCGGTATTCCAGCTCATCGTTGTCACCTGTTCCACAGTGATGGTCGCGCATGCCGCCGCCTATACAAAGAAAACGGCGTAGAAGTCGAATAATTCATTCGTCCTTACTCAAAAAAATCCCTCTCAAGTGAGAGGGATTTTTTTATCTTAATAAATATCAGCAATTCGATACTAAATCATTAATCGTGAACGAATCAAATCACCCGTTTCTTCTACCCTCACATAAACCATTGTCTTTGTACTGATACTTCATTTTTAATACTTTTCCTCATTCCTCATAAGTAAGTACCAGCTTTTTCCTAACCCGCCAAACTTAGCCAAAGGGCTAAATATCATTCTTATTTCCACTTACCTCAACAAAGCAAATTTTTACACTTATCAACGAAATTACACGTGACAAAAAACTCAGCAGCATTCCACAGAATGCTCTGTGCACTAACTACTAATAACGTTCACGACACGGCAATTGGGGAAGACACCCAAGGGCGGTAGCGTGTCAGAAGGGAAACTGAGTCATGAAACAAAAAGGACTTATCCGCTCTCATGAGATGGAGTTCGCTTTTTTATATCGCATCTCAGATCTTGCTGTCATCGTCTCTTTTATGCTGCTTTTAGTGTTCAAAGACATGAATACTGCGATGGGGAAAGATTACGTCATATTGGCTTTCGTTGGAGGCATCTCTTTTCTATTTATGGCAGAAAGCGGCAATCTGTATCGCTCTTGGCGAACCAGTTCGTTTAAAGAGCAGATGTTTATTGTCTGTGTTTCTTGGGCGGTGACTTCTGCACTTATCTTTATTGTGCTGTATTTTTCTGAAGTCCATACCTTATTTGATAACACAATTTTAGTGCTGTGGTTTGCGATTACGCCCGCTCTGCTCTTAGCATGGCGAGTAACATTCCGTACCGGATTAGCCTATTTGAGAAAAAAAGGATTCAACACTCGCACTGCGATCATCATCGGCCAAACTCCTCACGGCATTACCCTAGCTAACGAAATTCAAAACCACACAGAACACGGCGTGCTTTTTGATGGCTTTTACGACGAACGATCTTCCGGCAGATTGCCAAATTCTGATTATCCTATTAAAGGAGCTGTTGACCACGCCCTTGAGCGAGCTAAAAAAGGGGAAGTAGATTACGTCTATATCGCGATGCCAATGCACGCAAAAGAGCGCATTGCGTCACTTCTTAACCAATTCTCAGATACCACCGCAAATACGTATCTGATTCCCGACTTCTTCACTTATAACCTTTTACATTCTCGTTGGGCGCAGATCGGCCAAGTTCAAACACTAAGTGTCTTTGATACACCTTTTGCTGGAATTTCTTCTTGGGTAAAACGGTTTGAAGACATCTTGTTTTCGAGCATTATTTTGGTCTTAATCGCCCCTATTCTATTCGTCATTGCGATTGGCATTAAGGCAACGTCTAAAGGCCCTGTCATCTTTAAACAACATCGGTACGGTCTTGATGGACGCAAGATTGAAGTCTGGAAGTTCCGTTCAATGACAACCATGGATCAAGGTTCCAACGTGAAACAGGCGACAAAGAACGATCCTCGTATTACGCCTTTTGGCGGATTTCTACGTCGCACCTCTTTGGACGAACTACCTCAATTTATCAATGTACTGCAAGGGACCATGTCTATTGTTGGTCCACGCCCTCATGCCGTGGCGCACAATGAAGAGTATCGCCAGATTGTTGACCGATACATGCTACGTCACAAAGTAAAACCAGGCATTACTGGCTGGGCGCAGATTAATGGTTATCGCGGCGAAACCGACACCTTAGAAAAAATGGAAAAGAGAGTCGAATTTGATTTGGATTACATCCACCACTGGTCGGTTTGGATGGACATCAAAATCATCTTTATGACCGTTTTCAAAGGCTTCACTGGTGCTAACGCTTACTAAGGTTGAGATTATGAAGAAACTGACAATGGCAATAGCATTGAGTCTGTTTTCTACTGACTTGCTCGCAGAACCGATGGCTTACCAAACCGAGTCTGGTATAGAGTTGATTCCCCTCGTAAAAACTTTCTACGAGGGAGATGACAACATCAATAAAGCGGAAAAATCCGGCAATGTAGAATCGGTCAATATTTGGGGTATAGAACCAAGCTTATTAGCACGTATAGAACGGAATCGCTATCGCGCAGATATTTTATATAAGTTAAAAGCTGGCTTTTCATCTGACGATCGCAACGACTTCGACGACCACACTTTTCAGTTTTCCAACTTTTTCGAATTTAATCATCGTCATCGTTTAGTGGTTGATTACCGTTTTCGCGCCCAGCATGAAGTTCGAGGAGAAGATATTACCGAAGGTAATGGTAGCGCAATCGACTCACCAATAGAGTTCAACCGTAACGATGTAAAAACCAATTATGTCTTTGGATCTAACGGTGCCAAAGGCAGACTCGAATTCGGTTTAGGCTATAGTGATAAAACCTATCAAAACTATCGTGAAGGCTTGCCTGGGCGCCCAAACGCTAAAACTAAATACAACGATTTTCGAGCTCCCAATGCACATTTGGAGTTCTATTTAAGAGCGACGCCAAGAACCTATTGGTTAGTCGGAACAAACCAAATCGTAACCGATTATCAGCACCGAAATTCTGCGCAGCCATCGAAAGATAACAACACCAGTTTCTATTACACCGGTGCCGAATGGGAAGTCACAGGAAAAACCAAAGGCATCGCTCGACTCGGTTATCAAATCAAAGATTTTGACAGCGCTCAACGAGAGACATTTAAAGGCTTTAGTTGGGATATCGGCTTTGAATGGTTGCCTCAAGAACAAACTCTAGTCAGCGTGAAAACCACTCAAGCGGCGGTTAACCCCGATCAAGATGGCGATTACAACCTACAAACTCGTTACCGACTGAACCTGAAGCACGATTGGAATAGTTACCTTGCAACTCGCTTAGGTGCTGTTTATCAACAAGATGATTACACGGGAATCTCCAGAAACGACGATCGGTACACTCTATCTTTTGGTATCGATTATCAGATCAAACGTTGGATACAGCTGCAAGCCGATTGGCAATACCAAGATAAAAACTCTAGCCGATCGGATTATAGCTTCGAACAAAATATTTGGACTTTAAGCGCACAGTTTTCTCTGTAAAAAGGATTATTAATGAAGGCATTCATCAAATTCATGAGTGTAGCGTTGTTGCTATTTAGCACTTTGGTCAACGCTGACTCAAACGAGGAAGATTACTTACTCGATACTGGCGATACCATTTCCGTGCAGGTCTATGGTGAAGAAGATCTTACGATTAAAAATATTCTAATAACGTCAGATGGCTACTTTGATTACCCCTACCTTGGCCGAATTAAAGCAATCAAAAAAACACCAAAACAACTCAAGTACGAAATAGAAACGGGCTTAAAAGGCGATTATCTCATCAATCCAAAAGTGATGGTCACCATCAATAACTTTCGTCTGTTTTACGTTAATGGCGAAGTCAGGAAACCTGGTGGATTTGAGTACCGTCCAGGGTTAACCATAGAGAAGGCCATCGCTCTAGCAGGTGGCTTGACCGACAGAGCCTCACGCAAAGGCATTAACCTCACCAAGCATAAAACAGGTCAAACGATGGAAGGAGTCAGTATGCACCGCAACGTTGAACCTGGTGACATTGTATTTATTGACCAGAGCTTCTTTTAAGTGACAGGGAATCAAATGAACGGGACTCATCCAAATAATCTCCAGATGAACAAAGTAGAACTGATTCGTTTTGGCCATCACTTCAAAGCGATTAAAAAGAATTGGCTAAGCATCGCAGCATTCACGCTTCTGTTCTCATTAACTTGTACTTGGTATATCTACTCCAAAGCATCGATATACCAAGCTACAGCTACGCTACTCATCCAAGAGGAGCAAAAAAGCGCCCTTTCAATCGAGGAAGTATATGGCGTCGACACGACAAAAAAAGAGTACTTTCAAACGCAAATCGCCATTTTAAAATCGAATCATATTGCAGATAAGGTCATTAGAGAGCTGAACCTCACCCCATTACCTGAATTCACAAGCTCAGGGGGGTTAAATAAAAAAATCGACCAAATAAAGTCGATTCCTTTTGTTCAAGACCTACTGAATGTGGCACCAAGCCCAAAAGAAACCGCGCAGTTTTCAGAGTCCTATTATCAGGCACTTCAAGCTTTCAGAAGTAAACTCGATATTGAGCCAGTACGTAACACCCAATTAGTCAGAATTCGCTTTCGTTCTACCGATCCTAAGCTTGCTACGACAATCGCCAACGCGGTCGGCCAAGCCTATATTGACGCAAATTTTGAAGCCAAATTGGTCGTTACACAAAATGCGGCTACTTGGTTGACAAATAACTCTCAAAAATTGGAGGAGCGATTACGTAACTCGGAGCAAGCGCTGCAAGAATTCTTGTTAAAAGAAGGGTTGATCGATATAAACGGTATTGATGAAATTTACGCAAATGAGCTAGAAGAACTCACTCGCAAGCTGAATATCGCTGTTAATAAGCGTATTGAAGCGCAGACGTTAATCCAACTGTTACGACGTAAATCTTCGCAAAGTTTAGACAGCTTGTTGTCAATTGATGAATTCGCTAATCAAGCGCAAATCCGCGATCTAAAATTGTCGGAAGCACAGGCAGCCAAAAATCTCTCTGAACTGGCACAGCGCTACGGACCTAAGCATGATCGAATGATTCAGGCGAAAGCACAGCTTGCTGAAATTCAATCAAGAACCCAGCAACTCATCCGGGACATTTCCTTCAGTAAGCAACAAGACCTTCTTGCTGCAAAAGCGCAAGAGGACATGCTTCGAGCAGAACTCGATAACAAAAAGTCAGACTTCCAATCGTTAGGGTCACAAAAAGCGCGTTACGAACAGTTAAAACGCGAGGTTGAATCCAATAAGGCACTCTATGAAGCGTTCTTAAATCGTGAGAAAGAGACCAACGCCACCAGCGACTACAAGAATGTCACTGCTCGCTTTACTGATAAAGCCATCATCCCTCTATTCCCGGTGGCACCACAACGAATCAAACTGGTACTAATTGCCACCTTTTTTGGCTTTGCCATTGCTTGCGCTCTGGTCATCATCTTAGAAACGATGCGAGAAGTTATCCGAAGCACAGCCGATGTGCAGGAAAAACTTGGTGTTACGTGTTTAGGTGTGATTCCTATGGTCAAAAAACGCAATTTGCGTAAAAACGGCGTCAGTTATACCGCGTATTTAGATGATGAAGAAAAACTATTTAGTGAAGCTTGCCGCTCGGTCAGAACCTCGCTTCTGCTCAGATTAACCAACACGAAGCAAAAGATATTGCCCTTTACCTCTGCTATTCCAGAAGAAGGAAAAACATCGACCAGTATCAATATGGCGGTGTCGTTTTCAAAAATGGAAAAGGTGTTGATCATCGACTGCGATTTACGTCGACCTTCCATCGCAAAGCGATTCGGTATTGCTGAATCAAGCCCTGGCTTAACGCATATCCTGACGATGGATACGCCAATCAAAGATTGTGTTACACATATAAAAGAAGCCAACTTAGATGTATTACCGGCGGGCCTAATTCCGCCAAACCCACAGGAATTACTGGCTTCTGATCGCTTTAAAAAGTTGCTCGAACATTTTCAAAATAAGTATGACCGGATCATTATCGATACACCTCCACTACTGTCAGTGAGTGACGCACTTATTCTTGGTCAGTATGCCAATGGTCTGATTACCGTCATTCGCTCAGAATCGACAAAATCATCACTGGTTAACCTTGCGTTATCTAAACAAATACAACACTCAGTTCCATCTCTTGGCGTCTTAATCACACAAGCCAAGGCCAAGGAAGGAGAGACGCTTTATGTCCAGAAATACGCCTACTAACGTAAACCTATCTTGGTACCAAACGTTGAAAAGCCAAGAACAGCCAGTATTGATCTATCAAATGGGCAAAGTAGGTTCGAGTGCATTAGAGCATTCCATTCCTAACTCGATTCACTTGCACGACCTTATGACCGTCGATGCGCAAAAACAAATATCCCCCGTTAGAGCGCAATTGCATAAGCCTCAGATCAATGCGTTAAAGCGACGACTAAAGCGTATAACGATGAGCCATATGTTAAAGCGCAAGAAAAAAGTTCGAATTATCTCGCTGGTGCGAGAACCGATCGGACGAAATGTCTCAATGTTCTTTCAAGCACTTCCTTTTTGGATGGCGGACAAATATCTAAAGGATGACAGCGCAATACGTACCGAACGACCGCAATTACTCCAAGAAGCATTTGATAAGCACATGAATCATCAATATGCGCTGCAGTGGTTTGACAACGAGATCAAACAACTAACAGGGATTGATGTGTTTAACGAGTCTTTTAATCACGAAGTAGGCTATCAAACATACCATAACAATAACTTCTCACTGTTGGTCATTCGAAGTGACAAGCTAACGCAGGCTAACTCCGCAGTTGAAGACTTTTTAGGTTACCCCGTGGATGTTGTTTATGAAAATCAATCAGACAACAAATGGTACTCGCCACTAATGAAAGAATTCAAAACGCAATTTCAACCTACACCCGAGTACGTTGAAGAAATGCTGAATTCTAAATTGACGAAGCACTTTTTCTCAAATGCAGAAATCACCGACCTTAAACAGCAATATCTGACCAATTAATCATGAAAACCAAGATTCTACATATTATCAATGATCTTTCTCTGAACGGCGGTGCTCAGAAGTTCTTAGTCGACCTTGTTTTAGAACATAAGCCTGAATACGAAATCAAAATTTTGGTCTTGTGTGATGAAAATGATTACTTACCAATGCTATCCGCCCAAGGCATAGAGTGTTTTAACTGGCGCACATTGCCATTGAGTGAGAAATTCTCTTTGCTGCGTTGGCCGGATGTCGTTCACGGGCACCTCTACCCTTCCATTTACCTAGCGCTATTGGCGGTAGGTAAAAAACGAATCCAGACTGAGCACTGTTCTTATAACCGTCGACGTGACTATCCGCTGTTTAAGTTCATGGAATACATCTTATATTGGGGCCACGACTTGACAGTCAGTATTAGTGAAAAAGTACAAGATGAACTCGTGAAGTTCATGCCTCGCTATCAACATAAATATCACGTGGTGCACAATGGCGTTGATTTAAAAAGGTTTTCTATGACGCCAAGATTCGCCAGCCACCTAATCGACAAACCAGTTATCAAGATTGGAATGGTGGGCCGACTTCACCAACATAAAGACCATGAAACGCTTATCCAAGCACTTATCCATTTACCAAGACGATACGAACTCCACCTTGCGGGAGATGGAGAAAAAAAATCGTCACTGCAAGCATTAGCAACAAAAATCAACGTCGCGCAACGTGTTCACTTTCATGGCGTAGTTTCTGACGTTCCAGCCTTTTTGAACGACATGGATATTTACGTGCAATCGTCGCACGTCGAAGGCTTTGGTTTGGCGGCGGTTGAGGCGATGGCAGCAGGCTTACCCGTACTATCGTCGGACGTACCTGGTTTGGATGACGTCACCGGACGTGCCGAATATTTATTTCAAGTTGGTAACGCCACTGAACTGAGCCAAAAAGTTCTCCAGCTGTGTGAAAGTGTTGAGCGGTATGACGCTGCAAGTCAATACTCAGTCAATAGGGCCTCTCTCTACACCATCGATAAATTTCGTGAAGGTTACTATGGAATCTACCAGCAGCTTTGCGCCAACAAATAGTTCCGCGCCATCGAGCCATCGCGCCTCATTGCTTGCAGCATGCCTATTAGCATTGTTCTTTATTCCTATGAAGTTTCGTGCTGGAGGAATAGCGCTAGCCCCATCTGACATCGCAAGCCTTTTGTCCATTGGTTTTACTGCATTAGTGGTATTGGAAGGAAAAGCTGAAAAACTCATGCATCCCTGTATGGGGTTCCTCGTATTGTTCACTGGGTATGTGTTCATAAATGGTCTGCTAAATCGCGTCCCTTTAATGCCGCTAGTTATAGAAACTGTGCAATGGTTAGCGATTTTGTGCCTACTGAGCCTAATGTACGCCTATGGCGTGTTTGATGACGAACGGGTAATGGTTTATTTCACGTATTTGTTGTTTTTCATCTGTACGCTCGTTGCCTTATGGCACTTTGCTCAGGGCTATCAAAGCGGGTTTAAGTTACTCGGGGTAAGTAAATACGGGTTCGGTGTACTGTGCTCACTACTGTACCTTTATCGAGATAAAATTCGCGCTTTCCACCTTTTGATGCTCGTAGCTTTAGTATTACTGGTGTTATCACAAGAAAGAAAAGCGCTACTTGGTTTTTGTCTGCTTTTCTTCTTTGACCAACTGCTCGTAAAAAACTTAATGAGAAAATCGCTCAGCGAAACGTACACGTGGACGATTTTATTAGCCTTAAGCTTCATTGTGTTTACTGCCGTCACAACCACACTCTACGTTGGGTTTGAAACGCTAGCAGACACATTGGAAATAACCCAAGAAGACGTCTTATTTGCCAACCAAAGTGAAGCCCGATGGGTATCGAATCTTCATAGAAAACTTTTACTTGCCAATGGGCTAGATATTTTATTTCAACACCCGGTGTTAGGTGTCGGCGCGAAAATGTTACCCAACTTTATGATCAGTTACTTTAATTATGATGAGCTGGCGATCTACACCCACAACTTTGTGTTAGATACCGCAATTGAATAC
The DNA here is from genome assembly GCF_033344235.1 of Vibrio sp. Vb1554. Classification (NCBI taxonomy): domain Bacteria; kingdom Pseudomonadati; phylum Pseudomonadota; class Gammaproteobacteria; order Vibrionales; family Vibrionaceae; genus Vibrio; species Vibrio sp. Vb1554. The sequence continues at coordinate 43,625 of NZ_JAWPOJ010000001.1, read as the reverse complement.
GGATTGCTTGGTATCGGTCTGCTGTTTGGTGGTTATTTTCTTTTTATTCGCTTTTGCTTCCGTAGTCTTAATGAAAACAGAAAAAGCCTATTACTTGCGATATACGCCCTCATCATGGTGTTTTTCGTTGCGGTAAACACCACCATAATTTTAATACTCTTATTACCCGTCATGATCAGCATGAGCAACGACTCAAGGGCCATTGCTCATACTTTTCCGGTAAACCATCACCACGAATATGAATAATCAAGGATAGGATAGATGAAGTATTCAATCTCTCGACAATTTGAAAAGAACCGAGAACTCCAAGCTGATAATTTTGTTTTAGTTTACCAAATGGGCAAAGTTGGCTCCTCATCAATTGAGCACACGCTAGGGGAGAAAAATATCCCGAGCTATCACATCCACACCTTTGATGATCACGAAGAATTTCACATGTATCACAATAAAAAAGACGTGAGTAAATTCTTCGACTTCCGAAACCGCGCACTCTATCGCTTAGTGCTCAAGCAGCGAAAACGTATCTTACAAAAACGCGAGCAGATTAAAATCGTTACGCTGGTCCGCGATCCAATCGCAACTGTCTTTTCTCGCTTCTTTCAAGATCTCCATTTGCAATTTATCGAAGGCAAAAAGAACGATGCAATTCACCGAGATATGGAAGTCACGTATCAGCACCTCGAGCATTGCTTTGATAACTATATCAATCTCAACTATTTTGCGGACTGGTTCGACAACGAGTTAAAGCGTAATTTCAATATCGATGTGATGCGCCAAGAGCTGGACAACACTCAACCTTTCTTCACATTCCAGAACGATCAGGCCAACGTCATGCTAATCAAATGCGAACAGCTCAGTTCTCTTGATAAAGAAATCGGTGAGTTTCTTGAGTTGCAAGACTTCGTGCTGAAAAACAGCAACGAAGCGAAAAACAAGTGGTACTCCAATATCCACCAACACTTTAAGAATCACTACGACTTCTCAAAACTGTTCTATATGTACGATCTTCCCTTGTATCGCCACGTTTATTCAGAGCAAGAGCGTGATGCTTTTAAACACAAATGGATGCAAACACCAGGGACAAAATCATCATGAAGAAAGTGCTCCATGTTACAGAAGCATTTGGAGGTGGCGTTCAAACCGCCCTCTATAGTTATGTTCACTCATCCAGAGACGAGCCTTATCAGCATTTCTTGCTAGCCAGAGCCCGAGAAAACGACTTGACCAATGAGAACAACCACCACATTTTCGTACAGACAAAGTGGGTAGAAGGCGGCTTGCTTCAATTTATTCGCGATGCAAACCACATGATTGCATCACTTGCTCCCGACGTCGTGCATTTGCACTCGAGTAAAGCGGGATTTCTCGGCCGATTTCTAAAGCTTGGCAAGGCACGCTTGGTTTACACACCGCACTGTTATGCCTTCGAACGTGAAGATATCTCAGAGCTTGCACGCCAGATCTATAAAGCACTAGAGAAAGTAAAACTGAGCAAAATTGATGTGGTTGCAGGCTGTAGCCAACGAGAGTGTGACCTAGCCATTAGCATTGGTGCGAAACGTGCCGAACTGCTCAACAACTACGTGTCTTATCAAAGTGAAGATCGTATAGAGCGAAACAAGCAAGAAGCGCTGAAGCTCGTTGTACTTGGTCGTGTCGCGCCCCAAAAAGATCCTCAGTTTCTTATCAGCACATTGCAGTTCCTTAATCGGTATGCACTTAACCGCCCGATAGAGATCACATGGATAGGTGGCGGTGACCACGTACTCGAACAGAAATTACGCACTGAAAATGTGGATGTAACGGGCATGCTGCCTCGCGATGAGGTAGTTGAAAAGCTCAAGGGTTCAGACCTTTATCTACATACTGCAGCATGGGAAGGGATGCCGTTAACCATTCTAGAAGCATCCAAGTTACATCTTCCTATGGTTATTCGGACCATCGGCGCAACCAAAGATCTCAACTACCCGTTTTTAGCGCTCACACCTAAAGAAATGGCCAAGCAGATCGCGCATTGTGTCAATCATTATGAAGAGATCGATTTTCGCCAATATACAGCAGAATTAAACGATGCCTTCAGTGAAGAAAAACAGCGCCTCGCACTCAATAATATTTACGGTTAAATGCCCCTATGTTTCACACTGTTCAACAAAAATTACTGTTGATGCCCAGCGGTAAAAAAAGCTTGTTATCTACTGGATTAAAAACCGCAATCACGCGTGTGTTGAGTGCGCTATTTGCTTTTTTACTGACTCTGATTGTATCGAAGACCAGTGACGCTTCGACGGCCGGTCAATTTTTCTTTTTATTCAACCTAGTCTCGCTACTCGCTATCGTTTCTCAGCTAGGTTTTGATGTCTCCTTAGTTCGTTACAATGCGATCGCTTTTAATAACAAAGAGAAGCTTGAACAAAGCCAAAACTATAAAACCGCACTTTATCGAAGTATGGCATTTTGCTTGCTCGCCATAGGCGTTTTGTTGGCAGGGTTTAATCTGTTTCCAGAACAGCTAAACCAAACTCAATCACCAATGTATGCGATTACTTTATGCTTGCTTTGCATACCTTTCTTGGTGCTTGCGCAAACCAACAGTCGGGTGCTTCAAGCATGTAGAAAAGTTGTATCATCTCTGTTTGCGTTGCAGCTTGGGGTAAGCATGTTGATGGTCATTTTTGTCTTTGCCCTAGACTATATCGGTCAGCAAAATATCAACAATCTAATGACCACACTGCTTTTAGCGAGCATAGGTGTCGCGGTCATATCTAGTGCCAATTGGCTTGGCTCAGATCAATATCAAACATCGGCTTTCGTACCAAACAAAAAAATGGTCTCTTCTGCCAAGCAAGTCTGGGTTGGCAGTATCTTCACGAATGTTCTTCAATGGGGAAGCCTTGTTATTACGGGCTTTTTTATCTCAACAGCGGAACTCGGTTTGTTAGCCGCAGCCCAACGCACATCACTACTGATTGGCTTTGTGCTGATTACCATTAACTTTGTGGTCGCCCCTATGTTTGCCTCTCTCTACAAAGAGCGTCAAATGCGCAAACTGCAGAACCTGAGCCGCTTGGCGTGCCGAGCCAATGTTGGTTTAGCGATTGTACCCGTAATTATTTGCACCCTCTTCCCCGAATTTGTAATGCAGTTTTTTGGTGAGGAGTTTCTCGCCGCTGCGCCACTATTAGTCGTCCTTTCTCTGGGGCAGTTAGTCAATGTTGCGACTGGTTCAGTAGGTTTTTTATTATTAATGAGTGGTCATGAGAGAACCATGAAATACATTACAATTTCCTCCGGTACGGTGTCCATCTGCCTACTTGTTACGCTTTGCCAAATGTTTGGGGTGATTGGTGCAGCGTGGGCAATGGCAATTGGCATGGCTATCCAGAATTTAGCTGCACTGTACTTTGTAAAACGTTACTTAGGCTTCTTTCCAATAGGTTAATTATGGCTTTAATACTGGCACGCACGAGTTTTGTTTTAGTCCTGATGCTAACCGCTTCACTCTCTTTGTGGAAAAGCTCTGACCTACACCATACTGCTTACCTGCAAATGGAAACCTACTTAGGCGGATCAAGTACGCTTCACTTTACTTTCAGTTTATTGATCGGCTTTTTATCGGTCTTCACGTTCCCTTCTCTGGTGAGCTCGAATAAAACCGACGTTTTTGGGATTCGTCTTTTGCTACTGCTGTTGGCTATCGTTTCAATGGAAGAAATAAGCCAACTTTTTATTCCAAATCGGTCATTTAGTTTTGATGATCTCAGCACCAACTGGATAGGCGTTATCTCAGGTTACTTTAGTGCCAAGTTAATTCGTTTCATCCGCGCTCGATCGTTCTAGTAAGACAGGAATCTCTGGGGTATTTGGGTATATAATTACGCCAAACAACCAGACTAACGAGTACATCATGCCATCTCATCCAACCAAGATTACTTTTTTTGAATTCTTAACCCCGTTGATCACGTCAGGCAAAAAGACGATAACGATTCGAGATGAATCAGAAAGCCATTACGTTCCCAATACAGAAGTCGAAGTTTTTACCTTAGAAACGGATCGTAAAGTCTGCGATATCAAGATACGTTCTGTAGAACCACTTCACTTTGAAGATATTAATGAGTTTCATGCAGAACAAGAAGCCATCGAACTACCAAAACTCAAGCAGTTAATTCGAGAAATCTACCCAAATACCGACACGCTCTTTGTTATTGAGTATGAGCTGATTAAATAACCCACAACAAATACTAGACGACTGGTCTAATTCATTCTATAGTACACTTCATGAACGCAAAGACGAATGACACACGCCAACATATTCTCGACGTCGGATACGAGTTGATCGTAAACCGAGGGTTCACGAGTGTTGGTCTTTCAGAGCTATTAAAAAAGGCCGCAGTGCCAAAAGGCTCGTTTTATCATTACTTCAAGTCCAAAGAACAATTTGGTGAAGCGATGATTCAAGACTACTTTACTAAGTATTTTGAGCGTTTAAACGCACGCTTTACCAATACTGAACTGAGTGGCTACCAACGCCTAATGAGCTATTTCGAAGAAATGGTCAAAGTAGAAGACGACGTGTGTAATGCGAACAAATGTTTATTGGTTAAGTTAAGTGCAGAAGTCTCCGATCTCTCTGAGTCAATGCGCTTGGCATTACGCCAAGGAGCAGACAAAACCATTCAAGCGATAGCGGATTGCATTGACATCGGCATTCAAGATGGCTCAATCCCCAATGGTGACAGTGCGTTATTAGCAAGGCAGATATACTACCTTTGGAATGGCGCTAGCTTGCTGAACAAACTTTATCAAGATCAGGCAGCATTGACGCAAAGTCTGACCTATACTCAACACTTACTGCAGAATACGCGCACTTGCCCATAACGGGCGGCGTGGAAGCAGAATGAACACCCTACACACGTTTCACTGTCAGAAAAAGCGTCAGTGTTAACACAGTAAACCTTCCCGCTTTAAATAAGCGGGATATTTTGAAACAAATACTAGACGACCGGTCTAATCAACAAGTGAGATAGATATGACTAACGCAACAAATCGCAGAATCGTACTCGCGTCACGTCCCCATGGTGCACCGACACAAGAAAACTTTCGTTTAGAAGAGGTAACGAAACCGACTCCGAAAGAGGGTGAAATGCTATTGAGAACGGTTTATTTATCTCTAGATCCATACATGCGTGGTCGCATGAGTGATGCCGAATCATACGCTGACCCTGTTGCAATTGATGACGTAATGGTCGGTGGTACCGTTTGTCAGGTAGAAACATCAAACCACCCAGATTACGAAGCAGGTGAATGGGTTCTTGCCTACACTGTTGGCTGGCAAGACTACGCTATCTCAACTGGTGAGATGGTCATTAAACTTGGTAAAGAACCGCAAAACCCTTCTTACGCGTTAGGCGTTGCAGGTATGCCAGGATTTACCGCGTACATGGGTTTACTCGACATTGGTCAGCCAAAACCAGGGGAAACCATCGTGGTAGCAGCTGCTACGGGGCCTGTAGGCGCAACAGTTGGTCAAATTGGTAAAATCAAAGGTTGCCGAGTTGTTGGTATAGCAGGCGGAGAAGAAAAATGCCGTTACGCTAAAGAGGTGCTTGGTTTCGATGAGTGTATTGATCACAAAGCTGAAGACTTTGCAGAACAACTGAAAAATGCCTGTGACAAAGGTATCGATGTTTACTTCGAAAACGTAGGTGGCAAAGTATTCGAGGCTGTAATGCCACTTCTGAATACAAATGCGCGTATCCCACTTTGTGGTTTGATTTCTCAGTACAACGCGACAGAGCTGCCTGAAGGTACCGACCATCTTCCATTACTAATGGGTAAGCTCCTGACCAAACGAATCAAGGTGCAAGGCTTCATCATTTTTGATGATTACGGACATCGTTACGGTGAATTTGCGCAAGATATTAATAAATGGTTGGCAGAAGGAAAGATCCAATACCGCGAACATCTAGTACAAGGACTGGATAATGCGCCAGAAGCATTCATCGGTCTGTTGGAAGGTAAGAATTTCGGCAAGCTTGTAGTACAGATTAACGACCCATTATAAAAAGGGATATGTAAATGATTAAACTTCACCACCTCAATCAGTCTCGTTCAAAGCGCATCATTTGGTTACTTGAAGAGCTAGATGTAAATTACGAGATTGTACCCTATGTCCGTGATTCCGTGACCTTCATGGCACCGCCAGAACTAAAAAGTGTTCACCCATTAGGAAAGTCACCTGTTCTTGAAGATAACGGCGAGATTATCATTGAGTCAGGTGCAATGACCGAATATTTGATTGAGAAATACAGTGACGGAGCCTTTGCTCCTGAGCGTGGTACAAAAGCACACACAGAATATTTGCAATGGATGCACTTTGCAGAAAGCTCTGCAATTTTACCTATGCTGCTAAAAATCTTCGTAAGCAAAGAGCCAAATGAAACTCAGTTTTTATCAGGCTATGCCGACAAGGAAGCAATGAATGTACTAGGCTACTTCGAGCAATCCTTAGAAGGCAAAACTTACCTAGTAGAAGAGCGTCTGACTGGCGCTGACATCATGATGTCTTTCATTGTCGAATTGGTTCAAAAGTTTGGTTTAGTTAATCACTTCCCTAATATTGAACGTTATGGGAAACAGCTCGCGACACACCCAGCATTTGCAAAAGCTGAACAACTTGAAGTGAAGTACTCTTAATTACTTCCCCCTTTCGCCCCTTTGATGACACGTAAAACTTCATTTAAGGGGCGATATTACTAGCATCGCAGACACGCTAACTGGATAGCGCTCCCCCCAGTCAATCGTATTCGAGAACGTCGATTGTTATGTCAATCAAGCTAATGTAGTAAATTTCTGATTCTAATATAGTTTCGACCATAGTCACCATCTATTGAATTGATAAGCAATATCAGTTTTCTCCTCCAGCTTTTCCGTAATAACCTCCTCTACAGTTTCTAAGGTATTGAGCCCTGGAGGGGGAAGAAAAATGACAAACAAGAAATTGACTACAGCAGCAGGTTGCCCTGTCGCACATAACCAAAACGTTATGACTGCAGGTCCTCGTGGCCCTCAACTATTACAAGACGTTTGGTTCCTTGAAAAATTGGCACACTTTGACCGCGAAGTGATCCCTGAGCGTCGTATGCACGCAAAAGGTTCAGGTGCTTACGGTACGTTCACAGTAACGCACGACATCACAAAATACACTCGCGCTAAGATCTTCTCTGACATCGGCAAAAAAACAGAACTATTCGCTCGCTTCACTACTGTAGCTGGTGAGCGCGGTGCAGCAGACGCAGAACGCGACATCCGTGGTTTCGCACTTAAATTCTACACTGAAGAAGGTAACTGGGACTTGGTTGGTAACAACACACCAGTATTCTTCCTACGTGACCCACTAAAATTCCCAGACCTAAACCACGCAGTAAAACGCGACCCTCGCACTAACATGCGTAGCTCTACCAACAACTGGGATTTCTGGACATCACTACCAGAAGCATTCCACCAAGTGACTATCGTAATGAGTGACCGTGGTATCCCAGCGTCTTACCGTCATATGCATGGTTTTGGTAGCCACACATTCAGCTTCATCAACGCAGAAAACGAGCGTTACTGGGTGAAATTCCACTTCAAAACTCAGCAAGGCATCAAAAACCTAACTGACCAAGAAGCAGAAGCAATCGTAGGTAAAGACCGCGAAAGCCATCACCGTGACCTTTACGAAGCGATTGAGCGTCAAGACTTCCCTAAATGGAAGATGTACGTACAGATCATGCCTGAGCTAGAAGCGGATGAAGTCAACTTCAACCCATTCGACCTAACACGTGTATGGTCTCAAAAAGACTACCCACTGATCCCAGTTGGTGAGTTCGAACTGAACCGTAACCCAGAAAACTTCTACGCAGAAGTTGAGCAATCAGCGTTTAACCCAGCAGCAGTTGTACCTGGTATCGGCTTCTCTCCAGATAAGATGCTACAAGGTCGTCTGTTCGCTTACGGCGATGCTCAGCGTTACCGTCTAGGTGTGAACCACCATCAAATCCCAGTGAACGCACCTCGTTGCCCTGTTCACAGCTACCACCGTGATGGCGCAATGCGCGTTGATGGCAACTTTGGTTCAACACTGGGTTACGAGCCAAACTACAAACAAGAATGGGCAGAGCAACCAGATTACTCTGAGCCACCTCTGCGCATCAATGGCAACGCTGATCACTACGATCATCGTGTAGACGAAGACTACTTCAGCCAAGCGGGTGACCTATTCCGTCTGATGAGCGAAGAGCAACGTCAAACTCTGTTCGATAACACAGCTCGCGCAATGGACGGTGTGCCAGAGTTCATCCAACAGCGCCACGTTCAACACGCATACCAAGCGGACGAAGCGTACGGCAAAGGTCTTGAAATTGCACTAGGCTTAAACAAGTAAGCGAACGCTGCAATCATTACACTGCGTGATTTAAAGACGAAAAAAGGAGGTGCTCTACAGCACCTCCTGATTTCAAATCACTAATCCTTAATCACAAGTCACAAACCATGCTCAAGGAGATTCATTATGATTAACTTAGATTTCTTTAAGCTCTTTGATACCAAAGAACTGTTTATCTATTACTGATTCATCAACTACTGATTTTTAGCTACCGCTTTGATCAGTACTGATGTATCCATGCGACCTAAACCATCACGTTGAAGGTCTGCGTATTGCTCATCCACTTTCTTAGTCAGTGGAAGTTCTAGACCCACTCGCTCAGCTTCTTGCAGACAGAAACCTAAGTCTTTGCGCATCCAATCAATAGCGAAGCCAAAATCGAACTTGTCTTCAGCCATTGTATTTGCGCGGTTTTCCATCTGCCAAGAACCTGCAGCGCCATGCTTAAGCGTTTCTACAACTTGAGCGATGTCCAAGCCTGATTTTTGTGCCAGCAACAAAGCTTCACTCAGACCTTGTAAAACGCCTCCAATACAGATTTGGTTTACCATCTTACAGCGTTGACCCTGACCGTTTTCACCCAGTAGCGTCATCTGCTTCGCGTACACATCCATCGCCGGAGACACACGGTCAAAAATGCTTTGTTCACCACCACACATGATGGTTAGAACACCATTTTCTGCGCCCGCTTGACCACCAGAAACTGGCGCATCAATGAAGTGATTACCATACTTAGCACACGCTTCAGCCAGCTCAACCGCTAGGTCTGCAGAAGTCGTCGTGTGATCGACTAACACTGCATCTGCTTTCAAACCGACCAGAATGCCTTCTTCACCGTAAACAACGCTACGAACGTCATCATCATTACCCACACAGGTAAAAACGATGTCACAGCCTTCTGCCGCTTCACGTGGTGTTTCACAAGCTACGCCTTGGTATTCTTCAGCCCATTTGTCGGCTTTCGCTTTTGTGCGGTTGTATACTTTGGTTTCAAAGCCCGCTTTACTTAGGTAACCAGCCATTGGGTATCCCATCACACCCAGACCAATAAATGCTACTCGTTGTTTTTCCATTGCACGCTTCCCTTAGTTCACCTGACTGAAATGTTTCGTAACATGCTACTAAAGAATTGAAATCATTACTCGTGATTTCTCTTTCCTCGGTCTCGATGATCCTGCATTGCAGTCCGTTTATTGCGCCTTCTACACCCCTTTACTTGACGATTAGCGTAACAGTCAAAGCACTTACAAAGATTCACTACTGCTTAGCGTGGAACATCGCTTGCCCACTTTTGTCCTTGTTCGACCAGAAATTGATGTTGAACTGAGCATCATCGCTCATCTCAATGCGGTGCCAGTACTGCGGTGGGCTTGTAGCAAACTGGCCTGCATTAATCACCACCACAACTTCTGCTTCTGTGGCATTTTCATCAGCAAAGCCGTAGTAAGTCACTTGCCCTTCCATGACGCACAGCTGTCCAAACACTCCCTCAGCGGTATTATGATGAGTCAGTAGCGCTGGTGGCACATTGTCTTTAGTGAAGAAAGGCGTTGAACGTTGAACAGTCCAGTCTTTAGGAATTCTTAGATGCGACATAATGATACCCTCTCTAATTACAATTCTTTTCGTTAAAATCGGTTAAGCCTGAGCGGCTTGAGACAACTCTCGGAGTAGTGGAAATGCTTGCGTAACTTGTTCTCCCGTCACGACGAAGCCCATGAGTCGGCTATTTTCATCTTCTGCTTTCGCGGCAATGCCAGTTTGAGAAATCTGCACGCTCCAGTTCGTCACCGAGCTAAAATCGCCTGCCAATTGAATTGGGTAGCTCGGCGTTTTGACCTTTACCATCATAGGCGGTAGTTTCAGCTCTGCTTCTTGCTCCAGTAGTTGTTTCCCTAAAACATTGGCACTTAGCACGATCGGTTGGAGATAAGGCATCATTCGACCTTGGATCTCGGCGCAATCGCCTAATGCAAATACATTGGCTGCTGATGTCTGTAATCGGGCATCTACCTCGATGCCTTTATTGACACTCAACCCACAAGCCTTCGCTAACCAAGTGTTAGCACGTAAACCCGCCGCTGAAATCACTACATCGGCTTCGATTGCTTTACCTTTGCTCAAGCTTGCCACCAGCGAATCATCTGAACGATTGATCGCAACTACACCAGTCTCCAAGGCAAGTTGAATACCTTGCTGCTTAAGTTGGTTTTCGAGCGGCAATGCGACGAATTCAGGAATCAAGTTAGCGAGCAAACGGGAATTTGGCTCAACCACCGTAACCGCTTTACCACTGGTTGCGAGATCCATGGCGATCTCGACGCCGATCAAACCACCACCCATTACTAGAATTCGTTCCGCGCGGCTAATTTGCTCTTCCGCTAATTGATATTCTTGTAACGAGTTCAGCGTTATCACCTCAGGTGCTGCACCACCAGATATTGGCGGCACAAAGGCTTTCGCGCCTGTCGCAAACACCAGTTTGGAATAAGGATAGGTTTGGCCGTTGGCGACCACTTGCTGAGCTTGCACGTCGACATGCTCAACCTTGGTATGGGCGAACAGTTCGATGTTGTGTTCCTGTGCAAACGCCTCACCACTTTTAACTACCAAGTCTCGGGCAGTTTGCTTGTTACTGAATACATGACTCAAATCGGGCTTGTTGTATTCCGCGCCATCATCAGCAGTAAACACTTGCAGCGGAATATGTGCGTCCATTCGACGCACTGTTTTCACCAATTGGTAAGCCGCAAAGCCGCTACCAATAATCACAATAGGTGCTTGCATATTCCCTCCTAACCGTTGTATTCAACGAAAACGTCTTTACCCAAGTGACATTCTGGGCACAAGAAGTAATCTGGCACTTCAGACCATGCAGTACCCGGTTCAACGCCTTGATTAGGCTCGCCTTTAGCTGGGTCGTATACCCAATTACAAACGGTGCAAACCATGCATTGGCAATCTGCAGGATGCGCCTCGGCACTAGGGTTGCTAGGAGCAGCATCGACTACCGCTTGTGTTGCTACTTGTGCTGCGGGTTGTGATTGAACTTGTGGTGCAGACGTAGCAATCGCCGGAGAAATAACAGGACTTGTCAGGTCATGCTTCGCCCACAACTTCGCGATGTTCTGACCATGTTCACGGCACTCACGCATCGCATTACCATCTGGTCGCCATTTGGTTTTCAAGCTCACTGCGGTTTCAAAACCTGCGTCAGTCAATCGAGCATGGATACGATCCACCGCGCCACCATTCCAACCGTAACTACCGAATGCAGCGGCCTTCTTCGCTTTAAAGCGCAAACCAGTAATTTCTTCTAGCATGCCTGCGATCTTCGGCATCATGACGTTATTCATGGTAGAAGAACCAACCAAGATGCCTTTTGAGCGGAATACGTTGGCGAGAATTTCATTCTTATCATGCTTAGAGACATTAAAGACTTTGACCGCCACGCCAGGATCGACATCGTGAATGCCTTGCGCGATTGCATCGGCCATCATTCGAGTGTTGTTTGACATTGAATCGTAGAAAATCGTAATGCGATCTTCTTGATAATTGTCTGCCCATGCTAAGTATTGCTCGATGATTTGAACCGGATTATCGCGCCATACAATACCGTGTGACGTGGCGATCATGTCGACAGGCAAATTGAAGCTCAGCACTTCTTTGATTTTTGCGGTTACCAAGCTGCTGAATGGCGTTAAGATATTTGAGTAGTAACGCAAACACTGTTCCATCAACTCATTTTGATCCACTTCATCATTGAACAGACGTTCATCGCAATAGTGCTGACCAAATGCGTCATTGCTGAATAACACTGCATCGCCGGTTAGGTAAGTCATCATGCTGTCTGGCCAATGCAGCATCGGTGCTTCCACGAAGACCAATTGCTTACCGTTACCAATATCGATGCTATCGCCCGTTTTTACGGTTTTGAAGTTCCACTCAGGATGGTGGTGATGACCCACAATCGAATCTATCGCCGCTTCTGTACAGTAAATTGGCGTGTTCGGAATCTTCTCCATTAATGCCGACAATGCACCTGAGTGATCTTCTTCTGCATGGTTTACCACGATAAAGTCGATAGACTTAAGGTCGATTTCCATCTCTAAATTTTGGATGAATTGTTGACTGAATCGATGATCGACCGTATCAATCAATACGGTTTTCTCTTCACGAATTAGATAACTGTTGTAGCTGGTACCTTTTGTCATTTTGTATTCTGTACCGTGGAAGTCTTGAACTTCCCAATCGCGTTGACCTACCCAGTGAATGTTGTTTTTTACGTGAATTGTCATAATTACTACCTTGAATGACGGGATAAACAAAAATAATTTCTTCTTGTATTGCACCGGGCGTGCCAACTTTTAATTTCTATATATTTCAACAACTTAATTAAAATCCAACATTGAAACATGTCATTTAGACACAGTTGAAAATTGTCATTAAGACACTACAATAGTCATATTGACACAATTGGTATTGGCTATGACTTCTTTAATCGCGCAATGGCTACACATCACGCAAGACCTTAACTCGGCGCTCACTCAACAGGCTCGCTTCGATACGTTATTAACCACGATTCGAGAGGTATTGAAGTGTGACTCTTCTGCCCTTCTTTTATATGAAGACCAGCACTTTAAACCTTTAGCAATCAATGGATTGGCGAAAGAAGTGCTTGGACGCCGTTTCTCCATTGAGCAGCACCCAAGATTAGAAGCCATTGCCCGAGCAGGCGATATCGTGCGCTTTCCCTCCGACAGCGACTTACCTGATCCATACGATGGCTTGATTCCAAACCACGATGACAAACTGCATGTCCATTCCTGCATTGGTTTACCTCTGCTGATCGACGATCAACTGATTGGTGCCATCACGATTGACGCCTTCGACCCCAACCAATTTGATGGGCTACGCAACCAAGAGTTACGTTTTGTCAGCGCGTTGGCAGCAGGTGGCCTACACACTGCACTCCTACTAGAACAACTAGAGACACAAGCGAGCCTGCCACGTGACTCTTACGCCGAGAAGCGCACCTTAAGTAATGAAATCATTGGCAACTCTCAGGGTATGAAGAATCTTCAAGAGCAGATTGATGCAGTCGCCGATACGGAGTTGTCTGTATTGGTCATGGGAGAAACGGGCGTAGGTAAAGAGTTGGTTGCCAGCGCTATTCACCATCGCTCTAGCCGCTCTAACAATACCTTGGTTTACCTCAACTGTGCGGCGCTGCCCGAATCGGTCGCGGAAAGCGAGTTGTTCGGCCATATCAAAGGCGCATTTACAGGCGCAATCAGCAATCGCAAGGGTAAGTTCGAACAAGCCGATGGCGGCACACTGTTTTTAGATGAAGTCGGCGAACTGTCGTTAGAGCTGCAAGCCAAGTTACTTCGAGCCCTACAATACGGCGACATTCAACGTGTGGGTGATGACCGCCATATTCGAGTCAATACACGCATTGTCGCCGCCACCAACCGTATATTGCATGAAGAAGTGACTGCTGGTCGCTTCCGAGCCGACTTATATCACCGCCTAAGCGTCTTCCCGCTTCATGTTCCACCTCTTCGTGAACGTGAAGACGATGTGGTGTTACTCGCAGGCTTTTTTGCCGAACGTTTAAGAAGCAAATTGGGATTGAACAGCATTCGTTTGTCCCCCACTTTGGTGCAGGCACTCAAAGACTATTCATGGCCAGGCAACGTGCGAGAGCTTGAACATGTCATTAAACGTGCTGGTGTTTTGGCAAAAGCGCGTACCCACGCCATGGACATTGAGTTAGTTGAGCAAGATTTTGACATCCGAACGCCGAATCAGAACATCAAGAACGTTGAAGAAACGGAACAAAAATCTCGGCTTGAGCTACCAGAAGGCGGATTAAAGCCTGCCACAGACGCCTTCCAAAAAGCGATGATTGTTCGAGTTCTGGAAGAGAACCAAGGTAACTGGGCAGCAACGGCACGTCAGCTTGAATTAGATAACGGCAATTTGCACCGATTAGCAAAACGGCTAGGGATAAAATAGACACTAACGAATATCACCTAATATGGCATATTCATCGCCAAATAAAGAGCCGATGCCCAACCGCTCACTCAGCCCACTATAAGTAGTGAGCTGAGTGCTCAGATAGAATAGCCACCTAAGTTTGACGGTATTTTCTTCTAAATTTTATTGTCTTGAACCACCTCACAGATTTAATAACCCTTAACAATAAACACAATAATAGTTAAGGTATTTTTATGAGCCAGATCTAATAAAATTAAATATATAGTATTTATTTTAAGAATCTAAACTTTCAAAGTTCATCATAATAAATACAACCTCTATGTATACACTTTACCTTCAAAAAACATCAAAATATAATCCCTTCGATAAAAACACTTAAATGAATTTAACTGTATAAAAGTGAGGAGAATAAAATATGGGATATGGGGCGACAGTATATTCATTAGATACTGAAAAGGTTTTTAACGTACTAAAGAATGAGCGTAATCCAGAGCTAGAAAAAGCCATCATGGAAAGGTGTCAAGACTCCTTTAAAGTGATTAATGAAATGCTGGAAAGTAGTGGCGAAAGCATCCGAGCTGAAGAGCTTCTTATGCAGATGCTGTCTGAAGAGATAAAATACAGTCACTTGGGTTACGCCTATGCTTACTTGCTTGAAGCTATATGTAAGATCACTGGTTATTACTTATCCAATAACTCTTGGTATCCTTGCGATGTAAACGATTTCTGCGATATTCCATTCACTAATACCGATTATCCCATAAAATTCCCACTCCCTGACGATTTCCCTGTTGTTTTTATGATAAAAAATCAAGATATTCACCAAGATAACGTTGACTTCGGAGGCTTATCAGAGCAACAAATATCTGAAGTCAAGAGCTGGTACACTCATGCAGTCGTAAACAATCGTGACTTGGTATTATTTCATTATTAATTTTAACTATTAATAAATTATCCAATAGTTAAAATAACAATAGAATATTAATAAAACTCTAGCTTATATTAAGATAGAGTTTTATCTATTTAACTGAAATTTTTATAATTTTAAAAATATTATATTTCACACCTAATTTATAGACTCTGTGTATAGTGTGTTCAGAGGCAATGTGAACTCATAGGATCAAAATCAAGTTCTAATTTTTAGAAGAAAAAACGATCTGCTTGTGTCAAAATGCGCCATCCCAACCAAAAAGTCTTAATGTAATGAACTACCAAGCTGCTATTTTTGATATGGATGGTTTGCTCCTTGATACTGAGCGCGTCTGTATGCATATTTTCCAAGAAGCATGTGAAGCCCAGAACCTACCCTTCTATAAAGATGTTTACCTTTCAATCATTGGTCGCAATGCAGCGGGCATTGAAGTGATTTTTCGTAAAGCTTATGGGGATGATCTTGACCGCTTACACCAAGAGTGGCGCGACCGTTACGACGCTGTGGTTAAGCACCAAGCGATACCAGTAAAAGAAGGGGTGATTGAGCTGCTTGAGTGGTTGAAAGGCCAAGGGTTGCCAATTGCAGTCGCCACTTCTACAGCAAAAGAAGTGGCACAGAAGAAGTTGGAGTTAGCGGGCCTAAGCAAGTATTTCGACAACTTAACGACAGGCTGTGAAGTGTCACACGGCAAACCTGATCCAGAGATCTACCTGCTTGCAGCAAGTCGTCTAAGCGTAGATCCAACCAAATGTCTCGCTTTTGAAGATTCAAATAATGGCGTACGTGCTGCGGTAGCAGCGAACATGATCACTTATCAAATTCCTGATTTGGTTGAGCCTTGTGACGAAATAAAGCAATTAGGCCATACTCTCGCACCTTCACTGCATGATGTGTTGCACACGTTAAAGCAAACTCGCTAGGCCTACTTGTCGTCTGTTCTCTAGAAGCTCAGCAATTTAGCTGAGCTTCTTTCTTGAAACCTCTCCAATACCGTAAAACCAAACAATTCTGCCACCCGTTTAGAGAGATTATTTTCACCTTAACTCTGGCTAATCACGACTTTTGATTTAACTCACGCAATCGCATGAAATAAGGCATTTGAGTGATCAAATAGCGGAACTGACCAGTACAAGCTTGCAACAAAACGTCAATATACCGATTGAAGCACGTTTTTGGAGTGAAAATTGGCTGATAATGAGAACTATTGGATAAGATCAATCCAAGTCAGCCTAAAATACAAAATGGAGAGTGTTATATGTCTTTACGTTTATTAGCAACAACCTTCGCATTAGTAGGAATGAGCTTTGGTGCCCAAGCCAGTGCCGAGTGTGAAGTGTCATTAGATGCTAACGATATGATGCAGTTTTCTACTAAAACATTGAGCGTACCAGCCACTTGTAAAGAGGTAAAACTAACGCTGAATCACACAGGTAAGATGCCAGCGCAATCGATGGGTCACAACGTGGTCATCTCTGACACAGCCAACCTACAAGCAGTCGGTACTGATGGCATGGCAGCTGGAGCAGAAAATAACTACGTAAAACCAAATGATGATCGCGTCTACGCTCACACAAAAGTAATTGGTGGCGGTGAAAGCACCAGCATTACGTTCAGTACTGAGAAAATGAAAGCCGGCGGTGACTATTCATTCTTCTGTTCGTTCCCGGGTCACTGGGCAATCATGCAGGGTAAATTTGAGCTAAAATAAAAGCTTTAGCCAAGCCAAAAGAAGACTCATTATAGGGAAGCCAAGGCTTCCCTTTTTGATAGATAAAATAGCAATTGAGAAAGGTCTAACACGTCTGGAAACGTGACCAAGAAACATAGCAAGTATGAAACCCTTGCTCCATTGAGATTAAGTTCTTTTGCGAAAAGTTATGGTTAAAAATCAGATTTTTATTTTGCCTTTCCGAAACACAACTAAATGATAAAAGTCATTCAATACCATGTAACTCTTTCCAGTTTCCTGGATGAACCACATAGCCGAACAGAGCATGCCCACCATAAACCAATTCAGTCCCTTCCGGTATCCACAGCATCTGACCTGGGTGCACAAAATGTGTTTCACCATTTGCGGTCAGCTCGAAACAGCCTTCAATCACGAAAATAACCTCATCATAAAGCACTGTCCAAGCCACTTTAGCGCCTTCCCATTTAGCAAAGCCTACGCCTATGTTTGGTGAAATTTCTGGGCTTAACGCCCTGGCAACATACGCCATTCCTGGCGTATCACCACGAACATTGAAATCTAGACTTTTACTATCAACAAGTTTGACTGGCTTCATAATTCACTCCGGCTTTGCCATTTTGCTAATTGGATACGCGTTTTTACTCCCAAACCTAAAAAAGGCTCTGGCGGATTCAAACAAGGCATTCCTGTCACTTGCTGTATGTCATCCAATGATTTAGATGTCGCACCAACGACATAGTCAGCTAACAGTGTTCCAGAAATGGTTCCCCACGCAGCACCAACACCATTGTCACAAGCGCTGGCATAAACACCTTCATCTAATTGACCGAAAAAGTTAGTAAAGTTACGAGAGATTGCATACACCCCACCCCATGTGTGAGTAAATGGTACGTCGGCCAGCTCGGGATAACGCGCCAGAAAGACCTGACGATGATCGTCGCGAATTTGTTCTCTGACTTTATCGTTCATGCTTGAGCCATATTTCGGCACGTGTTTGTAAGTATTGCGGATCAAAATACGTCGATCGGCGGTCATACGTAACGTCGTTCCCGCATGATCAGCTGGAGTTAACCCCCAATTCAGCTCACCTCCGTATCGTTGCATTTCTGCGTCGGTTAATGGACGCGTCCAGCTTGCAAACGTCATCACTGGAAGTAGTCTGTTTTTAAGATAACCAAACTCCCGAGTAAAAATGCTGGTCCCAAGCAGCAGTTCAGGGGTTTCAACAGAGCCACTATCTCCATGTAATACCCAGCAACCGTTTTCTTTACTGAGCTTGCGGATTGGCGAGTTCTCTAACACCTCGACGTTCTCTGGAAGGCTTTCCCCTAGCCCACGCACCAAAGCAGCAGGTTGCATTAAATAACCACCTGGCGTGTAAATTGCGCGGCTGTAGTAGTTGGTTCCCAAGACTTTCGCCAGCTCACTGCCATTAACATGGAAGTATGGTTCGCCAAGGTCTTTCATTAGGTGCTCAAAGTGATCGAGATACGCTTCACCGCGCGCCCCTACGGCTCCTTGATATTTGCCCTTTGCTGACCACTGACAAGAAATACTGTGCTTCGACACTAAAGTGTTTAGCTGAGCAATCGCAGAACGGTTGAGCGACAATAACTTTTGTTTGTGCTCAGGGTCGGGATGCTCAAGTGAAAACTTATGAGGCAAATCGATAACAAAGCCCGAATTTCTTCCTGAAGCCCCTTGGCCGATACGTTGCGCATCAATCAGTATAATTCGTGCATTAGGCATAAGTTCAGCTAAACGTCTTGCCATAGCTAGGCCTGCGAAACCGGCACCTAACACGGCATAGTCAGCACTTTGTTTACCTTTTAACGCCGATTTTTCTGGAATACTTGGCAACGCATGGTACCAACCACACGTCACGTCATCATTGGGTAAATGAATCATCTTTTTTCTCCGCTACGCTGCTGACAGTTTCAATGACAATTGATCTAGCCAAGGGCCGCGTAATGACTGTACTTTTCTTCCTAGCAACGCAAAACCGAGCATTGCTCCTTCTGGTGAATAAAACGCAGCGGTCAATTCATCTGCTTGGGTCTCGATGTACCATTGTCCCTGTTCTTCAGCGGCTACCGGGAAAATCGTGAGTGGAAGAATCGGCGTTTTTACAATCACTGGAGTTGGTGTTAACGAGATAGGAGCGACATCGCCTAGCAAGCTTTTCGCTACAGAAGGGATCATTTGATTAATCGGTGCAATATAGGGCTGCCAACCTTGCTCAGTTTCAACACAGTCACCTAGCGAGTAAATATTCTCATCACTCGTCTGGCCGAATTGATTCACTTTCATGCCCCGGCCAACTTCAAGCCCCGCGCGCTCAGCCAGAGAAACATTTGGCTTGAGTCCAACCGCGCTCAGCACTAGATCTGCTTCAATCTGCTTGCCACTGTTCAGATGTAAAACCGCACTGGATGCGGACCTTGGCTCGATTCTGGTGATACTGTCTTGTAGAGCCCATTGCACGCCTCGATCGGCAAGTGCGCTTTGTAATGATTCACCCAACTGTTGCGGGATCAAACGCTCCATTGGCCATTGACCCAACCCGATAACTGTTACTTCATAACCGCTTTCGATCAGATCATTTGCGAACTCACAGCCAATTAAGCCATCACCTAGGATCGCGATGCGCTTTTTGTCTTGCAGCTCCGCTCTGAAACGGCGGTAATCAACTAAGTCGTTCACACTCATAACCCAAGAGCGATCGCCCTCAATTGGGATTTCAATCGGTGATGCACCTGTTGCCAGTACCAAGCGGCTGTAGGCGTATTTACCGATGGAGGTATGTAACGTTGAATTGGCACGATCGATCTGTTCAACACGGGTATGCGGGTAAACTCGGATGTTGAGACGGCTTTCCCACTCCAACGCGCTCTCACTTTGTAGCGCGTCGCCGTCTTTATTCATGACCAGTGCATTAGACAAGGCAGGCTTGCTGTACAGTGCGCCATCATCAGCGGTAAAGACAGTGATCGGAACCGTCTCAGATTGCGCTCTAAGTGCCGCCGCCAACTGGTAACCACTGTGGCCACTACCGATGATAACGATAGGGTCATTTGAGAATACAGGTTGAGTAACTTCAGATGGAAGAGGCTGAGCAGTATTTGGCTGAACAGACGATCCTACCGATACCGAAGACACTGCCGCGACCTCTTCTACTGGCGCATCGTCGGTAATTTCGATCATTTCAAAATCGGCCTTACCCACTAAACAGTCAGGACATAACCAGTCATCCGGTACATCTTCCCATGCTGTTCCTGGTGCAATGCCATCGGATGGCCAACCTTGTGCTTCATCATAGATTAAGCCGCAAATAATACAGAGCCACTTTCTCATCACTTATACTCCAACTACCTTGTTCAGAATTTCCGTGTTTACAAACCGCTGTCAGATTTGTTGTGATTCCATCAACCTCGCCCTAGCTTGTGGTCTGAAATCCAAGCCGGTACGAGGTGATGAAAATACAGTTACACGGTAGCTATACGTTGCTGTCTTGCTGCAAACGAATGGCAATATTGCGTGTCTGGACGTAGCTATAAATCGCTTCTTGTCCTTTTTCTCGCCCAAACCCGGACAAGCCCACGCCACCAAATGGTGTTTCGATGCCACCAGCAAACCATTCATTGATGAACACTTGTCCACCACGCAGTTGCTGTGCCACACGCAATGTTTGGTTTAGGCTTTCACCAAAGACACCAGCGACCAGGCCAAAATCGGTGCCATTCGCGATTTCAACGGCCTCTTGCTCGGTTTCAAACGGTGTAATTACCAGTACAGGACCAAACACTTCTTCTTGAGCAATACGCATATCTGGTGAGGCTTCAATCACCGTCGGTGCCACAAAGTAACCCGACAAATCAGGGGCGTATCCACCCGTTAGGATGTTCGCGCCGTCGGCTTTTGCTTGTTCTATCATTTCAAGCACGCGCGCTTGTTGATCAGCCGATACCAACGGTGTTATATCCGGCTGGCTTTCACCTTGACCAATGGTTAGGTCTTGCGCCATTTTCACTACCGCCGCTTTTACTTCTTCATAACGCTCTTTTTGAATTAGCAAACGAGACATTGCCGAACAAACTTGACCAGCGTTAAAGAAAATACCGACTTGAACGCTTTGTAAAAGCGTTTCGAGACTCACATCTTTCAGTGCGATAGCGGCCGATTTACCACCCAGCTCCATCACAGATGGTGTGGCGCGTTGCGCTGAATCTTTCAGTATGCGTTGGCCGGTCGGCACAGAACCTGTAAAGACAATTTGATCAACGTCTTGATGCTGCACCAAGTGGCTGCCAACTACGGAGCCTTTGCCACATAGCAAGTTAATCGCGCCTTTTGGGAAACCCGCTTTTTCAATCGCTTTAATCAACAACGTCATAGCGAGTGGGGAAATCTCTGGCGATTTGATCACCACTGCGTTACCAGCAGCTAATGCAGGTGCTAATGAGCGTGCACAAATAGAAACTGGGAAATTCCACGGCACAATCTGCACTGACACACCAAACGGCACATATTGGGTGAAATCGACATAATCTTTACCCAACGGAATTGACGTGCCTTCCAGCTTGTCGGCCATGCCAGCGTAGTATTCGAAGTAACGTGCCGATTCTAAAAACTCATCTTTAGCATCTTGCAAAGATTTCCCATTTTCACGGCAGGCAACTAACCCACCTTCATCAACCATTTCACGAATAGCCGCGGCGGCTTTTAACATCCACTCGGTTCTGGCGGCTGGACGAACGTCCGAAAGAACGCCTTGATTGACTACTCGACGTGCCGCTACCATTGCGCGATCTGCATCGGTGATAGTGGCTTCTGCAACCGTCGCATACGCTTCGGCTGTGCCAGGGTTCATGACGGTCAGCGCTTGCTCTGAATCGCACCACTCACCATCAATATAATTAAGGTAATGCATCATATTACTGCTCCAGTGCCGCTTTCACTTGCTTTGCCAACCAGGTTTGAAAGAAATGCGTCGGAACATCCATTTCTGGTGAGAACACACCACCACCAAAGCCAGGTGAGTAACGACCTTCCTGCATGCCCTCGACCGCTCCAATATCTTCGCCGAATACGACTCGCCATGACTCAACGGTAGCAGTACGGCACGCAGCGAACTCATCTTTCGTTGCTTCATCACCCACATAGAAAACACGTAGGTGCTCAACACTTTTATTCGCAGTGATTGGTTCAATCATCATTGCAAAGGCATGATCGGCTTGAATACCAAGCAACACGTTTGGAAAGAGTGCAACATATTCTGCATGACGCAGTTTATCTTCTGGCCAGCTTGGAAATTTAGGTAAGTGTGTTCCTGCAGTATCAGAGAGGTTGTATGCGAGACTACCTTGGCCAGCAAAACGCTCTGCAAACATGATGTTGTAGTGATCCTCTAGGCGAGAATAACTGTTCAAACTCGGATGCACCCAAGGTAAGTGGTAAGCTTCACAGTAGTTTTCTACGGCAAGCTTCCAGTTACTTTTCACTTCTATCTCTAAGTTGCCACCCATGTTCACGCGGCGAAGAAGCCCTAATCCTTCTTCACCTAAGAATTGCTGCCAACGTTGCTCTAGCGGCGCGATATGCTCTTCAAAGCTTTCTGCTTTGCCCGATAAGTTGACGAATACCATGTCCATCCAAACGGCTGAACGAAGTGGCTTAAGGCCATGCTTTTCACACTTAAATCGGTCATCTTTGTGTTTTGCGATACCACCGATGTGTGGTGTGCCTTTTAGATTGCCGTCAAGATCGTACGTCCATGAATGGTAAGGACAGCGAATCATGCCTTGAACTTCGCCTGCCTCATGAACCAGCTTCATACCACGATGGCTACACACGTTGTGGAAGACTTGGACTTCACCTTGACGATTTCTCATCATGAGTAGTGGAAGATTCATGAAATCAAGTGGCATTACATAACCATTTTTAAGCAGGTCTGATGCAAAACCAATACATACCCAAGTGTTACCAAACACCTGATCACGCTCAAAAGTAAAATACTCTTCGCTGGTGTAGGCCTGATTCGGCATTCCTGTTGCTTCACTGATTGGGTTCAGTACATTATCAACAAGTTCAACAGGAATAATGGTTTGGTTGACATTGCTCATATTCTTATCTCCGAGAGTCGAGTTGCATCCAGTGCGTACAACATCGTGTTGTGTTAGTGGAGATAATTGTGATTAACAACCCGGCAACAAACAAACGACTTTTTCGCCGGGCTTGGATGAGTTTTTGTCATTCATGCATTGATCTCGAACAAAAAAATAACCTTTTAATTAACAATGATCTTCTTGTCATGATTAATACTCATTAACCGATGAGTATTAATCAGTTGAAACACAAAAGCCCTCTCTCTACTCTCTTTCAAAAATTAACAATAACGCAACAAACAATAACGTTAAAACAAACGCACTGTGAGGGATGCCTATGAGAGCAACATCTGGGATATTGAAAGGACTCAATCCGACTGTGACAATCGCATCAAAGATCGTCGTTATCGGTTTTGTACTTTTCTGCGCCATTCTCGCCAATCAAGCGGGCCAATACTTCGAAACGATTTCCGGCATTTTGCTACAGAATATGAAGTGGTTTTACATCGGACTTGTTTCACTCGTTGTCGGTTTTCTTCTTTACCTTATGGTTAGTCGATATGGGCATATTCGTTTGAGTAAAGATGACGAAAAACCAGAGTTTAGTTATTTGTCTTGGGTATCCATGCTTTTTTCCGGAGGCATGGGGATAGGCTTAATTTTCTGGTCGGTCGCCGAACCGATGTGGCATTACGCTGACAACCCATTTACTCAAGGCCTGACCAATGAAGCCGCAACAACATCAATGAAACTGACATTCTTTCACTGGGGTCTACATCCTTGGTCTGTCTTTATCATTGTTGCACTTGCATTAGCTTACTTTTCCTACCGTAAAGATCTGCCTTTTACCCTACGCTCTATCTTGTACCCTTTGATTGGTGATCGTATTTATGGGCCTATCGGACACACGGTTGATATCCTAACAGTCGCGGTGACTGCTTTCGGTATCTCTCAAACCTTGGGGATGGGAGTTATCCAAATAAACTCTGGTTTGAATCAAGCCTTTGGTCTAGATATTAGTTTGGGGATTCAACTCTTTATTATCGTTTCCCTTTGTACTTGTGCGGTTGCGTCGGTGCTATCTGGTGTAGGAAAAGGTATTCGCCGTTTATCAGAATGGAACATGCTGCTCTCACTCGCACTCGTGCTAGTCGTACTTTACATTGGTCCAACTCGCTATATCTTAAATACGCTACTCGAAAGTACGGGGCTTTATGCACAAAACATTGTCGGTATGAGCTTATGGAGCGATGCACAGAATGACTCTGGCTGGCAAAACTGGTGGACGGCTTATTACTGGCCTTGGTGGATGACTTGGGCACCTTTCGTTGGCATGTTTGTAGCTCGTATCTCTAAAGGGCGCACAATACGTGAACTTATCGGTGGCGCATTAATCGTACCTACGCTAATCACGTTTTTATGGATTTCAGTATTTGGTGGTGCAGCGTTGAAGGTAGAGCAAGACGCTCGTGTTGCTCATCAAGAGCAAGTCACTGCGGCACAAGAAGCCAAACAGACACCACCTGCGGATTTTTCTGGCGGCCCGATTCTTGAAGCGACTAAAGCTGATACGACACGCGCTTTGTTTACGCTATTCGACAACCTAGATACAGGTATGTTTGGTAAACTCCTTAGCGTGCTTGCGTGTTTATTACTCGGTACTTATTTCATTACCTCCGCTGACTCAGGTACCTTAGTTCTATGTACCCTCGATGCCGCTGGACACAGTGAGCCTCCTACGTCTATACGCGTATTGTGGGGAATCATGATCGCTGCCATTGCGGGAGTGCTTCTATATGCAGGAGGGTTAAAAGCAATGCAAACGGCCTCCATTATTGCCGGTTTCCCTATCGCGATTTTTATCGCGGTGATGAGCTTAACGCTGTTCCATAGTATTCGACGCGAACCTAAGCCATGGGCAATGCTTCCTGAACATGTTCACCCAGAACAAGAGAAACTTGATGGTCCTGTTGAACCGCTTGTTGAAAGCAAAACTGTGGCTTCCGAGCCTATCGCTTCAAGATCCTCGCTGAAAGATGATTCCACACTCAATCAGGGACCAGTACTAAGTTAGTGCGTCGTTTCATCAATCAATTAAAAAAGCGGGAACTGATATTCCCGCTTTTTTAACATTACCAAACTCTGTTATTTTCTCTGCTTATTGATTTAAGCTAAGCCTCGATCACCTACCTCATCTGGCAACTGATGCAAAAGCCATTCTCTAAAACGTTTGACGCTGGCTGGGATTAAACCTCTATTTTTAGGTTCAAGCATAGAAAAATTGGAAGGTGTTGAAAGCACGTGTTCGACTGGCCTAACCAAAGCGCCGCTTTGTAAATAGTCGTCCACTAATGAGCCCCAGGCTAACGCGATGCCCTGACCATTAATTGCCGCTTGTAACAGCATTGGATAGTTATTGATGTTCATGCGATTACGAGGCGAAATATTTGGCAACCCCACACTTGCAAACCACTGCTCCCAATTCACCCAATCTCTTTGAGACTCTTCCAGATAGAGTAACGTTTTATTGAAGATTTCTTCTGGCTCACTAGGCTGGCCGATTTTCTCTAAATAAAGCGGGCTACACACAGGGAATACTTCTTCTGAAAATAGCGTTGTCACATCCATTTCCGCAGGTGGAGTGCGACAATAAAACAAGGCGAGATCGCAATCTAATCGGCGTAAGTCCAACACATTATCTGAGGCCAATATCCTTATATCGATGTCATCATGTTCATTTTGAAATTGAGCAACCTTAGGCAACAACCACAAGGCTGCCATTGCATTTGTCGTCGCAACCGTGATCTTTTGTTCGCCCTGCCATTTCTTCACTTCACCCGTGATTTGAGCAATATCGAGCAAAGATTGGCTGACAGCTTGATAATATTGAAGACCTGTAGGCGTTAAATTAATGCTTCGATTGGCTCGCGTGAACATAGCCTTGCCTAAGTATTCTTCTAATTGTCTAATTTGACGACTGATAGCACCTTGGGTCACGTTTAGCTCGTCAGCGGCTAATGTAAAACTCAAGTGCCGCGCCGACGCTTCAAACGCAACGAGGCTATTTAAAGGTGGGAGGGGTTTGATTTTCATGTATCTTCCAGTAAGGCAGTATTGTAATTATTTTTATTCCCGGCAATCTTATGTTGCACGTGGATAATGCCATTCTGGACAACACCCCAAAAACGACAATTTATAAATGATAAAAAATAGAGATGAATCATAAATTGTTGTGAGAGAGACTGCCGTATACAGTTTCGTGGCTACAACGAGCACAAAAAGAGGAGCAGTTACTCCTCTTTTGCCTAGCCTTTTGCTCACTTTCTTCGAGTTAGCCCATTTACCCTATTGCCAATTTAGTGCTCGCGTAACGCGCTTTTTTCTTTCTTGGACTGGCTAAGAAGTACGCCAAAGTAAGGGGGCCTAATCGTCCCATAAACATCATGAAGATGATCACTAACTCACCCGGTTCGGATAAACTGCCCGTTAAGCCTCGCGACAAACCAACCGTACCCAGTGCCGAGACTGCTTCGAACATAATGTCTAACATAGACGCTTTCTCTGTCAGTAACAGCGTGAATATGGCAAACCAAGTCACCCCCACCGAGATCAGAGTCAGCGCCAATGCCTTGCTGATGGTCTCTTTGGGAATCTCGCGTTGAAAGGCATAGGTTGCTTCATCGCGACGCAAATAGCTGTAAGTTGCCAAGACCAATACCATAAATGTCACAACTTTAATGCCACTTGCCGTACTCAATGATCCACCGCCGATAAACATCAACACCAGAATGATCGCCGTTGTGGCATCTTCCAACTGATCGATAGCTAAAGTGTTGAACCCTGCCGTTCTTGGCGTCACCGCTTGAAACCACGATGCCCACCATTTCCCTGCTTCGCTCAAAGGGCCAAGCGTGTTGGGGTTCTCATATTCAATCAGGTAAATCGCGATAAGTGCCACCACGTTAATGATCACCGTGCCTAAGATCATCATTCGACTGTAAACGGTGAGTCGGTGCCAACGGCGATTGCGTTTTAAGTCAATCCAAACCGAGAAGCCTAAACCACCAATAATGAACAAACTGGTAATGGTGAAGTTAACGATCGGGTCGTCCACGTAAGGCATTAAGCTATCGGCACTCAACGCAAAACCTGCATTGTTAAACGCACTGATGGTGTAGAAGAAACCATGGAACAAACTGGTTTTCCAACCCAGCTCTTCACTCCAATAAACGCTCAAAATAGTGAAACCAATAAGTTCAACGAGCAGA
This sequence comes from Vibrio sp. Vb1554, assembly GCF_033344235.1. Taxonomy (NCBI): domain Bacteria; kingdom Pseudomonadati; phylum Pseudomonadota; class Gammaproteobacteria; order Vibrionales; family Vibrionaceae; genus Vibrio; species Vibrio sp. Vb1554. Next base: position 16,204 of record NZ_JAWPOJ010000001.1, on the reverse strand, counting down.
GCGAACATCAATACAGATTTAGCGGTGGCAATGAGTGTCGATGAGTCAGTTTGGTTGAACGCCTCTCTCGCGACGGCTCGCTCCAAAAAGCCAATTTTTCCGCCCAGAGCCAGCAAGGTCACGATGGCAAACGTCATTAAACCTAGGCCACCACATTGAATCAGGAAAGCAATAACCACTTGCCCAAAAGGCGTAAACGCCGTGCCCGTGTCTACCACAACTAATCCCGTCACCGTAATGGCCGATGTCGCAGTAAACAGGCTTTGAATCCAAGTGATGGGCTCTGTGGTGGCAATCGGCAGTTTGAGTAAGACCGTGCCGAGCATGATCAAGCACGCAAAGCTGAGGCTAAGTATTAATGGCGGTGCGCCCAACAATTTTTTGCCCGCTTTGGGTTTTCGCTCGATTGGGATAATAGAGGGATGCCACAAAACCATGTTACACCAACCTTGGAGCGACGTATTTCAGCTCAGCGCGACTACCACAAAGCAACAGCGTGTCGAACTCATTAAGCACAAACTCATCATTGATATTGGTGTAGATGGCTTCTTCGCGCTTCACCAAGATCGGCTGAATGTTGTAACTGCCTCGGCTGATCAACTTAGAAAGCGGCGTATCGTGCAGATTGGATTTAACGTGGATTTCCACCACATACAAGCCATGCCCCATTTCCAAATAGTTGTTCACCATCGGATAGTTGAGTGCCTGTGCGACTCTTACGCCCATCTCCTCTTCCGGATGAATAATGCGTTGTACACCAAGCTTAGACACTATGGTGTGGTGTGCTTTGGTGCTCGCTTTGACCCAAATGGATTTCACACCCAGATTTTTCAGCGCCAGAGTACACAACAAACTGGCTTGCATGTCTTCGCCAATCGCCACCAACACCACATCACTGTTTGCTAACGCTAACTCTCTGAGTGCACCTTCGTCTGTTGCGTCACATATGACCGCTTGCGTTAACTCCTCGACGTATTTTTCGACGATTTTCGGGGCGCTATCCACCCCCGTTACGGTGTGTCCAAGATGAATAAGTTCTAAGCTGGCGGCAACGCCAAATCGCCCTAGACCAATTACTGTAAAGTGAGCCATATCAATACCTAACTGTGTTTTATGTATAGAAAATGCTAATGCGTTAAGGGCTAGACTGATTTTCCGTCACGGAAAATAGGCAACACGAATCCTGTTCGAGTGCCGATAACCAGCACTAAACCTTGGCATTAACGTTGATTAAATTTGGAATTTAGTGGTGCTTGGACGCCTCTAGCACTAAACGATAACCCAGCCCCGGCTCGGTTTTTAAAAGTCGCTGTTCGTCAGCACTATCGTTCAGTTTTTTGCGTAGTTGACTCACTAACACGCGTAAGTAGTGAGTATCTTCGACATGACTTTTTCCCCAAATCACCGCTAGCAAATGAGTTTGCTCAATGAGTTTTCCCGGCTTGAGAATCAACTGTTCAATGAAAGAAAATTCTTTCTTGGTGAGTGGAATTTCCCTCTGATCCAACCAAAATTGGTGGGTGCTTTTGATGATTTTGACTCGGCCAGCCACCAGCTCATCAGCGATGGATTTCTCATCCACCAAATCTCGAACCAGCACTTTGATGCGCGCGATGAGCTCTTTTACGCCAAAAGGCTTGCTCAAGTAATCATTCGCGCCCGCTTCTAAAAGGCGGATTTTTTCCTCTTCTTGATCGCGAGCCGTCAGCACTAGCACTGGCGTTTTATACGTCTGACGAAGCGTAGTGAGAAACTCCTTCCCATCGCCGTCGGGCAAGCCTAAATCTAGCAGAATGACGTGCGGCGAATGCGCTTCGAAACACGCTTTGGCTTCTGCAATGGTACTCGCGCCAATGTAATCAAACCCTTCAGCAGACAGCGAAATTCGAATAAAGGTATGAATGCGAGGCTCATCGTCCACGACTAAAACTTTGTAACTCACGCCTGCTCTGCTCCTGGATTGAGTGGAAGTCGAATGCGGATCAGCGTCCCTTCTGATACTGGCATAGATTGAATCTCTCCTTGGTGTGCGATGATGATGCCTTTGGCAACCGCGAGTCCCATTCCGGTGCCTGAATCGGCCGATTTGTTGTTCGCGTCGGAATAGAAAAGGCTGAATATTTTTTCCGCATCTTCAGCTTTGATGCCAATCCCCATGTCCCGAACATCAATCACGCACGACGAACCCTGCTTAGAAAGTGAAACCTCGACAGATTCATTCTCTGGTGAAAATCGCATGGCATTATCCAACACATTAAAAATCGCTTGCTCGATGAGCGAACGACTTACTGACAAATAATCAACGGAATCATCCATATTCATGGACACTTTCTCGGTGTAATTTGGCAAACGAGAAACCGCATCCCGAACAATATCTGCAATCAACTCATCTTTTTTGGTAATTTTTAATGTGCCGTGCTGGAGCTTAGTCGCCTGTAAGAGGTTCTCGATATATTGATGCAAGCGATGGCTTTCTGAAGTCGCACTGTCGAGCAATTCTTTACGCTCTAAGTCATTGAGCTTGGGCATGTACTCGTTGAGTGTGGTCAATGTTCCAATAATGGTTGCCAGCGGCGTGCGTAAGTCATGGGACACCGATAGCAGGATGCTGTTTTGCAGCTTGGTTTGTTTTAACTCGCCCTGCTGGCGACGATAAAGATCCGCAAAGGTGCTGGTGATAAATGCCACCACCATAAACACGACTAAATTAAAAATGTCTTCCGGACGAAACATCTGCAAAGAGTAACGAGGTGTCGTAAAAAAGAAGTTGAAGCTCAGCGCTTCGATCACCGCCGCCGCATAAGCGAATCGCGAGTTGCATTGAAACGCCACTACCACGACCGCTAACTGTAAAATCAGCAGGACGGCAGCCGTAGAGCCAAACAGTTGGTCTAACAACCATGAGACGACAACCGCGCCAACAATCACGGTAGTAGAAAAGAGAAAGGTGTTATCTCGCCATTGAACAAACATAAAATACATCAACCAAAATTCGATGTAGAAAACTTTAGCAAAAGCCCATTCGGAGTTCGCGTAAAAAAAGCGTAAAAAATTCAATAACGACAGTGAGTTATAAACATAATCATCATTAAGTTGGCCTAACTTAATGAATAATCACAAGTTAACGTTGCCCATTAACGCCTACTTACTCGGTATAAACGACAGACACAAAAAAGAGGAGCATTTGCTCCTCTTTCGTGTAGCGTCATATTAGATGACTTGCAGTTGAGCATCACCTTGCTCAGACAAAAATCCGCCGGTTTGATGCTTCCACAACTGAGCGTAAACACCACCCAATTGCAGCAGCTCGTAATGCGAGCCTTGCTCAATGATTTTGCCGTCATCCATTACAATCAAACGATCCATCGCGGCAATCGTTGATAAACGGTGAGCAATCGCAATCACTGTTTTTCCTTCCATCAGAACTTCAAGGTTTTCTTGAATTGCCGATTCTACTTCTGAATCAAGTGCAGACGTTGCTTCATCCATGATCAAAATTGGCGCGTTTTTCAGCAGAACGCGAGCAATCGCCACACGTTGACGCTGACCACCAGACAGCTTCACACCGCGTTCACCCACTTCAACGTCATAGCCAACGTTACCTTGCTCGTCTCGTAGAGATTGAATGAAATCATGAGCATGTGCTTTCTCAGCAGCTGCGATAACGGCATCCATTGAAGCATCTGGATCACCGTAAAGAATGTTCTCTTTAATTGAACGATGCAGCAAAGAGGTGTCTTGCGTGATCATACCGATGTGTTGGCGAAGCGACTCTTGTTCGACTTGAGAAATGTCCTGTCCATCAATACAAATCTTACCGGTATTTACGTCGTAAAAACGCAGCAACAAGTTGACCAACGTGGATTTACCTGCCCCAGAACGACCGACAATGCCGACTTTTTCGCCCGGTTTGATAGTCAGGTTCAAGTTCTCAAATACCGCCTTCTCGTCACTGTAGTTAAAACCTACGTGATCAAAGCAGATCTCACCTTGGGAGATTTGCAAAGGCTTAGCATTTGGTACGTCTTTCACTTCAACATCGTTTGAAATCGTATTAATACCGTCTACTACTGTACCGATGTTTTCAAACAGTGCGCTAACTTCCCACATGATCCACTTCGACATACCTTGTACGCGCAATGCAATACTGATGGCAATCGCAATAGCACCAATTGTTACAGCGTGATCTAGCCATAGATAAACCGAAATGGCACTAATAGACATCAGCAGCAAATAGTTGATGGCATCCACACTAAACAGTAAACAAGTCACCATGCGCATTTGGCGGTAAACCGTCACCAAAAATTGCTTCATGCTGCTTTCTGCGTATTCCAACTCTCGTTGCGAGTGCGCGAATAGCTTTACGGTAGATATGTTGGTGTAAGAATCGACAATGCGCCCAGTCATTACAGAACGAGCATCCGCTTGCTCTGTCGCTACTTGTTTCATTTTAGGGATAAAGTAGAACTGGATAACCGCGTACATTCCTATCCAAATCACAATAGGTAGCATTAGCAAACCATCGGCTTCGCCCATCATCCAAAGCATCGAAAGAAAATAAACGCTGATATAAACCAGTACATCCACCAGCTTCATGACCGTTTCTCGTACCGCTAACGCACTTTGCATCACTTTGGTCGCAACTCGGCCTGCAAAGTCACGCTGGAAAAATCCAACCGCTTGTTTTAGCAAGTAACGGTGAATCAACCAACGGATAGACATCGGGTAGTTACCCAATAACGTTTGGTGCATCACCATTGAGTGGACAAAACCGAGAGCTGGCATCACAACCGCCACTAAGAACAGCATCATTAGCATGCGATCACCCTGGTCTTGCCAGAATGTTGCGCGATCTTGATTAGAGAGAATATCGACGAGCTCGCCCATATAACGCAACAGCGTCACCTCAGTAATGGCAATAAGCGCACTGAACACAGCCATAACGAGTAAAGGGGCTTCAAAGCCACGAGTGTAAAAACGACAAAAGCCAAATAGCGTCTTCGGTGGCTTTTCGGTTTCCATCTGGGGAAAGGGTTGGGTCAGCTTTTCAAACCAATTGAACATAACAATGACTTTAGGTACCGCGAATGAATTTGCGAACGTTTTACTATCTTTTGATACAAAAGTCAGTAAAATACCGAAACAAAAGCTCAAATGATAATAATTACAATTAAGCTTAGCGTTAATCATAATTATCGGGAATAGATTTATGCAAAAGAATAACTCACTGACCATCGCTATCCGCAACGCGTTGGTTTGTGCTTTAGCACCTACAGCAGTGGTTGCATTCACAGCACAAGCTCAAGAAGACGTCGTACAAGATGACGTGATTGCCATGGAGACCATAACGGTCACCGCGCAAGCACTTAAAGTAGAAACCCCGGCAGCAGAAACGCCGCGCAGCGTATCTATCATTTCTGAAGATGAACTTCGTGTTCGTGCACCGAAAAAGCTAGATGAAGCATTACGCTACACGTCTGGTGTAACCGCTCAGCCTTATGGCGCAGACAACGACACTGATTGGTTCAAAGTTCGTGGATTTGATGCAGCGACTTACCTAAACGGCAACCGCCTATTCCGCGATGGTTACTACACATGGTTGGTCGAACCTTACGGCCTAGAAAGTGTAGAAGTCGTTAAAGGTCCATCGGCTATTCTGTTTGGTGAATCGGCACCAGGCGGTATCGTGAATGCTGTTCAGAAAAAACCAACGTTTACGCCTCAAGGCGAAGTAAAAGTCGAAGTTGGCAACAACCAACACCAATCCGTAGGTTTTGACATTGCTGACGAAGCAAACGACGCAGGCACTGTGCGCTATCGTTTGGTTGGCTTGATGACAAGCCAAGATGGTGAACTGGACGGCACAAATAACGAGCGTTTCTACCTAGCGCCAAGTGTCGAGTTCGACATTTCTGACCGTACAATGCTGACCGTTTTGGCAACTTACCTTCATGATGACGGTGTACCAACTAACCCATTCTTCCCGGCAGCAGGTACTCTGATTGGTTCTAACTTTGGCAAAATCGATCCTTCGACTAACCTTGGTCAGCCAAACTACGATAAATACGAACGCACGCAGTTTTCTCTAGGTTACTTACTAGAGCACGACATCAATGACATGTGGTCACTCTCGCAAAACCTCAATTACGGTTCGAATGAGTTGTACTTGCGCAGCTCTTACGCGTTCTCAAACAACGATCCAGCGAAAGAAGAGTTAACGCAAGGCATCGTATTCCGTGACGGAAAAAACCAGAGCATCACGTTCGATAACAATGCTGTCGGCAACTGGATGACAGACAACGCAGAGCACACAGTGCTTATCGGTATGGATCTGCAATTCCACAAAACCGATGGCGACGAGCAAGACAACTATGCATTTGGCACTATCAACCCGTGGAACCCAGTTTACGGCAACTTCACCCCTCTTGATCCTGCCAACAACGTGAAACGTGAGATTGAGAAATCTCAAGCAAGTCTCTATTCACAATACCAATTGAAACTGCATGAACAGTGGATTGGTAACATAGGTGCTCGTTACGACTGGGTGAAAACAGAAAACTCTGGCAAAGGCGCTACCGTTGATCAAAGTGAATCTCGTGATGATGGTCAGCTCTCTCTAAGTGCGGGTGTGATGTACCTTGCAAACAATGGCCTGTCACCTTACGCAAACTACTCTCAGTCGTTTGAAGTGATCAGCACTATTGATGCGGCAACCAATGAACTTTACAAACCGCTGGAAGGCGAGCAAGTAGAAGTGGGTGTAAAGTATGAGCCAAGCTTTATGGATGGCTTTATCAACCTTGCATGGTTCGACATCACGCAAAAGAACGCGTTGGTCACTAACCCATCAACATGGATTGCGACACAAACAGGTGAAGTGACATCTCAAGGTATTGAGCTAGAAAGCACGGCGCAGCTAACCGACGATCTAAAACTGATGGCAAGCTACACCTACACTAAAGCGAAAACAGATGAGAGCTTTGGCCAAGGTAAAAAACAAGCCGCACTTATTCCTGAGCATCAAGCGTCTGCATGGGTAGACTACAGCGCCTACAGCCTGATTCCAGGCCTCAATATCGGTACTGGTGTGCGCTACGTAGGTGAGTCAAAAGATAACCCTAAGAGCTCGAACCTAACGGTTCCTTCTGTCACTCTTTGGGATGCGTCAGTCACTTACGACATCACTTCACAGTGGCAAGCACAGCTAAACGTGAACAACATCCTAGATAAAGAGTTTGTTTCAGGTTGCGATTACTGGTGTTACTACGGCCAGTCTCGCTCTGTTATGCTAAACGCAAACTACCGCTGGTAATTGTACTTCTACTCCCCTCTATTGAGGGGAGTTTTCTCCTAAGAGCCATCCATGTTTCAACTGTCTAATATTGAGATCGTGCGAGGTGGACGTCAGATCCTCGGCATCGAACAACTTAACATCCCAACAAATGAGCTAACGGTCGTTTTAGGCCATAACGGTTCAGGTAAGTCGACACTGGTGAACCTGCTTTCTGGTCAAATGCCACCAGATAAAGGCACGGTAACACTAAACGATACTTCCCTTTCATCACTCAAAACCAAAGAGTTGGCAAAACAGATCGCCTATTTGCCACAAAAGCTGCCCTCTTCGGCTGGTTTAACGGTAGAAGAGCTAGTGCGCTTAGGTCGCTTTCCGTGGCGTGGGGCACTTGGTCGTTGGAAAGCTGAAGACAAACAGATCATCACGCAGGCTATGGAACGAACAGGGGTTACACCTTTTGCTCAAGCTTTGGCGGATGACTTATCGGGCGGCGAGCGCCAACGCGCTTGGGTGTCTATGCTACTGGCTCAACAATCGCCAATTTTAATTCTCGATGAGCCAACCTCGGCGCTCGATGTTCACCATCAGTTTCAACTAATGGCGCTGCTGGCAGAACTGAATCGAACCGAGAACGTAGGCATTATCGTGATCCTGCACGATCTGAACTTAGCCCTGCGCTACGCCACCCACATTGTTGCGCTCAAAAAAGGTAAAATTGCCTTTGAAGGCAACGCCGACATGTTGTTAGACGAGGCACGCCTTTCTAAACTATATGAGTCACCAATTAAGCTGATTGAGCACCCAAGCCCGGCTAACACATTAGCGAGCCAAAAGGTGGCTGTTGTATGCGCATAATGGCTCGTTTACTTACTGTGGTTACACAATCTGCTTTTCTCCTCGTATTTTTTATGACCAATGCACATGCAGTCATCACCGTTACCGATGAATATGGTGAGCATAGTTTTGAGCAAGCGCCTCAACGCGTTGTTGCCTTAAACTGGGACATCTTAGAACAAGTTTTGGCGCTAAACGTAGAACCAATCGCAGCCCCAAATTTACCAGGCTACCGCCAATGGGTCGTCAATCCAACTGCACCAGAGTCAATTGAAGATATTGGAACCCGAGCAGAGCCCAACTTAGAAAAAATAGCCAGTTTGAAACCAGATGTCATCCTTGCTGCGTCTCCACAGCAAGACTTGATTCCGTTACTCAAACAAATTGCTCCGGTAATCTATTTACCTAATTTTTCTGAAAATGAGGCCGCAGCTGAAACGGCCATTCGTCACTTTCGTACGCTCGGCAAGCTATTCAATAAAGAGGCACTTGCTGAACAGAAATTGGCAGAATTAGATGCTTCATTTGCGCAGATGCGCCAGCGAATTCGCCACTATTACTCTGCTCCACTCAGCGTTCTTGTGATGCGATTTTCAACCCCGAATACTGTATTACTTGCAACCGAAAACTCTACCACTGACTACGTGGTTAGAAAACTGGGATTACAGGCTCCAATTAAAGAGGACCCACGTGCGTGGGGAGTAAAGCAAGATCGAATCAATCGGCTTCAGGGCCTTCAAAACAGCTACGTTCTCTACGTACAACCTTTCCCAGAAGAACGAAAACTGAAAGAGTCGCCACTTTGGCAAGCGATGCCGTTTGTGAAAAAGCAGCGGGTAAATTCAGTCAGAGCAGTGTGGGCGTATGGCGGTGCCATGTCTTTGCAATACACCGCTGAAGCGATTACCGACAGTCTAATAGAGTTGGCACCAGAACAATGAGAACGAAACATTATATTGGTTACCTGGCGCTGATTACGTTACTTAGCGTCTTTAGCCTACAAATTGATACTAATTTATCACTTTTCGAACAATGGCAATTATTAACAAAACTAGAGGTAGCAACCGAGTTTCGTGATGTATTCTTTACGCAAGCGCAACTTCCTAGGTTAAGTATGACCCTGCTTGTTGGTGCCATGCTTGGTCTCACCGGCAGCTTAATGCAGCAATTAACGCAGAATAACCTCACCTCGCCGTTGACTCTTGGCACCTCTTCTGGTGCTTGGCTTGCATTAGTCGTGGTAAACATTTGGTTCGTCGATTGGGTCGCCGATTACTCTGCATTAGCCGCAATGTTTGGGGCTTTAGTGGCGTTTGGCCTGATCGTATCAATTGCCGGTGTGCGTAATATGACAGGTTTGCCGTTGGTCGTTTCGGGGATGGTAATCAATATCTTGCTCGGTTCTATCGCCACAGCCATTATTATTTTAAACGCCCAGTTCGCACAGAATATTTTTATGTGGGGAGCAGGAGACCTCTCTCAATACAGCTGGGATTGGTTTGAGTGGTTATTGCCTCGCTGCGCTATCGCAATCGTAATTTTGATCGTCGCACCACGTATTCTGACCTTAATGAAACTAGGACAAGAAGGCGCAGCAGCCCGAGGCTTAGCGGTATTACCCGCGTTTGGTGCGTTAATGGTGATGGGTATTTGGCTGGTATCTGCCTCCATCACCGCAGTTGGTATTATCAGCTTCATCGGATTACTGACACCCAATATTGCCAGAGCGATGGGGGCAAGAACACCGCGCGACGAATTGATCAGCAGCATGCTTTTGGGCGCAATGCTACTAATCATCACAGACTCTGCCGCTATTTCGCTGAGCTTATGGTTAGAGGAAACCATTCCTAGCGGTGTAGCGGCTGCAGCTATTGGCGCTCCCGCTTTAATTTGGTTTACTCGTAAAAAGCTGACGGCAACCGATCAACTTAACCTTTCAATGAGCCAAGGAAAAACGGCGCTTTCTAAACGCGCGGTATGCAGCATTGCGCTATTCAGTCTGGTTGGGATTCTAGCTTACTCATTCGTTACCCATGGTATAAACGGAATTCAATGGTCTGTGCCAGGTGAGTTCCAATGGCAATTGCGTTGGCCGCGAATGTTAACCGCACTTTCTGTCGGTATTGCGCTATCCGTTGCCGGAATCATTTTGCAACGCATTGTTTATAACCCTCTGGCAAGTCCCGATATTCTCGGTGTGTCTTCCGGAGCCACGTTTGCCATTATAACGACAGGAGTCATCGCTGGGTCGCTTCTCTCCGCATTTAGCTGGGGTATCGCTTTTTTCGGAAGTATGTCCGTATTGATGTTATTGCTGATTATCGGTAAACGAAGCCATTTTAATCCATCTAACTTCGTGTTGTCCGGCATCGCACTAACGGCACTATTAGAAGCCCTCGTTCAATTTTCGCTAGCTCAAGGCTCAGGTGACAGTTACAAAATTTTATTGTGGCTAACTGGTTCTATTTATCGAGTCACAGCCGACACCGCACTGATGCTATGTTTGGCCATAATAGTTCTGCTTGCCGCTGTATTCTCGATTTCTCGTTGGCTAACACTAATTTCCATCGGGCGACAATTCTCAAATGCACGAGGGCTTAACCCTACCGTAGCCAATACGCTTATGCTCACCATCGTTGCTTTGTTATGCGCCTTTTCTACCGCTACAGTTGGTCCAATATCTTTTGTTGGCTTGGTCGCTCCCCATATGGCGATGATGTTAGGAGCAAGAAAAGTGAAAGAGCAACTGTGTGTCAGTGCCTTAATTGGTGCAACCCTAATGTTGTGGGCAGATTGGCTAGGACAAATCGCTATTTATCCAAGTCAGGTCGCAGCTGGCACGTTGGTCGCTATTATAGGCAGCACTTACTTCCTATTTTTAATGCTGAAGAGTAAATTCAGCTAAGTTGGGAATATTGTTACAGCCTAAAAATACGCTAAGAAAAACAAACCCCGCTATTTTGATAGCGGGGTTTGAAATTAAAGGCGAAGTACGATGCTCTATTCTTCTCGCACTACAGGAAAACGTTGCTCATAAAGTTCCATAAAGTCCTTACGAATTAAGTGCTCTAAGTGGTTCGCTTTATCGGTTGGGCAGAAAATCATCACGTGCAGAATTTGTTCACCATTAATGTTACTAGAAATATGCATATGTGGCTCAGAACCAGGAAGGTCAACACCGGCATGTTTTTCAATCATCGCATTGTAACGATGTGCAACATCAGCAAAGTAACTGCAATGTTCTTCAATTTTATCAGTTAAAATCGGTAGCAGTGGATACAAATTGACGAAGTCTTTCACCACTACAGAAAAGTTGTGGTAAACGTACCGCTTCATGAAGTTGAGGTTCTTTACTGGATAGGTAAAGAACATACTATTAGGCAATGTCGCTGTTTTGCCGGTGTAATGATATTGCCCATGATGCAGGTCGATCTCTTGAATCACCGTCGCCATCATATTGTGCTCAATCACTTCACCGCATAACTTCCCGACCTCAATCCAGTCCCCAACGCGAAAAGAACGTGAACTTGCTCTTTGAATCGAACCCGTAAAACACAAAATGATTTCTTTGGATGCCACTACAATGGCAACGGCAATCGCCGTTACACTCAGAGCAAACTCGTTAATTTCTGATTGCCATAAAATAAATAAAATCAGTAATGTAACAGCAAAGGTGCCATTTTTAGTTCTGGACATCCAACTACGCTGATCTTCTGAGAGAAAAGCGTGATCACCACGAATCATCGATAAAATTGCACGACGAATTAACCACATAATCGCAAAGATCAGTGCGGTAAAAATCAATTTATGAGTGAGAAGAAAATCGACAACTAACTGCACTTTCTCCATTCCACGGCTCCCTCGAATAAAAATACGGCCCAGTAACAGCTAACGATAACAAATTATTTTGTCTGTTGTCCGTGCTCACTCAAGTCTTTTTGAAATTACTCCTCTCTGAAGGCGCGATTCATGCTTTCTGTAATTGGCTTTATTAGGTAGCTCAATGGCGTTCGTGGCTCAGATAAAATAAGCACTTCGGCATTCATGCCTGAGGTTAAACGATGTTTTGTCACATCTTCCGGTGAAATTGCAATTCTAGCGAGATAAAAATCTTCTTGGTTTTCTTGCGAGAGCTTATCGGCAGAAATCGTCAGCACAGTACCGTCTAAAGGTGCCAACATCCGTGCATTCAGAGCGGTCAGACGAACGTGTGCTTGCTGGCCTGGATTCACTAAATCAATATCCTGAGGATTAACACGAGCCTCGACTAACAACTTATCGTCTTGCGGGACCAGTTCTAGTAACGTTTCACCCGAGCCAATCACACCTTTTTCGGTAAACACTTGCATGTTGACTACGCGACCAGAAATAGGTGCGTTGATCGTTGTTCTTGCGACAATATCTTGAGCGGAGCGATATTCTTCCCGAATTGCGACAATTTCCGTTTTGGTATTTCGTAGTTCCTCTACAATCTCATTCAGCCTTTCAAGCTTCAACTCTTCAATTTGCGCCAAGTTCTCATCTAACCTTTTTCTAACGGTGAGCGACTGCCTGTCTAACTGGCTTAAGGTACTTCTCACCTCCGCTGCTAGGCGCTTTAGTTGAAGTAAGGTAGATTTTCCCGAGAAACCTTTTTGCACCAAGGCTTGGTTGCTGTCTATTTCTTCAGCAATAAAGTTGAGCCGTTCCGTCTCAATCACTTTGGTTTGCTGAAGGTTTTCAAGTTCTAAATTTGCTCCAGAAATACTCTGCTCAATGATACTCAGTTTACTGTCAAAGAATCGCTTTCTCGCTTCAAAGATCTTGTTTTGAACCAGTTGTGCTTCTTGGACGATATCGACACGGGGAATGCTCTCAAGATCATCAGACCATACAATCGTTGGAAGCTCATCAAGCTCCGCACTTAAACGGTTTTCCTTTGCTAGAGTATGGATAAAACGACCACTTAACGAATCCAACTTAGCCATAGCTTGACGCTTAGAAAGTTGAATTAATAACTGACCTTTTTCGACTAAATCCCCTTCCTGTACATATAGCTTTTCAATAATACCGCCTTCTAAATGCTGAATTTCTTGTCGCTTAGTGAGAACTGACAAATCACCATAAGCAATCGCTGCACTTTCTAATTTGGCTGTTGCAGCCCAGTAGCCAAGGCCTCCAAGAAAAACACTTAAGGTCACCACACCGAGTAAAATTGGTTTTCGAAAGTTTAGTCTCGCTTTGGGGCTAAAACGATATACGATCTCGGTAGAACTCTGATTAACGGTTGGCAGTTGATTGCTCATTTCTTACCCTTGGGATATCTGTTCTTTCTTCGCCCATCAAACGTTTTAATACTTCATCTTTAGCGCCGTATAACTTGACTCGGCCGTCAGCCAAATACAAGAGCCTATCCATTTGTCGTAACGTACTCGGATTGTGGGCAATGACGATAATCGTTGTACTCTGTGCTTTTAAATGGGCAATCAAACGTTGATACGCAGCCTCTCCCTCACCATCGAGGTTGGCATTCGCTTCATCGAAAATCACAATAGATGGGTCGCCATAAACGGCTCTTGCAAGAGCGATTCTCTGCCTTTCCCCCCCAGATAAACCGCGGCCATTTTCACCAATAATGCAATCATAGCCTTTGTTTTTCTTGAGTATTAATTCATGACATCCTGCTAGTTGCGCCGCCTTGATAACTTTAACCGGGTCTTCTTCTTTAAAGCGCGCGATGTTCTCTCGAATTGTGCCAGGAAATAACTCCACCTCTTGAGCGAGATACCCAAAATGCACGCCGCGATCTTCAGATGCCCATACGGAGACTTCCATTCCATCAAGAGTCACTTTACCCGCTAATGGCTTAACCGTACCTAATAACAGCCGAGCAAACGTCGATTTACCCGTACCAGAAGGGCCAATCACCCCAACAGCAACACCCGGAGGAATCGATAAGCTGATCGATGAGAGCACTGGTTCGGTTGCTCCAGGATGGCGATAGGCTAGTCCGGTAAGCTCATAGTGTCCTTTTGGTTTAGGCAGTGGCATATCTGATTCATCTTGGCGCACGATCGCATCGATTTCTTTCAACCTTTTATAGGCGCCTTTAGCAGACATCGCACTTCGCCACGTGCCTATCGCCTGCTCCATCGGCGATAATGCCCGACTCATTAATATGGAGCTCGCGATCATCGCCCCTGCCGTTATCTCATGTTGGATTACTAACCATGCACCACCTCCCAGTAAAAATATCTGTAGTGATCCACGCACAAACTTAGAAAAGTTAGCCATGTAGATAGACTTACCTGCAACTCGCTCTTCAAGCACATTCACTTCACTCACGCGCGACTGCCACTTCTCTAAAAATGCATTCATCATCCCCATTGCGAGAATTGAATTGGAGTTTTGCGTGGCTAATTCTGCGTTGTTGATATGAGAAATCGCTCTGACTTCGCTCTCTTGCATTGTTTTACGCGTCATTAGCTCATTAAGTAGACCTAGGCTAAACAATACGATAGATCCAAGTAACGCGATGTGACCTAGTATCGGGTGCAATAAATACACAAATAAAATAAACAGCGGTGTCCAGGGCGCATCCAACAGTGGATAAGGTGCTTGACTGCTCAAAAAGCTTTTGATGTTCTGAATGTCTCTCAGAGTTTGCGAGGTATAACTCTTCCCAGTATGTGATTGATATTGAATCGTGCGCTTGAGCATGAAAGCGGAGAGTTTTGTGTCCATCCAATAACCAAAAGATTTACTCATTTGTGCTCGTGCAATGTCGATGATGGACATGGTTAACAGCGCGACAATTACGATGACAGTGAGCAAGAATAAAGTATCGGTTGAGTAGGAGGATATCACCCGGTTGTACACTTGAAGCATGTACAGCGGAATCGAGAGAACCAATAAGTTGATAAAAAGGCTAAAAACGATCAGCAAGCCCGCAAGCGTGCATAGTTTTTGTTTCACTTCTTTGAAAACCGTTTTTTGCACGACTACTTCCGTTTAACGTGAAAATTGTAGGCGCCAGAAATACTAGCGCCTAGCTTAAGGTAACCTCAAATCGCTCTAGAGTGTTCGATTAGTGCACCTCAGCATGGCAGAGCCACGCAAACTAATTCCCATCCAGAGTTATTTTCAGTCGTTTAGATTACGAACAGATCTGCACCATAGGTGTTGATGTCAGTTTCAGTCACGCCAATAAGTTTCACTGTTAGATCAGCCCCATCGGTAAACACTGCATTCCCAACTGCATCGTAGCTAAAGCTTAAATCACCAAAGTCAGTGACAGAGTCGCTAATGATGTGCAAAGAGTCTTCACCAATGGTGAAATCAACAACTTTGGCTTCGCCATGGCCACCAAACTTATCCGTGAACACAAACTTATCGCCATTGCTGCCGCCAACTAAAACGTTGTCACCAGAACCAGCAACAAGAATATCTTCACCGACACCACCATTTAATTTATTGTCACCCAACAAACCCAACAGCAAGTCATTACCGGTACCACCGCCGAGGTAGTCGTTTCCTGTACCAGCCCTAAGGATGTCATCTCCAGCACCACCAGTTAGGCGATCGTCGCCGTCGCCGCCGATCACATAATCATTACCGCCACCGCCAACAAACGAGTCATTACCACCAAAACCGATAAACAAATCATCGCCGCCATCGAAATCAGCAAATTGGTTATTTACACCTGCATCGCCTAAATACGTGTCATTGTCACTTGCGCTCATTTTTATTCCCTCTTAGCTTATTAATTGAATAGACCTTCTGGTCCACGTCTGACTAGATTCGTCACGACATGAGAAGTCTAATAGTCAACTGAATAGGAATAAGTTTGAATATGGGATGATATTTCAGACTGACATTTTAATAATAAATATAAAATTTAGTACTTTATAGAGTATTTTCTTTTTATTACAGCAAGTTAATACTAGTACTACAGGTTTCTCTTAGCCCAACTTGTAGCTTGCGTACGGTTCTTTACTTCTAACTTTCTAAAAATATTGTATATACCCATTCAACTTGAAGATGCAGGTTTCAATATCTGAAAGTTATCCGTAATTCTGGATGACAATGAGCCTGCAA